>JAUUZN010000160.1 GCA_030589945.1 Gammaproteobacteria bacterium | reverse complement strand
TTCATCCGGCAACATTTCTACGATCCATTGGTCCAGAACCATGGAATGCCGCCTATGTGCAACCATGTCGACGCCCTACTGATGGACGTTATGGGGAAAACCCAAACCGTTTGCAACATTACTATCAATTTCAAGTGCTATTAAAACCTTCTCCCGACAACATTCAGGAACTCTATTTAACGTCGCTTGAAAAAATTGGTATTGATCTACTTGAGCATGATGTTCGTTTTGTTGAAGATAATTGGGAATCCCCAACATTAGGAGCTTGGGGACTAGGTTGGGAGGTTTGGTTAAATGGAATGGAAGTGACGCAATTTACCTATTTTCAACAGGTTGGTGGTCTTGAATGCAAGCCGGTGTCTGGAGAAATTACCTATGGATTAGAGCGAATTGCCATGTATCTTCAGGGTGTTGACAGTATTTATGATTTAGTTTGGGCCAAAGGACCTCAGGGTGTCGTAACTTATGGTGACGTCTTTCATCAAAACGAAGTTGAAATGTCTACCTACAATTTTGAACATGCCGATGTTGAATCTCTACTCTCTTATTTTGATCAGTGTGAACAACAGAGTAAATTAATGATCGATAAAAACTTACCCTTAGCCGCCTATGAGTTGGTATTAAAGGCCTCTCACACGTTCAACTTACTTGACTCGCGACAGGCCATTTCTGTCACCGAGAGGCAACGTTACATTCTTCGAGTCCGTTCATTGTCTCGTGCCGTGGCCCAATCGTATTTTGAAACTCGTGAATCACTCGGCTTCCCACTTTGTGCGGAGCAGCAATCATGAGCTCTGCTGAAAACTTTATCGTTGAGCTTGGAACAGAAGAGCTTCCTCCCAAATCACTAGAAACATTAATTAGCGCTTTTCATGAAGAATTACTCAAACTTGTTGATGACGCTAAACTTGAGCATCAACAATGTTGTGTGTTTGCAACCCCTCGCAGACTCTGCATCATTATTAATCAGCTAGCATCTGCTCAAGCAGATAAAACAATTGAACGTCAAGGCCCTGCTGTGTCAGCAGCCTATGACGATGATGGCAACCCTACTCCAGCAGCATTAGGTTTTGCACGATCTTGTGGTGTAGAATTCAGCCAACTCTCTAAAACTGAGACCGCTAAGGGAGAGCGCCTGAGCTTTCAAATTAACGAAACCGGCAAAGCGACCAAAGAACTAATGCCGGAACTTGTCAAAGCTGCTCTCTCTAAACTTCCTATTGCTAAATCAATGCGCTGGGGCGATCACCCTGATAGTTTTATTCGTCCTGTTAAATGGTTACTCATGATGCACGGTGAGCTAATAATACCTGCGACCTTGTTCCGCTGTGAATCATCCAACATAACCTATGGTCACCGGTTTTTATCTTCTGGTAAATTAACGCTTAAGTCTGCTGATGATTATGAAGATTTATTACAATCAAACTTTGTCATTGCCGATCTTGAGAAACGAAAAAGCACCATTAATGCTCAGGTTGAACGCCTTGCTAACGATCTAAATGCTACGGCAGTAATAGAGCCGTCTTTATTAAGTGAAGTAAACGCTCTTGTTGAATGGCCTGTGGCACTAGCTGGTAATTTTGATCCCTCTTTTTTGACGGTTCCACCCGAGGCATTAATTTCAACCATGTCCGCAAATCAGAAATACTTCCATCTAAAAGATGCGCAACAGAATCTTATCTCAAAATTTATTACTATATCTAACATTGAAAGTACCCATCCAAACTCTATTATTACAGGTAATGAGCGCGTAATTCGCCCTAGATTCGCCGATGCGATGTTCTTTTTTGAACAAGATTGTAAGCACTCACTTACTAACCAAGCAAACAAACTAAAGAAAATAACGTTTCAAAAAGAGCTAGGAACAATTTTTGATAAAACTACTCGAATTTCTTCCATCGGCTCAGAAATTGCTCAACTTCTTAATGTCGATCAACAAAATATCATTAGAGCAGCGTTAATTTGTAAGAGCGACCTGGTGTCTCAAATGGTCATTGAGTTTCCAAACCTACAAGGGATCATGGGTCAATACTATGCTGCTAACGATGGTGAGAATGCCGAGGTTTCTACAGCTATGGATGAAATCTATAAGCCCCGTTTCGCTGGAGACCATCTACCCTCAACGCCTACCGGTATAATTTTAGCTCTTGCAGATAGACTAGACAGTTTGGTGGGTATATTTGCTGCTGGACAAATCCCCTCAGGGACCAAAGATCCTTTTGCTCTGCGCCGAGCTGCTCTCGGAATTATTAGAATTATTATTGAAAAGAAACTACCGCTTAGTCTTGATTCCCTCATTGATTTAGCGTCCAAAAATTTCACTTCTGTATATAACAGCCCAGATGAAATAATAAAAAACACTCAACAACTCTTTGAGTTTTTTGTGGGCCGTATAAAGGCCTTGTATCTTGACAAAGGGTTTACTAATCCAATTATACAATCTGTACTATCTCTAGGCTTAACCAACCCTCTTGATATTGATGCCCGAATTAATGCAGTGAAAACCTTCAGTGAGCTCAAAGAAGCTAACTCATTATCTGAATCGAATAAACGTGTCGCCAACATTTTAACCAAAAACGCTTCGAACACGGCTGAACTAGCCGTTGATAAAAACCGTTTAGAAGAAAACGCAGAAATTATCCTCTACCAGGCGATGTTAAAAATCACTCCAGAAGTCAATTCTCTGTGTGACAAACTAGATTATACCAATGCTTTAACCCTTCTAACCGAGCTTAAAAATCCAATTGATGCTTTCTTTGATTCTGTTATGGTCATGGATGAAGATCTAAAGCTAAGATCAAACCGATTGGCAATTTTGCAACACCTGAGAAACCTCTTTATTGGTATCGCAGATATTGCTTACCTTCAGAAATAAATATACCGCAAAATGACCACAGCAAAACAGCTATTAATCATTCTTGATAGGGATGGCGTGATCAACTTTGATTCCGATGATTATATTAAATCTGCTGATGAGTGGGTTGCTATTAAATCGAGTCTCGCAGCAATTTCTGATCTAACCAAGGCGGGTTACACCCTTGTTGTTGCAAGCAATCAGTCTGGAATCTCAAGAGGTCTTTTAACGCTTAAAACCCTCGCAACAATTCATGACAAAATGCTAAAAGAAGTTGCCGACTCTGGAGGTGCCATTAGCGCTATAGAGTTTTGTCCCGATCACCCGGACCGTGCAGGAGAAGACCGAAAGCCGTCAACGGGGATGGTGTTAAGGCTTTTAAACCGGTTTAACGCAAAAGCAAAAGACACCTGGTTTGTTGGAGACAGTCAATCTGACATCAGTTGTGCAATCAATGCTAACTGTAAACCCGCACTGGTCTTAACGGGTAAAGGGGAACGGACCCTCAAAGCAAAAGGGTTTGATAAAAACATTCCTGTCTTCGAGAACCTCAAAGCCTTTACCGATCAATTGTTAGCTAAATCCTCTTAAACATTTAAGCTTGAAGTTAGTGCTTACAAACCATCAAAACCCTTAAACGTCTAGGTTTTCCACGGCCATCGCATTGGTTTCAATAAACTCTCTTCTTGGCTCTACATCGTCACCCATTAACGTTGTAAACAACTGATCCGCCGCGATGGCGTCTTCAATTGTTACTTGCAACATTCGTCTGTTTTCTGGATCCATCGTTGTTTCCCAAAGCTGTTCAGGATTCATCTCACCAAGACCTTTATAACGGGAAATGGTTTGTCCTTTTTTAGCCTGTAATATTAGCCATTCATAAGACTCTTTGAATTTTGAAATCGTCTGGGTTTTTTCACCGCGCTGCACAAAAGCACCATCTTCAAGAAGATCTTTAATTTTATTACCAAGCTCTGTGATTGACAAATATTCCCCTGAATTAAAGAAGTCCTTTCCAATTCTATAAGTTGTATCAATACCATGGTGTTTTAAAGTTACCGTCGGTAGAAAAATATGGCGCTCCGTGTCTTCAATAACTTCTATTTCGTAAACACTGCCATCACCATCAACGGCAGAATTCGTGGCGGCTTCTAGGGATTTCGACCACTCTTGTACAGCAGCCTTGTCTTTTAACAACTCTGGATTCAATCGCTCAATTGATATCATCTGCTCTAGAACCAAAGCAGGATAAAGTCTCGAAAGTCGTACAATCATCGCTTGAACCGTACGGTAGGATGTTGTGAGGTTTTCAAGCCCGATGCCGGTGATCCCAGGCGAATTTTCATTAATATAAAGCGTTGCCTTATCCAAAGCCATACTCGCAATATAATCATCAAGTGCTGCATCATCTTTTAAATATTGTTCTTGCTTGCCTTTTTTAACCTTGTAAAGAGGTGGTTGAGCAATATAAAGATAACCTTTCTCGATAAGCTCTTTCATTTGACGAAAAAAGAATGTCAACAACAGAGTCCGAATATGAGCACCATCCACATCCGCATCCGTCATAATTATAATGGAATGATAGCGCGTTTTTTCTACATTAAATTCATCGCGTCCAATTCCACAACCGAGGGCTGTGATTAAGGTGCCAACCTCTTGAGAAGAGAGCATTTTATCAAACCGTGCTTTTTCAACGTTAAGGATCTTACCTTTAAGTGGGAGTATCGCTTGGTTCTTTCTGTTTCTACCTTGTTTTGCTGAACCTCCCGCAGAATCACCCTCCACAATATAAAGCTCAGACAACGCAGGGTCTTTTTCTTGGCAATCTGCTAACTTACCTGGAAGGCCCGCTATATCAAGCACGCCTTTGCGGCGCGTCATCTCTCGAGCCTTACGCGCAGCAAGACGAGCTCTGGCAGCGTCGACCATTTTGGTTACGACTAATTTTGCAGATTGAGGGTTTTCTAATAGAAAGTCATTAAGCTTCTCGCCCACCGACTGCTCGACAGCCGTTTTCACTTCTGATGAAACCAGTTTATCTTTAGTTTGAGATGAAAACTTAGGATCCGGGACCTTAACAGAAATAACCGCTGTTAACCCTTCTCTTGCATCATCTCCCGTTGTAGGTACTGCACCTTTTTTATTAAAACCCTGTGATTCAATATAGTTATTGAGTGTACGTGTTAATGCACCTCGGAAACCAGCCAAATGTGTTCCCCCGTCTCTCTGGGGAATATTATTGGTGTAGCAAAAAATACTTTCCTGATATGAATCATTCCACTGCATAGCAACCTCAACGGTAATGCCATCTGATTCTCTGAAATTGGTAAAATGGAAGATATCCTCATGAATCGCAGTTTTTTTCTGATTAAGATAGTTTACGAAAGCTTCAATACCACCATCATATTTAAATTGCTCATTCTTACCACTGCGTTCATCGGCGAGTAAAATATTCACCCCAGAATTTAAGAACGATAACTCCCTAAGTCTTTTAGCCAAAATATCATAATGATATTTAATATTGGTAAAGGTGCCTTCGCTCGGTAAAAAACGAACCTCTGTACCGGTGTTCTTTGTTTCACCGATCACCGCAATATCCGCCTGAGGCTCACCGTGCTTGTATATTTGTTCCCAGACCTGTCCATCTCTACGGATGGTGAGCGTTAACTCTTTAGACAGGGCATTAACCACAGAAACACCAACACCGTGCAGACCGCCTGAAACCTTGTATGAATTCGAGTCAAATTTACCACCTGCGTGCAGAACAGTCATAATAACTTCAGCCGCAGAAATCCCCTCTTCTGGATGTATGGCCACCGGTACACCACGACCATTATCACTAACCGATACAGACTCATCCTGATGGATAATAACTTTAATTTCTGTACAATGCCCCGCCAAAGCTTCATCGATTGAGTTGTCTACAACCTCGAAAACCATATGGTGTAAACCTGTACCATCGTCAGTATCACCGATGTACATTCCTGGACGTTTTCTTACTGCATCAAGGCCTTTTAAGACCTTGATATCTCCCGAGCCATATTCTTCAGACATACTGTTCCTTTCTCTAATTTTTTTGGATTTAATTTTTTGTCGTTAATCTTTTCTTGTTTCTGTTTCCGAAACTACGCCATGTTTCACGTGGAACCATTTAACCTCTACTTTTTTTGGGGATTGTTCTAAATTAGCTGTCGAGTCTATAGTGCCCAAGTCGACCAACCCCTCTTTAGAAATACAGGTCATAAATATTTGTACTTTTGTTAATTTAGATAATTCGCCAAGGAGTTTGTGTTGTTTGTCTTCATCCAACTCTGAAGGCAAATCATCAATTAATATCATGCAGTTTTTATCAAGCCCTAAAGACAATCTTCTTGCTTGAGCCAAATGCATTGCATTGACCAACATTTTTTGCTCACCTCTTGAGAATATATCCTGTACCGTACCTTTATTAACAATTAACTTAATATCTGACTTATGAGCCCCTAAGTTGGTATAACCATAACGTTTATCGGATTGATAGTTATTTTCAAGT
>JAUUZN010000041.1 GCA_030589945.1 Gammaproteobacteria bacterium | reverse complement strand
TAAAGGACACACGAAAAACTCGTATGGGAATGTCTTCGATCATCAAACTGCGCATCCGAAAGAAGGGATGTGCTGTATTGCTCATATCTGCATGGGTCAAGCGTTCCATAAGGGTCCGTGAATGAGGACCGACAAGACCAAATACGCAATGATTTTTGGTCAGACTTTGCCATTTTACGTTCAGCTCGCCTTTATGTTTTTCAAAATTGCGAAAATGATAAGCTTCGGCATTGGACGCTCCCGTCAGGTAGTAAGAACCATCTTCAAGTAGAGTAACGGTGTAGTCGCCGATAATTCCACCCGTTTCATTTAGCATAGGGCAGATACTCATCATCCCTACCTTTGCTGGTAGTTTTCCTGCGAAAACACGCTCGATAAATTGCGTGGCGTCTGATCCGCTAATGATTAACTGACCAAAGGAACTGAGTTCCAGTAAGCCAAGGCCAGAGCGTAGTGCACGACACTCTTCACCAATGACTTCAAACACAGCATTTCGTTCGAATCCAGGAGTGTCTTCAATATCAGAACCAGCAGGGCGATACCAAAGTGGACGTTCAAGTCCGTGTACAGAACCCATGACTGCGCCTCTTTCAAGTAAAGCCTCATGGATTGGTAAGACTCTGCTGGGACGACCAGCAAGTCGCTCTTCATTGGGATAATGGATGGCGAAACGTCGTCCGTAGTTATCAATTACTTTTGCTTTTGTATATTCTGGTGTAGCAAAGTCACCAAAACGAGCGACATCGAGAGGGAATAATTCCATGTCAGGATTACCATCAATAATCCAATCGGCCACGGTTTTACCGATACCACCACCCTGTGAAAATCCTGCCATAATACCTACTGCGACAAAATAATTTTTCAGGCCTTGAACCGGACCTAACTGCGGTAAACCATCGGGGCTAAAAACCATTGGACCATTAATGATTTGACGAATTCCTGCTTCGCCAAAACAGGGCACGCGGATCATCGCCTGCTCAAGATTACTTTCCCATCTATCAAGGTCGGGCGGTAATAATTCCGCACCAAAATCTTTAGGTGTACCAAACTCAGACCAGGGTACTCCGTGTTTTTCATAGGCGCCAACCATCAGACCTTCGCCCTCCTGACGCATGTAAAATCCACGGTCATAATCACGGGTAAGAGGCATTTCTTTATCTAGCTCACGAATTGCATCCATGGAATCTGTCACCAGATACTGATGCTCCATTGGTAGTAGCGGTAAGGTTATACCAGCCATTTCGGCTACTTCACGCGCCCAAAGCCCTGCGGCATTGACGAGGTATTCAGCGAACAGGGTGCCATTATTGGTATCGATTTCCCAGCCACCTGTTACCTGACGAGTTGCCAGTACTTCAGTATGTCGATAGATCTCTGCACCCTTGTTACGAGCGCCTCTTGCGAGTGCATGAGGCACACCTGCAGGGTCAACATGACCGTCTTCAGGATCCCACATACCTCCATATAGTCCATCGGTATCGACCAGTGGATTAAACTGATTAATTTCATCTTTTGAAAGTAACTCAACATTAAAGCCTAGGTATTTTGAGCGTGAGTGCTGGCTCCTGAGTTCTTGCATACGTGCTTTGCTAGAGGCGAGATATAAGCCACCAGGTGAGTGAATACCACAGCTTTGCTCGGTCTCAGCTTCAAGCTTTCGATAGAGCTCATTGCTGTAAACCTGCATCTTGGCAATATTAGGATTTCCGTGCAAACGGTGCATGCTAGCAGCAGCGTGCCAAGTGGAACCGGCAGTTAGTTCGCGTCGCTCTAGCATAACAACGTCGTTCCAACCACGACGACATAAATGATACAGAATACTGCATCCCACAATACCACCACCAATGACGGCTACCTTGACTGATGATTTCATAAATTAAATCCTGTTACCTTGTATTTACGAGCGATAATGTGACAATCGCTGACATGGAGCAAATGAAATTATTTCAGTGACGATTGAATTTGTTTTTACCAATCAATTTGTATTTTTTTCAATCTGCACTTTGCGTTTAGCCATATATTCTTCGAGTTGTTGATTGATGACCGGATCCAGTGGAGGAGGTGTATATTCCTTAAGTAGCTCCTTCCAAACAGCATTTGCCCGCTGAGTTGCAGTGCTTGAGCCACCTTCTTCCCAGGATTCAAAATTTTGCCAGTTCGATAATATCGGTGTGTAGAAGGCAGTCTTGAAACGAGCCATCGTATGTTCAGAGCCTAAATGGTGTCCACCTGGAGGCACTGCACGAATTGCCTCAAAGGCGAGACTGTCTTCATCAACCACAGGAGGTATTAATAGCTGCTTGAGATTCTGTATTATTTCAGCATCCAGAATATATTTCTCTAGTGATGCCGTTAGACCTCCCTCCAACCAACCGGTCGCATGGTTGATAATGTTTGCATGAGACATGATTGCTGCCCACATAGACATCATGGTTTCATAAGTGGCCTGTGCGTCAACTGTGTTTGATGCATTAACGTTACTGGTTCGATACGGTAGGCCATATCGACGAGCAAGTTGGCCACCGATCAGTATTGCCTGTGCGTACTCCGGGGTACCAAATGCAGGTGCACCGGATTTCATATCAACATTGGAAGTAAAGCCGCCAAACACAACTGGGCAACCGGGGTTTATCATTTGGGTAAATGCAATCACCAACAGTGCTTCAGCAGTTTGTTGCGCTAAGGAACCTGCCAGAGTTATCGGACTCATCGCACCCGCCAAAGTAAAGGGAGTAACAATGCAAGGCTGACCGTTACGGACCATTTCCATCAGCCCATTTAACATCTCGTCATCCATAATGCGTGGTGAGTTAATGTTGACTACGCTCAGAAGACTCGGTTCTTGCTTAAGTTGTTCACGGCTAATCCCACGAGCAATGGCAACCATTTCCAGTGCATCGGTCACGCGTTCAGAACCAATAGCTCGGGCGTTCCATACGCGGTCAGTGAATGTAATTTGTGCGTGATAGAAATCAAGATGGCGCGAAGAGGCTGGTAAGTCCATCGCTTCAACGGGTGCTGCACCGCTTAGGCTCAGCACATTCAAACTCTGGCCAAGCTTAATGAGTCTGCACTGATCTTCGAAGGTACCCGGACGGCGACCGTTGTCCAGATCAGATACATTGGGTGGTCCTCCGACAGGGGAAAGATGGATATTATTTCCACCAATGATGGCATTGCGCTCAGGATTACGGGCGTGTAGTTCGAAACTAGAGGGACACATATCTATCCATTTCATCAGATTATCAGGGTCTAGTCTGACGATTCCTTCATCGTCAATATTAGCCCCGTTGTCGCGAAGTATTTCTAGCGCCTCGTCATTTTGAAAGAGTACACCGAGTTCTGAGACAATTCGCATGGCCGTTTGATGAATTTTATCTAACGCCTCATCATCCAGTATTTCTATTGGCTTAAGCTGATTAACGATATTGGATCTGGGTATTTGGGGGATCCGAGAACTCGAATCGTTGTTCTGTTGTCTGTTTCTGCGATTACGCCTCGACATTATTAGTTCCTCATAAATTTAAGCATGTATAACCATCTCGTAATTGAATCTGCACATCAAAGTATATTCTTTCATGCTTGCGTGAAAAAAATTCTTTTGTTAGAGCGCTATTTTACTACAGATATACCATCCACATAGTGAGGTTATTAGAATGGAGCAGAGGTGCTATGTAACTGATTATATATTTGATCGTGGCCTAATAATGTTTAATAATTGATGGGACTGCTGTCAATCCACAAGAAGTATTCTGAGGTCAATGTTTTGAGCAAAACTTTGTTTGCTAGTTTCGACAGGTATAAAATTATTGAGGGGGAGTAGCATCAAGATGCTACTTGTAAATAGGACATGCATAAAACGTTACTTCATCAAGCTGATCAAACCGTGTCCACTCACTTTGGATTTCTGTTAGTTCCTTTTTTCCCACTCGTTCCTTATGCGTCGGCGATTGAAACATTGCGCATGGCAAATCTACTTAGTGGAAAAAAACTGTATACATGGGAGTCGATTACGCTAAACGGCGAACCTGTGTCTGCGAGCTGTGGATTAGAGGTGATAGCTGACCGCGCTGCGAAAGATACGACTTCTTTTTCTACCCTGATAGTTTGTGGAGGAATAAAAATTCGTGATGCCTGGTCACATGAACTTCGAAATTGGCTTAAAGGGTTAGCGAATAGAAATATCCCTTTGGGAGCATTGAGCGCAGGAACCTATCTGCTTGCCAAATCTGGCTTGCTAGAGAACTATCGATGCACAATGCATTGGGACGGACTAGTCACAGCGCGTGTAGAGTTTCCTTCACTATCATTTAGCAATTCAATTTATGAAATCGATAGAGATCGTTATACCTGCGCAGGTGGAACTGCCGTTATTGACATGATGTTGTATTTGATAACACTCGATCATGGCAAGAAGTTGGCTCAGGAAATTAGTGATCATTTAATGCTTGATCGCATGCGCTGTACGTTAGATCAGCAGCGTATTCCATTGCACCACGAAATAGGTACTTCTAAACCTAAGCTGACCGAGGTGGCGACTCTAATGGCCGCGAACTTGGAAGAACCCTTAACCATTGTGGAGCTAGCAGAATACGTTGGTGTTTCCCGAAGACAGCTTGAAAGATTGTTTCGTTGTTATCTAGATAGTACTCCAACTCAGTATTATGTTGGTTTACGTTTAAAAGCCGCACGCAGATTACTGATGCAGACTGAAAACACAATTACGGAAATCTCGATATTTTGTGGTTTTGTATCAGCCGGACATTTTAGTAAGTGTTATCGTGATGAATTCGGTTTGCCTCCTGGATCTGATAGGAAACGACTGTTATTACTAGATGAATAACTAGATGAATAACTGGATTAATTACTAGATTAATCAGGCTTACGTCCCGAGCAGAGCACTACATGTCTCTAATAGATAACATTAGGTCAATCTCATGGGTTTCATCTTGTCATTAAATCGCTCATTATGGTGTATTTGAAATAATGATGAGATAGCACTTTGGCCTATTCAGCATTTAAGGTATTTAAGGAAGCCATCACTGGGCACAGAGGATGGAAGCCTGTATGGCGTACCCCAGAACCCAAAAAAGAATACGATATTGTCATTGTTGGCGGTGGCGGACATGGTCTAGCAACTGCACATTATCTTGCCAGTCAATACGGCATCAAGAATATAGCTGTGCTTGAAAAAGGCTGGATTGGTTCAGGCAATGTGGGTCGAAATACGACGATTATACGCTCAAATTATCTTTTACCAGAAAATGAGCCTTTTTATGAACTTTCCATGAAACTTTGGGAAAACATGGAACAGGATCTCAACTACAACACCATGGTGTCACAGCGTGGTGTATTAAACTTAATTCATTCCGATTCCCAACGCGATGTGTTTACCAGACGCGGCAATGCAATGAAACTTGCTGGTGCTGATGCACAACTATTGGAGCAGGAGGGAGTACGTAAAATCGCACCGTTCCTAGATTTTGACAATGCGCGATTCCCAATTAAGGGAGGTTTGCTGCAAGCACGTGGTGGTACGGTTCGTCATGATGCAGTGGCATGGGGTTATGCTCGATCTGCAGATCGTCTGGGTGTTGATATTATTCAAAACTGCGAAGTGACGGGTTTTAATATTGAAAATGGTGTTTGCAAGGGAGTTGAAACTAGCAAAGGCGCAATAGGAGCAAAAAAAGTCGCACTTTGTGTGGCGGGAAGTTCGAGCAAACTGATGGCATTCGCTGGGCGCAGACTGCCTATTGAAACCCATGTTTTGCAGGCGTTTGTTTCAGAAGGCTTAAAACCGATTTTACCTGGCGTAATTACCTTTGGAATTGGACATTTTTATATTTCCCAATCGGATAAAGGTGGACTGGTGTTTGGCGGTGATATTGATGGTTATAACACCTATGCCCAGCGCGGTAATCTACCTGTGGTGGAACATACCTGTGAAGCTGGAATGGCGATAATGCCAATGCTTGGGCGAAATCGCCTGTTACGCATGTGGGGTGGTTTAATTGATATGTCTATGGACGGTTCCCCCTTTATCGATAAAACAGATATTGGAGGACTGTATTTCAATGGTGGCTGGTGTTATGGAGGTTTCAAAGCAACTCCTGCCAGTGGCCTCTGTTATGCCCATTTACTGGCAACCGACACGCCTCACGACGTGGCTAAGGGCTTTCGTCTAGATCGCTTTCTACGTGGTGGTATGATTGATGAAAATGGTGCAGGTGCACAACCCAACTTGCATTAACGGAGCGCGGAGATGATTATAAATCACCCATTGTTAGGCCCAAGAGATTCATCTGAGTTTATATATTTGGGCGATTCAGAATTGATCAATCGACCTCAGTGGCAAGGCGAAGAGGCATCCGATGATGCTGTAGATTCTGCGATAAATCGTTTCCACAAATACCTGTACTTGCGAAACAATCCAGCCGGTGAGCATAAAGAGTTATGGTATCACGAGCAGGGTGATCGCTCATGGTTGGTGGTGACGCGCAATACCCTTAGTCATGAAATCATACAAGTAGAACTGGCCAAAGATGTATCAGGGAGAGACAGTAAATGAGCCAGAACAATCGAATTGGGGAAGGACTGGTTGATAAAAACAAACCCCTGATTTTTGAGTTTAATGGGCAACAGTATCAAGGATATGAAGGCGATACACTTGCCTCCGCTTTATTGGCCAATGGACAACGTCTCATCGGCCGTTCGTTCAAATATCATCGCCCACGTGGTATTTTCAGCGCAGGTTCAGAAGAGCCTAATGCTCTGGTCCAGCTTCGCAAAGGAGCTTACAACGAGCCCAACACTCGTGCGACAACCATTGAATTATTCGAGGGATTAACTGCGACCAGCCAAAATCACCTAGGTTCACTTAAACATGATTTGATGGCGATTAATGACTATTTTGCACCCTTTCTAACCGCGGGGTTTTATTACAAAACCTTTATGTGGCCCAAATCGTTCTGGGAAAAGTTTTATGAGCCGATGATTCGTGCATCAGCAGGCCTAGGGAAACTTTCGGGTGATCCCGACCCAGATTGTTATGACAAAGGATTTCTGCACTGCGATATCTTGATCATCGGCGCTGGGCCGAGCGGATTAGCTGCTGCTTTGGTTGCAGGTCGAGCAGGTGCAAGGGTGATTATTGCAGATGAAGATTTTTTGCCCGGTGGGCGCTTAAACAGTGAAACATTTGAGGTTGACGGCTTACCAGGAGCACAATGGGCAGCACAGGCCGTTCAAGAATTATCGTTGCTAGATAATGTGAGCCTGATGGTACGAACAACGGTTTTAGGTGCATTTGATCATGGAATCTACAGTCTGTTAGAACGTAGGACTGATCATCAGTTGAAGAGTGGTGGTAAGCCTCGACAAATTTTATGGCGCGTTTATTCTAAAAACGCAATTCTAAGTGCTGGTTCAACCGAACGATCAATAGCCTTTGCTAATAATGATCGCCCTGGGGTGATGTTAGCGGGAGCAGTGCGCGCTTATGCAAATCGTTGGGGAGTCACACCTGGCAAAAAGGTAATCATATTTACCAATAATGATGATGGTTGGCGCACGGCGTTTGATCTGTTGGACAAGGGCGTTGAGGTGCCTGCCATTATTGATAGTCGCCCAGAAATGACATTAACAGCACCAAAAGGCGTGCGAGTGTTTAACGATGAACGAATTGTCGACACCCGAGGTCGACAGGGTATTCAATCGATAAAATTGTCCAATGGTGAACGTATTGAAACCGATTGTTTAGCTGTGTCAGGGGGTTGGAATCCCAATGTGCATTTGAGCTGCCATCATCGGGGATATCCACAATGGGATGAACGGATTCATGCATTTGTACCGGGAGGAGAATTGCCACCGGGTATGAGAGTAGTGGGTTCCGCAAACGGAATATTTGGACTGGGTGCTACCACTGAGTCTGGGGTAGAGACTGCGTTGTTAATATTAGCTGATTTGGGCTATGCAAAAATTAACTATCAGTCACCAAAAGCTGTTAATGAGCCAACCGAGGCTTCAGCGTTCTGGTATGTGAAAGAATCAACTGGGCGTGCATGGCTAGACTTGCAAAACGATGTCACCAGCAAAGATATTGTTCTGGCACATCAGGAAGGGTTTCGTTCAGTAGAACATGTGAAGCGATACACAACGCTTGGTATGGCTACAGATCAGGGAAAAACAGCCAATATTCTTGCTATGGCGGTGATGGCTGATTGTAGTAATAAGTTAATTCAGGATGTGGGTACTACTATTTTTCGTCCCCCCTATACGCCTGTATCCATTGGAGCATTTGCTGGTCGCTCAAGGGGAACATCTTACAGACCCATACGTTATACACCGAGCCATAAATGGGCCGAGCAAGCAGGTGCTGCATTTGTTGAATCGGGGGTCTGGATGCGAGCACAATGGATTCCACGGGCAGGTGAAACGTACTGGCGAGACAGTGTTGATCGTGAAGTCTTGCAAACCCGGAAATCGGTTGGAATCTGCGATGTCTCTACGCTAGGAAAAATTGATATTCAGGGTAAAGATGCGGCTAAGTTTATAAACAGGATATATTGCAATCTTTTTTCTACTCTGAAAGTGGGTAAAGTGCGCTATGGACTTATGCTACGAGAAGATGGCATGGCAATGGACGATGGCACCACTGCTAGAATGGCAGATAATCATTTTGTGATGACCACCACTACTGCTAATGCAGTGAGTGTGTTTAGACATATGGAATTTTGTCGTCAATGTCTGTGGCCAGAGATGGATGTTCATCTTATTTCTGCAACGGAGCAATTTGCGCAATATTCAGTGGCCGGACCCAATGCGCGGAAACTGCTGCAAAAAATTGTAGATCCTGAATTTGATATCTCAAATGATGCTTTTCCGTACATGGCCTGTGCAGAGATCAATATCTGTGGTGGTAAGCCGGCCCGCTTGTTCCGAATTTCTTTCTCGGGAGAATTAGCCTATGAAATTGCAGTACCAACACGTTATGGCTGTGCTTTGATGAAAGTGTTGCAACAGGCGGGAGAAGAGTTTCAATCAGTCGTATATGGTACCGAGGCCCTCAGTGTAATGCGTATTGAAAAAGGACATGCTGCAGGCAATGAAATCAATGGACAAATAACTGCACAAAACCTTGGAATGGGACGCATGGTGTCTGTAAAAAAAGAGTGTATTGGTAATACCCTTTCACATCGAAAAGAACTCAATGGGGATGACGATCTTAGGTTAATGGGGTTTCAGGCAGTTAACATAATGGATGATTTTAAAGCAGGTTCACACCTCATTAATATTGGAGATGAAGCAAACACCGAGAACGATCAGGGCTGGATAAGCTCCAAAACCTGGTCTCCTAGTTTGAACTATGTAGTGGCACTGGGTTTTATTAAACAAGGGCAAGAACGTGAAGGCGAGATTGTACGCGCAGTAAACTTGCTTGATGGCATCGATATTGAAGTAAAAATTGTATCACCGCATTTTATTGATCCTGAGGGAGAACGTTTACGTGTCTAACTATTTGTTGACGGCCGAACCGATTCTTGAGGGCTTTGCTCAAAAATTTAAAGGTATTGAATTATTTGAAATAACAGATCGTGCTATGGTTTCGATAGCAATTCCTAAAGGGGGCAAAAATGCATTGGAAAATCAGCTCAAACAAGAGTATCAGCTGGTTCTCCCATATATCGGTCAGTGGCTTTCATCTAATGTTGAACACACTCAGCTATTAAGGCTGCAAGATGACTTATGCTTTGTAGTTTTCGATTATACCGCTGATCGAGCTGTGGAAAAAATTGCTGAAAAAATAACAAACGCTTATCTTAGCGACCAGTCAGATAGCTGGGTTATGCTTAGATTATCCGGTGTAAAAAGCTGTGAGGCTCTGGCCCGTATTTGTCCGATTGATTTGCATCCTACAGTATTTAGAGCGGGCTCTGTTGCTCGCACTCAGATGGAACATATGGGAGTGATTATCGTATGTGAAGCCAAGGATGAATACACCTTAATGGCATTGCGCTCATATGCGAAATCATTCTTACACTCAATAGTTATTTCGATAAATAATATAACAGTATGATGATCATCTTATATTTTGGAGCCATAGGCTTATGAGAAAATTTCCTCCTTTCGCTGCGTTGCGTTCTTTTGAAGCTGCTGCTCGACGAAATAGTTTTAAGTTAGCGGCTGAAGATGTCTGCTTATCACCCTCTGCTGTTAGCCATCAGGTGCGATCTCTTGAAGAGTATCTTGGCGTTCAACTTTTTTACCGTGAAAAAGGAAAGCCGAATTTAACGAGTGTTGGCGCCATTTATTTAGAAAAAATTGATGATATTTTTGATCGTTTAGAGAATGCTACAAAGGAAGTTAAAGATAGAGGAAAACGTCCATCGATAACACTTCAATTGCTTCATTCTCTCGCTTCATGTTGGTTACTTGCCCTGTTGCCGGAACTAAAAATTCGCCATCCTGATCTTGATATAAAATTATTAAGCTCTACAAATGTTGTCGAATTTAGTGCGGGTGATTTTGATGCCGCTATTCGGTATGGCGATGGTAACTGGCCAGGATTATGCAGTGACTTTCTAGTCGAAGATGAACAATTTTTAGTTTGTAGCCCAGAAATCGCCAAATCTTTACCCAAACATGAAAACTTAGAACAATTATCCTCACAGACTCTAATTCGCAGTAGCTTAGAACCGGATGAGTGGAATAATTGGTTTGAGGCCGCTGGTATCAATCCAATTTCTGGTACAAATTGGATTGAACTTGATACCAGAAGTTTAGTTCTTGAGGCAGCAGCCTCTGGACTAGGAATCGCAATAGGTAGATTACCTTTTGTTACCAGTTATCTGAATAGCGGAAGATTGATTGAGCCTTACAATGTTCGTAGAAAAACGGGGAAGGGATACTATCTAGTTTATCCAGAGTACCACGCTAAATTTGAAACGGTATTAAATCTACGTGAGTGGTTACTCGAAGTCTGCAAGCCATAAATGCAATCTAAAAAAACACCCAATAAAGATTTTTTATTAGGTGTTTTAGATTCGCTATCATATTTTCTAGCAAACTGTTTATCATTAACTTTACAGCCGTTAATGGAATGAAATTAAGTTTGGCCCACAGACTCTTCTTCATTGATTATTTTAGTCATGGTAATACCTGTAAATCCTAAAATAATTGATATTATAGGACTTAACATACAAAAGAATGCGTATAAAAAATATTCTCCAGTACCAACTCCTAACACACCTGCCATAAAAACAGCATTGGTATTCCACGGAATAAGCGGAGCTGTGACAGTGCCGCCATCTTCAACACAACGCGAAAGATTCTTGGGGTGGAGTTTAAAATCCTTAAATGATTGAATAAACATTCTTGCTGGCAACACGATTGCCATTGTTTGATTTGCAGCAGTAATATTTGTAAAAATACAGGTCGCAATGGTTGCAGATACTAGACTACCTACATTATGTACGGTTTTTAAAATAGTCTCAGTCAAACGAGAAAGCATTCCACTCACTTCCATGATCCCACCAAAAACCATGGCAGCAATGGCAAGTAAGTTAACTTCCATCATACTAAGCATGCCCCCACGTGTGAGTAAACGATCAATAGCTGCATTCCCTGTTTCGATAACAAATCCGTTTGCCAGTGTAGACAGTATAAGAGAATATGAGCCGCTTAATGTAACTTCACCATCTAAGAATCGTGTTAGTAATTCCCATTGGAATAAAGGAATTGCTACGACAGAGAGTAATAGCCCTACTACCAGAGAAGGCATTGCAGCAACACCTTTTACCACTAATATTAAAACTAATAAAGGCACCGCTAATAGTAGTGGTGATAAGTTAAAATTATCATTTAGTACCGTTTTTAGTTGACTTAAAGAAGCACTTTCAATGGTACCTCCATCATAGAAAAAGCCCATTATTAAATAAATGAGTAGAGAAATGATAATGGCAGGACCGGAGGTATAAACCATGTGTTTGATATGAGTAATGACATCAGTTCCAACCATTGCGGGTGCTAGGTTAGTGGTGTCTGACATGGGTGACATTTTATCGCCAAAATATGCGCCAGATATTATTGCACCAGCGGTCATGCCCATAGGAATTCCGAGAGACTCACCAATACCCATAAGGGCTATACCGACAGTTCCTGCTGTTGACCAACTGGAACCGATGGAAACAGATACAACGCAACAAAATAAACAAGCAACGAATAAAAAATAGCCTGGATCAATGATCTGCACACCATAATAAATCAACATTGGGACAATTCCAGACATGATCCAAGATGCGATTAATGAACCAATGATAAAAATAATTAATATTGCAGGCATCGCTGAATCGATGGTTTTACGCATACCGGCATCAAGTATTGAATAGGGTATTTTTAAATGCAGGATTGATATAAATCCTGCAACAAATGAGCAGACAACAAGAACGTACAATACGGGAACTGCTTTATCGCCTAATAGAAAGTTTAAAAACATCAGCAGCACAAGAATAATCACTGGCCATGATGAAACTAATAGTGATGGATATTTTTGTTGATCAGTCATAGGCGGATCCTTATATTTTATTTTATTATTTTAAGACAGTTTAACCGGCGCAGTAATTAATTCCATTAATAGCTTTAAGTCAAAATCGGGATTTGCAATGAGTTGTTCTATCTCATTCGCCCGACTGAGGCTGATGACATCATCAGCCAATAAATGAAATTTATCACTAATTTCATCATCAGATAGTGGGTTGTCTGGATCGCCACGAGGTGTTCGGGGATCAGATTTGAACTCTCTACCATCAGATAAATATAACGTTACATCAGCCCATCGCTTATCAATACTTATTTCAGTGTAATGTTCATCGTCTATTATTTCTGTACACAGACTAACACGCTTAACTTCCTCATCTTCCAGAATGCCTTCTTTTAGTTGATTGGGCCCAATTTGCCCATGAACAGCCATGATTGCAAAAGGATATGCTAATGCATAGGTGAGTTCATCTAATGTTTTAGGAGAGTGCCCTGCAAGTCGAGTTGCGTAATGAAATGTTTTTATTTTAGCCCTCACAATATCATGACTGCTAATGTTGTTATCTTGCATTAAATCTTTTACAGCATCTATTGCTGGATGGGCCCATCGACAAACAGGATACGCTTTATAGTGTGTATTGCTAATTTCCCAACGTTGTAATAAATCGAACCAATAGGGTTCTGCTTGAATGCTTTCAGCAGTTATAGCGGGAGCTCCTGTAAAGCCTAATTGTGCCATATAGGCCGCTGAGACTCCTGATGGTGATCCCCATCCAACTCCGTCACGCAACATCGTAGGATGGTCAATGCAGCGCATCATCTGGCTTCTAGGTCCATGGTATTCAGCAATGCCCAATGCATGCTGAATTTGAGCTTCATCAAGCTTAAGTAAATGTGCAGCAGCAGCTGCTGCACCAACGGCTGTCCAGGCACCAGAAGTATGATAATCAGGAACAGTACCATGCATGCACAGACCTGAACGGTAACCAACTTCATAACCGATGACTAGCGCAACAAAAAACTCACTGCTCGATATACTTTTACCTTGGCGTAATAAATCATCAACCACAGCAAAAACAGCTGGAAAAATGCCCGATCCTGCATGACCTTTGACTTTAGAATAACCATCATGGGCATCAATTGAGTCAATGGTAAATGCTCCAGCCATAGCAGCCCCTACAGGACTAATTGTAAGCCCTGAAAATAATAACCGCGATGCGGCAGAATCAATCCCTGCGGGCATTTGATTTTTAACAAATTCTTTGACTATAGAGCCAATCTGAGTTGTGCTTCCAAGTGCAGCAACGCCAATAGTGTCTAATAAACTTCGACGGATAATCTTCTGAACATTTTCAGGGATGTCATTATAATTCAGATTTTTAATAAACTTAGTAACCGTTGTTTTCATATATTCTTTCCCTTAAATATATATTGCATTGTACTTTGTCTACCTGAGTGCTTGCACAGCCTGTGTGATTCGAGCGCAGGCTTTTTCTAAGTCTGAAAGAGAGGCTGCATAGGACAGACGAAAGTGTTCTTCATATTCAAATGCACTACCAGGGACCATTGCAACCAGCGCTTCTTCTAATAAGTAATAGACCATATCAACGCTGTTTAGAATTTTTTTACCCTTTGGAGTCTGTTTACCGATTAGCTCAGTAAAACAAGGATACAGATAGAAAGCCCCTTCGGGTGAATTACAACTAATGCCAGGAATCGAGTCCAGTTGTTTAACCAGATAATCCCTGCGCTGTTGATAGATTTTAACCCAATCTTTCAAGAATTCTTGTGGTCCATCAAGTGCAGCAATTGCAGCCGCTTGACTGATGGAACAGGGGCAACCTGTCGCTTGTGATAACACCTTCAGTAGCATAGACATAAAGTGTTGCGGCCCAGCTGCGTAGCCTATACGCCACCCGGTCATCGAATAGGCTTTGGATACACCATTGAGAATAATTGTACGATCAAATAATTTTGGTTCAACTGAAACAGGATTAGCATTGATAAAATCATTAAATACAATATGTTCATAAATGTCATCGGCTAAAATCCACAAATTAGGATATTGTAATAACACGTCTGTGAGCTCTTTCATCTCATTTACAGTGTAGGCCGCACCTGTCGGATTACTCGGTGAATTAAGCATAACTAATCGAGTTTTTTCATTAATGGCAGCTTTAAGATCTTCAGCCTGAAGTTTAAATCCTTTTTTCTGAGGGCATGGAACAAATGTTGGTTCACCGCCAGCTAAAATAACCATTCCAGGATAAGATGTCCAACAGGGAGTAGGGATGATTACCTCATCACCTTCATTCAATATCGTTTTCATGACATGAAATAAGAGTGGTTTAACACCACTATCAATAGCTATCTCATCAGGCTGATAAGTTAAATTGTTTTCGCGTTTAAACTTCGAAATAATGGCATCTTTAAGATCAGCAGAACCATCTGAAGGTGTGTATTTTGTTTGATTTTCCTCAATCGCTTTAATTGCTGCCTGTTTAATATGTTCAGGCGTATCAAATTCTGGCTCACCGATACTCAAATCAATAATATCTTTACCATCATCTTTAAGTTGCTTGGCAAGTGAAAAAATTGTATTAATTGCTGATGGCTGAAAGCGTTCCAACTGTTTATTAAATTTTGGTTTATTGTTATTTATCATTGTACGATCCCAAACTAAAGTGGTGAAATATCGCTTAAAGCTGGAGCGTTATAGCAAATAGATTCAGGATCGATTTGTAGCTCCAATATTGCTGCTTTCCCAGAGTTTATTGCACGTTTAAAGGCTGCAGGAAAATCGTCTGTGCAGGTTACGGTTTCACCATATGCCCCGAAGGCTTTTGCATAGGCAGCAAAATCAGGGTTCACCAATTCAGTACCACAGACTCGTCCAGGGTGACGACGTTGTTGATGCATTCTAATGGTACCGTAAAGACCATTATTAATGATTAGAATAATGGGTGTTCCACCGTACTGTATTGCAGTTGCTAGTTCTTGACCGTTCATTAAAAAATCACCATCACCAGTAAAACAAACAACGGTACGATCTTTATGAATGATGCTCGCCATGACAGCAGCAGGAACACCATACCCCATTGCACCACTTACAGAGGATAGGTTTGTTCCTTTACCGCTATATTGATAAATTTTATTCGGCCAATCAGCAAAGTTTCCTGCACCGGCAGTAACGATGGTGTTGTTAGGTAATTCTGCTCGTAGGTGAGTCATTACAACGCCCATATCTAAATCACCAGGTTGTGCTGTGGCCGTTAGAGAACTTATGTAGCCTTCTCTTAATTCTTCGCGCCAGTTAGCCAGTTTTGTATGGCTTTTTAAATCAATATTTTTGAGTGCAAGTGCCATCTCAGTAATACTGGAATTAATCATTAAATCTGCTTTGAATACTCTGCCTAGTTCTTCGGCTTCAGGGTAAATATGTATGAGTTTTTGTTTTAATACAGGTGGAGAAAATACCGTGTATCGACAGGTTGTCCCTTCATCAAGTCGCGCACCGAAAGCAATTAATAGGTCAGTCTCCTCGATAGCTTTTGTGATGCTGCTGATGTTACCCCAAGCCACATCTCCGATATAACAATCGTGATGATTATCAAAAAGACTTTGACGTCGTGATGCTGCAGCAACGGGTATATTGTTCGATAAACAAAAGTCTTCAAATGCAAGTCGTGGCGCATCTTCCCAGCATGCCGCTTCAATGATCACGAATGGTTTACTTGCCTCTTTCAACATTGAAACCATTAATTCTATATCGGCTCTGCCAGGACAGGTTTTAACGGGTTCAGCTGGAGAAAGATCTTTAACAGAAGTCATTTCTGTCAACATGTCTTCTGGTAAAGCTAAAACCACTGGGCCTGGACGACCAGATTGTGCAACTTGAAATGCTCGATTTATAAATTCAGGTATTCTTGCAGGGTCATCAATCTGAGCGACCCACTTTGTCATTTCTCCATACATCCTGCGGTAATCAATTTCTTGAAAGGCTTCACGCTCAATATTTTTTTTGGGGACCTGTCCAACTAACAAAATCATCGCTGTAGAATCTTGAAAAGCGGTATGTACACCTATTGAAGCATTGGTAGCTCCAGGACCACGAGTTACAAAACACACGCCAGGCTTACCGGTTAATCGAGAATAAGAGCTTGCCATAAAGGCTGAACCGCCTTCATGACGACAGGTTATATATTCAATACCAGACTTATGCTGATATATTGCGTCCAATGCTTCAAGATAACTCTCACCTGGAACACCAAATATTTTGTCCACACCATTGACTGCCAAAGCATCAATTAATACCTTACCGCCGGATCTATTTATCATCATTAGTGTACTCAATCTGAAATTTAATTATGAATTTATATTCATATGAATTGCTTGTCAAACATACCTTTAAGCGATGATCTAAGTTATTTGATATACGCTTTAATACATTCGTGCATTAGAACATTAGCGCATTACAAAAATATTCAGCAAATGAAAAATATTCGCGGGTGGTTGAATAATATTTCATCCTATATTTTGCACACACATGCCATAAACTCCAGCCAATATATTTGATCGTGAGAGAAGTGTCATGGTGACTAGCAATTTATCGAATATTTCATTAAATACCGTAATGAACATGTTGATGAAAATATTGCAGAGCTATTACTACAAGAGTATACCTACGTCTTCTCAGATGATGTGGAGCAGATGCAAATCATAGCGACGTCGTTTAGTACCGCAGTCGGCTTAGCAGCGCTTTATGAGCCTAACCTGTAGATAATGGCCATTCATCAAGCTGCTGTTTTACTTCAAATATCGACGCCTTATTAACACTAAAGTAAGTAGTGATATCAGGATAATCCCAGAAGAGCCACCTCCACCACCGCCACCACTACTTGGTGGAGGTGTAACAACGGCAGCACGAACCGTTACCGTAACTGTTGCAACATTAGAAACCGTCCCATCATCATCAGCTACCGTGTAAGTGAATGTTGTAGTTCCACTATATCCAGTTGTAGGTGTGAAGGTAATAGAGCCATTACTATTAACCGTTGTTGAGCCATTTGCAGATGCCGTTACAACGACAACTGAACCTGTGTCTATGGTGCCATCAGCATCGGTATCATTGCTTGTAACGCTAATAGTTATTGCGGCATTATGATTGGTAGATGCACTATCATTATTAGCAACAGGAGCTTGGTTTGGTGGCTCAGGTTGAACGGTGATAGTCACTGCGGCAACATTTGACGCATCACCCAAATCATCATTGATAGTGTAGGTGAAGGTATCGCCTCCACTGAAACCAGCATTCGGGGTATAAGTTACAACACCTGTTGTTGCATTGATGCTTGTTGTACCATTTGTTGCATTTGTGACGATGACTACTGATGTTAGATCGATGGTTCCATTGGCATCAGAGTCATTAGCTGCGACATCGATAGTTACTGGCGTTTCAAAGGGTGTTGTTGCGCTGTCGTTTGCTGCTGTTGGTGGTAGATTTATTGATATTACACGACTTTGTCGATTTCCATTTGAATCGTAACTGTACGAGATACTCGATGCGTCAGCATAAGTCACCCGAGTTAAGCGACCGAGTGAATCATAGATGTAGGTGTCTGCATATGCTGGAGTACTAATCATTATTATTGAGAGTAATAGTGAATATATGAAATTAATTCTCATTTTTAAAGACCTCTTGCTTGTAAAAGGTTGATTAATTTTCATTATCATTGACCTCCAAAAATCTTGGCTATAGCTTTTGCAGTTTCTCTTCCAGAATTTTTTGCCTCATCTGCATCCCGCCTA
Source organism: Gammaproteobacteria bacterium (assembly GCA_030589945.1). Classification (GTDB taxonomy): domain Bacteria; phylum Pseudomonadota; class Gammaproteobacteria; order Enterobacterales. The sequence goes on along the minus strand of JAUUZN010000041.1, from coordinate 5,118 downwards.
GCTTCTCTCTTAAATTGCTCATTTTCACTTCTGTATCTTTCCTCTCTCGCTAAACTGCTCGCATCTGCTGCGGTAGCGACACCATTAATTTCGGCTTGTTTACGAGTTTGTGCTTCAGCCTTAATTTTAATTTTAATTGGATTAACTTTATTTGCTGTGTCGATTCTGTCAAGCGTCTCTCCAAAATCATTTAAAGCTTCAAAGTTTGCGATAAATAGTTTTGTGATTCCATAAACAATACTTGCTCCAGCTGCTACTGTTGCTCCAGTAACAGTAGCAGCTGTTCCACCTGCAGCTACGGTTTCTGCGGCTGCAGTCTTAGCAATATGTCCAAGAACCGCCTCAAGTCCAGTCACAGTCAAGGAGCCAACATCGCTTTTTAATGCATCTTCATCGATTTTCTCTCCAGTTAAGTTTTTAGCTAAACTACTAGCGGTTTCAATAATATCTAACTGACTTAGCACCTTTTTTGCTGCTTCATTATTTACAAGCTTTGAAAGTCCAGATTTTAAACCACCTAGCACCGTATTAGTTTCTGGTGATAACTTTGTAGTATCTGCAAAATTTGGTGTAGGAGTGGGTTCACGACCTGTGCCGTCTATAAACTTAAGAGGATTATTATAGGCGTATGCGTATGGATTTAAGTCGCTAGGCAAATTGGATGCTTCCGGATCTCTTGAAATAAAACGTCCTGTAACTGCATCATAATATCTTGCGTTGGCGTAGAACAAATTATCACCATCATCCATCAGCCCATAGCGACCCTGCCAGGTAAAACTATTTTCAGATTGATTACTCGATGACAATAATTCACCGAAGGGGCTATAGGCATAACTATTAACATTTTCTCCCGCATCATCGGTTGTGAACATGGTATTACCCATTTCATCAAAATGATAATAGGTATGTGTATCCGAAGCCGCATTAACACGGTAAAGTAATTCTCCTCCAGGTAAACGCACATAATAATATAAGTCTGTTACACCTTCTTTCTCAACAACAACGGATGGTACGAATAAACTATAACTTGATACGAAATGACGAGTCGTATTTCCATCAACTGTTTTTGAGAGTCGATTTCCAACGCCATCATAAGTTGATGTTCTTGTTACACCACCTCTTGTATACGAACTTAGTCTTGAAGCGAGGTCCCAATTATAGGTATCGCTGCCCTTATTCGTCTGCCGACCTAGGCTGTCGAAACTAGCGGCTAAAGACGCCGATGCAGCGTCATAACTATTTGTCTGGTTTCCGATACCCACAGCTGTTGCAACTTCTGGCATGATACGTTCGGCTGAAAGGGTTTGGCCATTAGCGTCAAGTATCAAGTTGATTGAGGACGCTCCTTCTAAAACTCGAACCAATCGAGCATCCGCATCATATTCATTAGTACGATTAACACCATTAGCTCTGTTTATAGCGGTGAGTTTTCCTGCTACATCATAACTAAATAATGTGGCTGCTCCCGTCCAATCCGTCATACTGATGAGTTGATCATTAATGTTATAGTTATAAGTGACCGTTTTTCCAGCTGTGAAGGTCATACTTGAAATTAACCCACTCGGGGCATAAGTCACAGCAATGTTATTGCTATTAATCTTCTGACCCATAGCATCATATTGAAGACTGATACCGTCAGCGGTTAGAAGTCGATTATTCGCATCATAGCTGTAGTTCAATGTTAAGCCATCAGAATAACTACGACTTATTGGCTTACCAGCAGGTTCATAGGTAATTGTCTGAGTACCCAATACTCCTGGATAATTAATGGCGGATGCTCTCCTTCGATTGTCATAGGTTACAGTGTGAGTATTACCTAATGGGTCAGCCATTGTTAAAAGTAATCCAGAAGGGTCATAGGTCCGTTGCCATACATTTGAATTTGGATCGGTAATTGCCACAATTTGATCCAATGTATTACGGTTATAGGCAGTTGTAATTGCTGGCGTTCCGGTAATAATTTCGTTGATATTTCCTCTTGCATCACGGTTAAAGGAAATCATCTCACCTAAAGGGTTAGTTCTTGTTTCGATCAATCCTATTTCATCATAGGTAATCTGGTAAGAAAAACCCAACTGAGAGGTAACGCCTATTGTTCGACCCATGACATCTGTATCGATTGTAACCGTATTTCCATGTGGGTTAGTTCTTGAGTTAACTACGCCTTCTAGATCATAGGACGTCAGCCAAACATTACCCATAGGCTCTGTCACACTCGTAAGACGGCCTAAACCATCATAATTGTTGCTTCTAACATTCCCAGATTCATTAGTATAAGATAGAGGCTTTCCAGCGTGATCATAGGTTGTCGACTGAACTCCTCCTAAAGGGTTTGTCACGGAAATCAATCGGTCATTATCATCATAAGTCAATGTGGAAATTTCACTCAACGGTGTACTGACGGTTGATACGTTGCCGTTGTTGTCGTAAGTTAACGTTTCAGTTAGGCCATTTTCATCGACTAGAGTCAACAATCGATTGGCATTATCATAAGTAAAACTGAAGATATTGCCATCTGCCAACATCCCAGATGTTAAACGCTTCAATGCATCGTAAGAATACGTTGCTGTATTACCTGAATGGTCTACTGAAGACGCTAATGTTGCATCAGCATTATAGATATTCGTAGTCGTTCCACCTTCCGTATTTGTGGAAACAAGTGGCTGACCATAGTTGTTATACGTAGCACTTGACATGTTACCGAGTTGATCAGTGCGATTAATTATATTTCCTGAAGAATCATAGTTAAAAGTAAAGGTCGAGCTATTAGGATTAGCAATTTCAGTGATATCGTAAGCTGTTAAGCCAGCAATGGTTCTGGGTGAGTAAGTATAGCTTTTAATAGTGGTATCTGCGTTCCCTATGGAAGCAATTAAACCACTCTCTAAATGATAATCGAATGTTGTCACAGCACCTAATTTATCAGCCGCTGAAATTCCTTGAGCTGCATCATTAAAGTTCAGTATTAATGAATCACCATTCGTATCTTCAATTTGGGTCAGCTCTCCTGTGGCAGTATAATAATGAATCGCAGTTTCATTAGCTGGATCCGTTATGGTGGTTATATTGTTTGCACCATAACTCAGTGCGGTGGTATATCCTTCTCCATCAGTTTGACTAGTCACTCGTTCGCTGCCGTCATAAACTTGTGAGATGACCACATTTCCCATTGGTTTAGTGTATGAGGTCATTAGACCTCCCACTGCATAAGCATAGGTCGTCATATCGCCCGTTGTAGCAATTGCGCTGACAAGATCACCACTGTTAAAACCGAATGTGACTGTTCGTGTACCATCAGAAACTGAAGTCAATTCACTTCCTGTGTAGGTCATGCTCAAATTTCTACCTAATCCATCAGAGACTTGTAAAAGCTGGTCAGTTCCGTTGTAAGTCAATGTATGTACATTACCCTTACCATCACTAATACTCAGTAACCGACCTGTAGAATTAAATTGATACAAGGTCTGAGATCTGAGCTCAAGCAATGTATATTCACCGGTCCCACCATCTTCTAATAGCTGGTATCTAACCGTCAACTTTCCTGTTTGTTCCCATAATCCATTGACTAGATCAAAATCTATCAGCGAGCCATCTTGGCTTAAAACATCAATCTTTTCATTTAGCTCACTGAGTTGCCAATCAAAATTATGCCGCCAGTTAGTTCCGAGTGTGCTTGTTGCAATTGCATCAGAAGATAATGCCGAACTATAATATCGACTAAATGATAAGCCCATAGGACCACCTAGTGATAAGTCCGGACCAAATTGGTTGAAGAGTTCACCACTAAAGGTACTGATAGGCTCACCCAATTCGAAATCGTTCCTATTATTCCCACCGCTATTTCCATCGCCTAATTCAGGTTCTGGCACAGCTGGAGGCGGTACTGGTGTGGTTAAATTTCCACACATTGAGCTAATATTGCCTGGTAAGTTATCGTGAACAGTTGAGGACTCAAGTCTTAATTCATTGTTAGAAGTACAATATATGCCGCCTCCACTGCTACCGGTTATATTTTCAGTTGCAGTATTGAGTGTTATATCTGTAAATGAATTTAATATGGCTCTTGAGCCTTGAATATAAATTCCTCCACCTCGGATAGCTGTATTGTTTTTTACTGAGCCACCATAAATATTTAGTAGGATATCACTGTCGTTGTTAGCCCCCTTAAAAATTCCACCACCGTTTATATTAGAACTACCATTATTAAGAATATTTACATCATTGAGTGTTGTTGCACCATAAGTATAAATACCTCTAAAATTATTCTGAATTAGGGTGTTACTTATAACAGCAGTTGCGTCCGGATCGATAGATATTGCAGTATCAGTTTGTTCTATTAGAGTGTAATTGACAGTTAAGTTATCACCTAAAAAGCCTATACCACGGCCACCTACAGTACTGGCGGATCTGACATCTCTGATAATAACATCGAAAATATCAAGATTACCGGTCCCACTAATACCACCACTTGAACCAGCAGAACTTTCAGGGTTATTAATCCCTTCAATCGTCAGATTTTCAAGTATAACAGTGCCGCTACCACTGACATTGATACCTGAAGCACCCCCTGTGATAGTAAATCCCTCAATTGTGGCATCTTCCACCCTACTAAAAACAGACAATGGTACTCCGTCACCATTTTGTCTTTTAAATTCACCATCTATAATTGTTAGTGTGCGGTCAGGATTAGTCGCTATTAATTTTCCATTGACCACTACAAGATCATTTGCAAAGTAGTGACCAGGCGAGACGAGACATACTGTTCCAAAAGCAACTCGAGTTGGTATGCCATCAAATGGAGTTACATCACCATTAGTGGCGGTACAGACGGTGCCCGCACTGCTAACATTTGTTAGGAGTAACGAAAATAAAAAGTAAAGGAACAGATTCTTTTTGATAGATTCCATAATAACTTCCTTTTAGTTCTTCGATATGAATGTTGCTTCAGCCATTCAATAATTTAAAGTTATACTTGTTATTACAAATGACGCTCGCTCAACTTAGATTGGATAAGTTTTTTATTTTGAGACTAGGTAATTACGACTCTAGTGATTATTGTTTTAATATCAATAATATAAACCTAATTAGACGGATTGTCTAAAAAACATACAATTGATG
>JAUUZN010000080.1 GCA_030589945.1 Gammaproteobacteria bacterium | reverse complement strand
GCAAGCGTATTTTGTGTAGTTTCAACTACAGCACTAATTTTCGGTTCGGTTTCAGCGATCTTAGAAGTATTCGAAACTGGCTTAGAGTCTGCCATAGTCTCTGTTTTTGCAGTTGTATCGTCATTAGTATCGGTAATGGATTCACTTTTGTTATCACCACTGATCTGCAAACGAATGAATTCTGAGCCAACGGCCATCATTTCACCAGGTTCAGCACCCAGCCAAGTAATAACACCGTCTACCGGAGATGGAATTTCGACGGTTGCCTTGTCACTCATTACCACACAGATCACATCGTCTTCTTCAATACTTTCGCCCAAACTGACTGGCCATTCAACGATCTCTACTTCGGCTATACCTTCTCCAATGTCTGGTACATTGATCCCATAATTGCCAGCGTTATTTGATTCTGATGTCATTTTTTAATTCTCCATAACTTTAATCAGTGCCTTGCCAACCCTTGCAGGTCCTGGAAAGTAGTCCCATTCTTGAGCATGAGGGTAGGGCGTGTCCCAACCGGTGACTCGTTCAATAGGGGCTTCTAGATGATGTAAGCAATTCTCTTGTACAATAGCGATTAGCTCAGCACCAAAGCCACAGGTTCGAGTGGCTTCGTGGACCACAACACAGCGACCGGTTTTCTGGACTGATTTCGTTATAGCTTCTTCATCTAAGGGTAACAGGCTACGCAAATCGATGATTTCTGCATCAATGCCGGTTTCTTTAGCTGCAGCCAAAGCAACATAAACCATGGTGCCGTAAGCAAGAATGGTAACAGCTTCTCCTTCACGTACTATTGAAGCCTTGCCCAATGGCACAGTATAGTGACCGTCTGGAACAAGACTTTCATCATGATCGGACCAGGGTGTAACGGGACGTTCATGATGGCCATCAAAGGGTCCATTGTAGAGACGTTTCGGTTCCAAGAATATAACTGGGTCATCGTCCTCTATGGACGCAATTAACATGCCTTTTGCATCATAGGGGTTTGACGGCATTACCGTTTTTAAACCAGCCACATGTGTAAATAACGCTTCAGGACTTTGGCTGTGGGTCTGCCCACCATAAATGCCACCACCTGCTGGTGTGCGAATAGTGATTGGTGCTGAAAACTCACCTGAGGAGCGGTATCTTAAGCGTGCAGCTTCAGAAGTGATTTGGTCATAGGCCGGAAGAATATAATCAGCAAATTGAATTTCAGGAACAGGTCTTAAACCGTAAGCCCCCATGCCAACAGCAGCTCCAATGATACCGAGTTCACTGATGGGGGTGTCGAATACACGTGATTTACCATACTTTTTCTGCAAACCGTCTGTTGCCCGAAAAACGCCACCGAAATAGCCGACATCTTCGCCAAAAACAACTACATTCTCATCTTCAGCCATTTTCACGTCGAGTGCATCGCGTATGGCTTCAATCATATTCTTTCTTGGAATTGAATCAGTCATGTTATAACCCCAACTCTTGTCGTTGCTTCCTTAAGTGGGGAGGCATTTCTTTGTACACATGATGGAACATTTCTTCTGCACCAGGCTTGGGACCTTTCCCAAGAGTACCGTAAGTTTCTGCTTTTTTAGTAGCCACCTTGACTTCATCTTTGAGTTCTTTGCTGAGAGCTTCATGCTTGTCTTCATCCCAAATCCCTTTGCTGATGAGATGATTCTTTAACCGCTCAATAGGATCACCTAACGGCCAAGCTTTATATTCATCTTTTGGACGATATTTAGTTGGATCATCTGAAGTGGTGTGTGCGGCTGCTCTATAGGTCACCCATTCAATAATGGTTGGACCGAGATTAGTTCGTGCTCGCTCAATTGCCCATTGAGATGCAGCGTAGACGGCCAAAAAATCATTACCGTCAACACGAAGCGATGGAATATTAAAACCATGACCGCGACAAGCAAAGTTCGCAGCCTGACCACCAGCAAATCCTTGGAATGAGGAAATTGCCCATTGGTTATTCACAACGTTAATGACTACGGGTGGTTTATACACTGATGCAAAGACAAGCGCTGCGTGAAAATCACTTTCTGCGGTTGAGCCGTCACCAATCCAGGCTGAAGCAATTTTGTCATCACCTTTAATGGCCGATGCCATTGCCCAACCAACTGCCTGTATAACCTGTGTTGCTAAGTTCCCTGAAATGGTAAAGAAATCAGCCTCTCGTTCTGAGTAAAGAATAGGCAGTGAATGTCCTTCGAGTTTGTCCCTTGAATTACTAAAGATCTGATTAATCATATCGATGATGGGAAAATCTTGCGCAATCAATAGTCCCTGTTGTCGATAGGTAGGAAAACACATGTCGCCTTTTCTAAGCGCTAGTTTCTGTGCGCACGCAACCGCTTCTTCACCTCTACACTGGGCGTAGAAGGAGGTTTTACCCTGACGTTGGGCCATCAGCATCCGATCATCAAAAAGTCGAGTTTTTAACATGACCCTCAAGCCTTTGAGAAGCAGTTCGTCATCAAAATCCTGATTCCAAGGCCCAACTGCCTGATGTTCATCATCGAGCACCCTTACAAGACCAAAGGCAAGGTCGTGCATATCCTCAGGTCGACAATCAATGTCCGGCTTCCTAGTCAAACCCGCATCAGTGAGTTTGATATAGCTGAAATCAGGCTCATCACCGGGACGAGAAAGAGGCTCTGGAACATGTAAACTGAGAGTGGAAGATTTTGTCATTATTATTGCCCTTAGCTGAGTTGGATTTTGCTGATAACTCAAACAATCATTAATAGGAACTTTTATTGGCACATATTATAACAGAACATCAGCCGACTGTTCCTTCAAAATGTAGGATGAAATGAGGTTATAATAGTGAAAAGCATTAACATAGTTTATTAAATTGACATAAAATGCTAATATATTGTCAATTGTTAAGTTTATTCATATGTAAATTTAAAGGTATTAGAGATGCTTGCACACCATGATATTGATGAAATTGACCGAAAAATTTTAAAGATTCTTCAACGCGATGGAGGAATTTCGAATGCTGATCTGGCAGAACAGATTGCACTTTCCCCATCACCCTGTGCAAGAAGAGTTAAGTTGCTCGAAGAATCAGGATTAATTCGCGGCAAAGTAACTCTCCTTGACCCCAAGGCCGTTGGTTTACCGGTAAATGTTTTCACACAAATAACCTTAAGTCGGCAGCGAAAAAATAATTTAGATAGATTTGAAAAAAGTATCAGTGAGATGCCTGAAATAATGGAGTGTTATCTAATCACTGGCGACTTTGATTACTTGATTAGAGCAGTCGTTCCAGACCTAGATGGGTGTCATCGCTTCCTAGATAAATTGACCGGACTTGATGAAATTAGCCAAGTCAAAAGTAGTCTTTCTTTAAAACAAATCCAATACAAGACTGAACTCCCCCTTGAACAATTAGAATAGTGGCTGTTCAAATGATGTCTCTTGTACTAAATATAAAGACAACAACTATAAAATGATCAAGACCTTAGCGTCAAAGACAACCAATGGACCAAAATCTTAGGAGAATTATTCCATGACTGTTCGTCAAAAGTTTATAATCGCAGCCTTCGTTGTTCCAGTGGTTACTTTTGGGTTGGGAACATACTTCAGCTGGGTTAATTGGTTATTTATAATCATCGTTCCATTATTGATCGTTGGTTTTTATGACTATTTTCAACAGGGTCATAGTATAAAAAGACTTTATCCTGTTGTCGGTCATATGCGCTATTTATTTGAGTCCATTCAGAAAGAAATCCAACAATATTTTGTAGAAACTGACCTGAGCGGTCGGCCGGTTAGTAGAGAATTCAGAGCACTGGTGTATCAACGAGCCAAAGGTGCATTAGATACTCGACCATTGGGTACAATTTTTGAGGTCAATGACGATGGTTATGAGTGGATTAATCATTCTTTAGCACCACTGGACATCGTCAAGGAAGATCCGCGCGTTTTATTTGGTAGCAAAGATTGCACTAAACCCTATTCTTGTTCAGCATTTAATATTTCGGCCATGAGTTATGGTGCATTGAGTAAAAATGCGATCATGGCATTAAATAAGGGGGCACAGGAAGGTGGCTTTGCCCACAACACTGGGGAAGGTGGATTGACCCAATATCATTTGAAACATAAGGGTGACCTCATCTGGCAGGTCGGTACAGGATATTTTGGCTGTCGAGATCAGGGTGGTAATTTTGATGATGAATTGTTTAAAGAAAAATCACGTCTCGATTCAGTAAAGATGATTGAAATAAAGCTTTCTCAAGGTGCAAAACCGGGTCATGGAGGTATTTTACCCGCAGCCAAACTGACCAAAGAAATCTCTGAAATTCGTGGTGTGCCTATGGGTAAAGATGTTGTCTCACCTGCTGCACACAGTACATTTAGTACGCCCAAAGGACTGCTAGAATTTGTAAAACGTCTACGCGACCTGTCAGGTGGTAAGCCCGTTGGTTTTAAACTCTGCATTGGTAATAAGAGTGAGTTTCTCGGTATCTGTAAAGCGATGATTGAAACGGGGATTAAGCCTGATTTTATTACCGTTGATGGCGGTGAAGGCGGTACTGGTGCGGCACCCATTGAAATGACTAACTCGGTTGGTACACCCTTAAGAGATGGTTTGATCTTCGTCAACAGCGCATTGTTTGGAGCTGGTGTTAGAGATGAAATTAAAATTATTGCCAGTGGTAAAGTGTTCTCTGCCTTTCATTTGTTGAGATTAATTGCGTTGGGTGCAGACACCGTAAACTCAGCACGAGGAATGATGTTTGCGTTGGGTTGTATCCATTCGCGTTCCTGTAATACCGATGAATGCCCCACTGGAATTGCCACCCAAGACCCATATAGAAATGCGGCATTGGTGGTGAATAAAAAATCGACTCGCGTTGCTAATTTTCATCGAGCAACCGTTGCTAATCTGTGCGAATTATTAGCCGCAGCAGGTCTTGAGCATATGGAAGACTTACAGCCAGAACATATCCAAAGAAGGGTGCACGGTACGGTAGTGAAATCCTATGCACAGTTGTACCCACACATTAATGATGACAGTCTACTGAATGAAGATACTGTCCCAGCAGATTGGGTTGACGATTGGAACAAGGCGCATTCTGAGCAGTGGTAGAAAATTTCCTGTTTATTAAGAGCCATTGGGTGTCACAACCTTTAAAGTTTTGATATATAATTACAGATTATATTAATTAAAAAAGATAACCAATGACATCCTCTATTGTTTCCATGAGCACCAGTGAAATTCGCTCAAAATTTCTAGATTTTTTCGCCAGAAATGATCACACCATTGTTGAATCAAGCTCTTTGGTTCCTGGCAATGACCCAACATTACTCTTCACCAATGCAGGAATGGTGCAATTCAAAGACTTATTTCTAGGAACTGAGAAAAGGGCTTACCAACGAGCGACTACTTCACAACGTTGTGTTCGCGCGGGTGGCAAACATAATGATCTAGATAATGTTGGTTATACAGCAAGACATCACACCTTCTTTGAGATGCTAGGGAACTTTAGTTTTGGCGACTACTTTAAAGAGCAGGGAATTAAATACGCTTGGGAGTTTTTAACCAAAGAATTAGGGCTACCCGAAGATAAACTCTGGGTCACTGTCTATAAGGATGATCAGGAAGCTGAGGATATTTGGTTTAACACCATTGGCATTGATCAGACTCGTTTTTCCCGGCTAGGCGAAAAAGATAATTTTTGGTCGATGGGTGATACCGGTCCCTGTGGTCCGTGCTCTGAAATATTTTATGATCATGGCGCTGATATTCCCGGTGGTCCACCAGGTTCACCCGATGAGGATGGTGATCGTTACATTGAGATATGGAATCTGGTGTTTATGCAGTTTGAACGTTCAGCTGACGGTTCCATGACGGATTTACCGAACCCTTCCATCGACACTGGAATGGGACTCGAACGGGTTGCAGCGATCATGCAAGGCGTTCACACCAACTATGAAATTGATTTATTCAGTCAAATGATTGCTGACATAGCGTCCATCACCGGAATTAAAAATGAGGGGCAGGCATCACTGAATGTTATTGCTGATCATATTCGTTCCTGTGCTTTCTTGATTGCAGATGGTGTTGTGCCTTCAAATGAAGGTCGTGGTTACGTACTCAGAAGAATCATTCGAAGAGCCATTCGTCATGGACATAAACTAGGGATATCAGGGACCTTCTTTTATAAAATTGTTAGTCCACTGGCGAAGCAGATGGCCGAAGCCTATCCGGAACTTTCAGAGAAGGGCGAAACCATAGAATTATTACTCAAAAGAGAAGAACAACAATTTCTTAAAACGCTCGATAATGGTCTTAAAATACTCGATCTAGCAATAAATGACATGAACGGTAGCGAAATAGCAGGTTCTGTAGTATTTAAACTTTATGATACTTACGGATTTCCATTTGACTTAACGGCTGACATAGCGCGCGAACGAAATCTAACCATTGATAAGTCTGGCTTTGAATCTTGCATGGAACATCAGAGACAAACTGCAAGAGCAGCCAGCAAGTTTGATACGGTGACCACCGACAAAATTAATATCGATGGAGCAACTCAATTTAGTGGCTATGAGTGCAATAACGACAGCGGTACTATTATTTATCTTGCAAAAGATCAGGCCGTCAAAAAACTTATGCAGGGTGATAAAGCAATTGTCGTTTTAGACAGCACAAGTTTTTATGCTGAATCAGGTGGTCAGGTTGGCGATACAGGAACACTTAAATCAACTACCGGTGTTTTCAAAGTAATGGACACTCAAAAGTCAGATCAATTCTTTGTGCATAGCGGTGAAGTTATCTCCGGTTATTTTGAAGTTGATGACAGGGTTGAAACTCAAATTAACGCAGCAAATAGAAAGGACATCGCCGCTAATCATTCCGCAACACATTTGATGCACGCTGCACTGCAACAGGTATTGGGTTCGCATGTAAGTCAAAAGGGATCCTTGGTTGATGAAAATAGACTTAGGTTTGATTTTTCACATCTCGATGTTGTGACGGTTGAAGAATTGGTTGAGATTGAGAAAATTGTTAATGCACAAATAAGAGCCAATAATACTGTCACCACCGAATTGATGACGCCCGATGAGGCAAAGTCAGCCGGTGCTATGGCCTTATTTGGTGAAAAATACGGTGACTCTGTACGTGTACTGACCATGGGTGATTTTTCAAAAGAACTTTGCGGCGGTACACATGTTAATCAGACGGGTGATATTGGTTTGTTTAGGATTACCTCTGAAATGGGGATCTCAGCAGGAGTACGGCGAATTGAAGCCGTCGCAGGTTCACCGGCCATACAGTGGACACAGGATCAGAATACTGTATTACAAAAAGTGGCTGAACTTTTAAAAACAGATACTGCACATGCTTTTGATAAAGTAGAGCTGTCATTAAAAAAGAATAAGGCATTAGAAAAAGAAATCGACAAACTCAACTCTAGACTTGCCTCAGGCAGCGGCACCGATCTCACTTCACAGGCAGTGAAAATTGGTGATGTGTCAGTACTGGTCACTCGAATGAATGATGTTGACCCGAAATCCTTAAGAACCACCGTTGATCAGCTCAAGAATAAATTACATTCTGCAGTGATTATTATTGCGACCACTAATGAAGATAAGGTAAGTATTATCGCTGGGGTTACTAAAGACTTAACAGCTCGTCTTAATGCTGGTAAATTGGTGAATCAGGTTGCACAACAGGTTGGTGGCAAAGGAGGAGGGCGTCCAGATATGGCTCAGGCTGGAGGAAACCAGCCAGAAAATCTCGATGCTGCTCTCAAAGAGATTAATGCAGCAATAGAAACACTGCTCAATTCTTGAGAATAACGCTCAAGATGATAATAATTGATTGCCACAGGTTAGAAACTGTGTAGAATATCGCGTTCTTTGAACGCATTACTCTGTAATTAACATTTAATGTTAAGATCTAGTCTATACTGAAATATAGATTGATTTAAACGACCATATTCCTAGGAGATTTAGCATGCTTATCTTGACCCGCAGAGTCGGTGAAACATTAATGATTGGTGACAACGTCACAGTAACCGTACTCGGAGTTAAAGGTAACCAGGTTCGTATTGGTGTCAACGCGCCCAAGGAAGTCTCAGTCCATCGGGAAGAAATTTATCTTCGAATTCAGGAAGAAAAAGGTATTGAGCCCGACGGTAATCATTAATTATTCCATTCTTCAAATTTATTTTAAAAATCTAATCACATACCCACTTATTGTTATTGCATTTTCTACCCAATAAGGTATATTGCGTGCCTCTACGGAGAGGTGGCCGAGTGGCTGAAGGCGTGCCCCTGCTAAGGGTATATAGGGGAAACTCTATCGAGGGTTCGAATCCCTCTCTCTCCGCCATTTATTCTGTTTTCCAACATCAATCATTTTTACTCTCAAAAGACCTATTTTAAAAATAGGATTCTACCTCGAAAAAATATAATAATGTTCGCTATTAGTTACTCTACAATTAGGCTTATACTAGACTAAATCGTTTTGATAGAGGAAAAACCATAGTGAACATCAAATTTGTATTTATTGTACTCGGTCTCTTTTTTATATTGCCATCGAAGATTATCTTTGCTGAAAATGATCGGCCCAGAGCTCGCGACATAGGGCTTCAGATAGGAACAATTCAACCAGGAATACTTAATGCAATAACCGATGTTCAGGGTGTAAAAGTTGGACATTATACTGCAAACATTGGCGATGACGTCAGAACCGGCGTAACGGCGATTATTCCTTCAGACCATAATTTATACCTAAACCCCATTCCAGCCTGGATACATGTTGGTAATGGATACGGAAAAGCCGTTGGAGAAACACAGGTTAGAGAATTTGGCGAAATTGAAACTCCTATTATTCTCACCTGTACACTCTGTGTTTGGACCGCAGCCAATGCATTAAAGAACTGGCAATTATCTAAGCCTGGTGAGGGGCAGCACACGTTAAATCCCATTGTTGGTGAAACCAATGACAGTAATGTCAATAATATGTGGTCAGAAAATACCATTAAGATGGAATATGTGTATGAAGCTCTCAATACAGCTAAATCGGGACCTGTGGCAGAGGGGAGCATAGGAGCAGGACGTGGGACGCAAGCCTTTGGCTGGAAGGGCGGCATTGGAACAAGTTCCAGAGTATTGCCAATGTCATTGGGTGGCTATACTGTAGGCGTCTTAGTTCAGACTAATTTTGGTGGTGATCTTGTGATGAATGGTGCCCCTGTTGGTCGTGAATTAAATCAGTACTCATTTAAAAAGCAATTAGAAGAGGCAAGATTAGAAAAGTTACCATCTGATGGTGGTTCGATTATGATCGTTGTTGCAACAGATGCACCCATATTATCAAGAAATTTAGACCGTTTGGCAAAACGAGCAATGATGGGGTTAGCTCGCTCGGGATCGGTTGCTCACAATAGTTCGGGTGATTACGTAATCGCTTTTTCAACCAATAAAGATGTCAGAAGAGATAGAGCCAGTCGTGAGCCGGTGCCTTCTAAGACACTGACTAATGTGGCAATGTCACCATTGTTTCAAGCAACTGTAGAAGCGACTCAAGAGGCTATCTATAATGCGCTATTAAAAGCTACCACAGTGTCAAGTAGTCGAGGTGTTTTAGAAGCCATTAATATTGATAAAGTTAAAACCATTCTTGAAAAATATAATGTGACGAATTTTGATCAAAAACTGCCACCCAGAAAATTAAAACATAATTGATAAACGGGTACGGATATTTTGACTACTGATCATAAGTACATGCTCATGAATTTAGTTAATTATTCAACCCATCAAAAATCTTCAAGAGTTAGGTATCTAGGTTGTTTGACCTTAGGAATATAATCACCCAAGCATGAATCGAACTCATAGTCTTTTTCCCAAGTACTAATGTTTGCAACAATCTCTTTAAGTGCGTCAATAATTGACATTAATTCCTCATCCGTTGAGGTGGGGTGTAATGATATCCTAACCCATCCAGGTTTATTAGAGAGATCACCCTCATCGATTTGGCAAGTAATAGAGCTTGAAGTTGTTTCATCAACATCTAATAAGATATGACCATAGGTTCCTGCACATGAGCAACCTCCACGTGTTTGTATACCAAAACGGTCACTTAATATACGAACAATAAGGTTAAAATGAATATCTTTAATATAGATCGAGAATATAGACAATCGGTGCTTTGGCTTATCATGAAGTACATTAATTGATGGAACTTTTGATATCTCTGAGAAGAATAGTTTAACCAACTCTCGTTCTCTTAAGTGAATTTTATCAATGCCCATTTGATCCTTAACTTTTATCGCTAAGGCGGCACGGATACACTGTAAAAACCCCGGTGTACCGCCATCTTCTCTGACTTCAATATCGTCATAAAAGTGATGTAAACCCCAAGGATTTGTCCAGGTAACTGTTCCTCCTCCGGGCTGCTCAGGAACCTTAAGTGTATAGAGCTCTTTATCAAAGACTAAAACTCCTGAACTCCCGGGACCACCTAAAAACTTGTGCGGAGAAAACATCACTGCATCTAATTTTTCTAGAGGATCACTCGGATGCATATCAATTTCAACGTAAGGAGCTGATGCTGCAAAGTCGACAAAACAAACACCACCATGCTGGTGCATTACCTTTGCGAGAGTTTTGTAATCCACTTTTATACCAGTAACATTACTGCAGGCTGTAAAACTGCCAATCAATTGAGGCCTATGTTTATATTGTATTAAAAGCTCTTTGAGTTTTACTGGGTCAGGCAAACAATTTTCATCTTCTGGTATACGTACCACGGTGACGGCACATTCTTCCCAAGTAATTTGGTTAGAGTGATGTTCCATATGTGTTATAAAAACCACGGGTTTATCATCTTCACTGATGTTGACTTTATTTTTCAACTGTTCGGGAATACGTAAACCCAGAATGCGTTGAAATTTGTTGACCACGGCGGTCATACCGGCTCCTGCACATACCAACACATCATTATTAGTGGCATTGACATGCTTTTTAATATCCTGCTGAGCCTCATGATAAAGTTGAGTCATTGTGCTACCGGTGAAACTTGCTTCGGTATGTGTATTGGCAACAACGGGTCCAATTTTATTGCTTATGAAATCTTCAATAGGTTGATACAGGCGACCCGAAGCGGTCCAGTCGGCATAACTGACTTTATGACCTTGATGTTCAAGATTGATTCCAATAATATTTTCCCGAAAAAATTTAAAATGATTCTCTAAGCTCATGTTGGTTCCCACGTATTTAATCAGATACTTTATAAGTTGATATTATTTCACGTTATTTCAAAAATTAAATTGCCAATCAATGCTGAAAATGTAGTAAAGTTAGAAATATAAGTCAAAAAATACACTAATATTAGGTAAATATTCCAACATGGATAAATTTGATAAAAAAATTCTCGAAATTTTACAAAAAAACTGTTCTTTATCAGTGAGTGAGGTTGCTCAACAGGTGGGGTTGTCCACAACACCATGTTGGCGGAGGATTCAGGCACTTGAAAAATCAGGAGTCATAACTGGAAGGGTCGCTCTAGTAGAGCCTAGTATGGTTAACGTTGGCTTGACCGTTTTTGTCATGGTTAAAACCAGTCAGCACAACGAACAATGGCTGAATAAATTTTCTGACGCAATCAAAGATATTCCAGAAATAATGGAATTTTATCGGTTAAGTGGTGATATAGACTATTTGTTGAGAATCGTGGTACCAGATATGAAATCCTTTGATAAGTTCTATAAAAAGTTAATCACAAAAGCTGATTTTTCAAACATTAGCTCAAGTTTTGCAATGGAAGAGATTAAATTTACAACCCAGTTACCTTTGGATTATTTATAAGAACATAATATTAAATATTCTTTGGTTGTACATTCTAGTGTAAAACATTACAAATTTAGGCTCATTACGCTTTGATGCTTACTGAACCCTACTTTTTCATAGGATCGAAAAGCCGAATCATTTCCTTCAAAAACCGTTAATCGAATTTCAACCAGTCCTTTTTCTCGACACCAAGCAATGAGCTTATTAACGAGCATTTGATTAATGCCCTTACCACGGTGTTCAGGTGCCACATACATAAAACCAAGGAATCCATGGTTTTTATGTTTTATATAATTGGATGATTGTTTTATCTTTGCGTAACCTGATGCAACAATTTCACCATCAATTTCCGCAACCACTACTTCTGCTGTATCGGAATTAATTAACGCCTCTAAATCGTAGTAATTAAAATGCTGAGTTCTCATGTTCTTAACAAGAGGTCTTTCATATTCAATAATCAATTGTTCAATTTGAAACAGTTTTTCAAGATCAGTGATTAAGGCTGATCTAAGTATGTTTTCATTCATATTTGAAATGTTCTTATGTTGATAAGTTAAATTGATATTGAGGATATCAAGTCCTGATTAATATGACACGAATTTAACCCTCATGATTGTTAGATACACTTAGTTGAAATAATGCACTGAATATAAAAAAAGTGTGAACTTCCTAAGATAATAAAAACCTAGTTCAAAGTATTTGTCATCGACCAAACTATTTGTTCGATACCTGCGTCTTATAGCCTAACAACACACTCAAACTAGAATGAATTAACACATAACATAGGAAACAAGCATTATGATTAATAAAAAAATGATTAATAAAAATATATCCGCTCATCTACCAGCCATCATAGCAATTTCATTATGTACTCTGTTAGCGGCATGCCAGACTTCGCAGGCATCAACATCAGCTCTTTCAGATACACAATTGTCATCGTTACAGGTTAAAGATTCAAATAATTATAATTATGAAACTGTCACTGACACTGACAATGATTATGTTCATGGCAATCAAATTAGAAGCATCAAAATAAATGGTCAG
>JAUUZN010000074.1 GCA_030589945.1 Gammaproteobacteria bacterium | reverse complement strand
TTAAAATGGAAAACTTAAAAGCAGCCATACAGATAGGTGATGAGGCAATCAGTCGAGATGAGTCAGTAGTATTTAAAAGTGATGAAGACATGGATTCCTTTTTTGCAAAGCTATAAATTAATTCGCTTATCAAGCCCTGCTAAAAAAGACTTGCAACTAGTTGCTGATTATACTCAGCAAGTATGGGGAACAACTCAAAAGAGAAAATATTTAAATTTAATTCGTAAATCACTTCGGCAGTTAAACCAAATGGGTAATGTGGGAGTAAAGCGTGATGATATTGTTAAAGGCTTATATTGTTTACCTGTTCAAAAGCATATTGTATTTTACCGTGAATCAGATAAAGAATTTATAGTGATTCGTATATTACATTCTCAGATGGATACAAAAAAGCATATTGAAAATTAGGCCATCTAATATTATGTTTTTAATCATTTAGTATGAAACTTGGTCACTCACACCATAGCAATCAAATTTATTGACCAAAACGCTCAATATATTGGCAACGCTGGCACAGATTTTCTTCGAGCCGCTTCTCTTGAAAGCCTTTAAGCATAGCAGTTGCTCGAGGTGAGGAAAGAATATCGGCCACGGGCGTATCTTTAATATTACCCAGAGGAATTGATGCCTCTTTATCAAGGCAACAAGGCACTACTGTGCCGTCAACTAACACACCAAAATGTGATCTAAGACCATAGCAGGTTCCTCTTTGGCCTAAGATCGGCAAGTCTAATGATGGCCAGATGAATTCAGTATCAAAATGTAAGTACAATCGGTCCCTAATACGAAAACTTTTTCGGTGACGTACGTCCATCACTTCGGGTACAGTAAAATCAAATCTTTCCGCAACACGTTCCAACAGGTTTTTATTCGCAACCGCATCTTGAAGTGGTTGTTGCAGATTCCATAACCGATAGTTGAGATAAAGTTCTGGTCGCTCCTTCATCGCACGTTCGGTGAATTCAAAGATCCGCTGTAAATAACGATTACCATCACTATCTGGGAAGTTATCAAAATAGCTATGCAATGAAAAATTGATTTGATAAAAACGTGGATGCAGCAAAAGGTTAAATTTCTCAGGCTTCATCAATACGCCATTGGTCACTAGAAATATATTCGTCTGGTACTCTTCACAAATATCGAGCATCAAGGGCAAGTCAGGATGAACTAGCGGCTCACCCATAAGGTGAAAACAAATGAGTTCGGTGAGTGGTGCAACCTGCCTGACGACTTCCCTAAATAACTCTAGATCCATCATCTGGTTATGTCTTTGTACCGCCGGACAAAAACTACACTGCAAATTGCAGATGTTAGATATTTCAATGTGAACTTTATGAAAGCGCTTTTTCAATGTTTCAGGCTCGGTGCAAAAAGAAAGCAGATACTAAGCTTAATGGTTGGCTGCTGCGATTTACTGATCAAAATAGGTGCTGAAGTGTTTTAATGTCATATCGATATCTGCACGCGAGATATCTTTATGCATGACCATTCTCACGGTAGAACGACTCTGCTGTGACGTTTCTTTTTCTTGAGGATCATTGACCAGTATCGTATTTTTATTTTTTAAAAAATTACAAATGGGCAGCAAATGCCGATCGTCAAGAGTAACGAAAACCATATTTGTTTGCACATCACAGATCTGCATTTCTGAAAATCCCAGAGCGGTTAGTTTCTCGGCAAAATACTCTGCGTTATCATGGTCATCTTGCAAGCGTTGAACATTATTTTCCAATGCAAATATCCCCGCGGCAGCAATCACACCGGCCTGGCGCATTCCACCACCGAGCATTTTTCTGAGCCGTCGTGCTTCATGAATAAAATCTTTGTTGCCACATAAAAGTGAACCAATAGGCGCACCGAGACCTTTAGACAAACATACTGAGAGGGAATCAAACTGAGTGGCTATATCGGCAATTGAAATATTTTGTGCAACAGCAGCATTTGCAACCCGAGCACCGTCGAGGTGCAGCGCAAGATTATTTTCTTCTGCGAAGTATTTAGCCTTGGCAATATAGGACTGGGGTAGAACCTTACCACCAGTGGTATTCTCCAGTGCGAGTAATCGAGTACGGGCAAAATGAAAATCATCTTCTTTGATTGCTGCTTTTGCTTTTGTAAGATCTATTGTGCCATCGGACTCAAAAGTGATTGGTTGGGGTTGTATGCTACCCAAGACTGCTGCGCCGCCGCCTTCATATTTATAGGTATGGGCATTGCCACCAACAATATATTCATCACCTCGTTGGCAGTGGCCCATCAATGCTAATAAATTGGTCTGCGTACCGGACGAACAAAACAGTGTCGATTCGTGCCCCATCATCTCAGCAGCGATATCTTCCAGTCGATTAACAGTAGGGTCGTCACCGTATACATCATCGCCAACATCGGCTTCAGCCATTACCCTGCGCATACTTGTACATGGACGTGTTACGGTGTCGCTGCGGAAATCGATTACTTTGTTTTTCATGATCATTTATCCGGTCATTTTGTGAATATTCATAATCTGGTGAAATAACCAGCTACCAATTACGAGAATAAGCTATTTTTTATAAAATCTCTATAATGTTCGTACTTCGAGGGTTTTAGATAGAATCATTTTCAATATTAACTCTTTGCCTTGCAGTTTGGGCTTCTAACCGTTTGATTAAAGCAAGGAATCCGGCAATAGCAATAGCAATAGCATGACGGTACAGGCTTGAGGTTAAGTTGACAGTACCGTACTGACCTATAAACAGTGTAAATGTAACCAATATTTAACAAGATAGTTACTAACGTCTCATTGAACATCAAGAGCTTTGATCCATGATATTATATGATTAATTTTTACAAACTTGAGTAATTAACATGGCCGTTGTACAAAAGCACTTAGCAAAATTCATTTTACTTTTAATGATAACAACTGCACTCATAGCTGCTGAGACAACATCGAAAGATGAAAGTTTAATTATTTATGGTGGCAATATCTTAACCATGGATCCAAGTAATCCTACAACAAAGGCAATGTTAATCAGTAACGGGGTCATCCAAGCCATCGGTACCATGGAAGAGTTGTTGATAATGTCACCTTTATCCAAGGAGCTAAACCTTCAAGGTAAAACTATAATACCCGGTTTTATTGATAGTCATGTTCATGTGCATCAACTGGGTGCTGAACAAATTAAGGCTAATTTGGTAGGGGCTGATAGCGTTAAGGAGATGGTTACGCGATTACGTTCCTTTTATCCTAATCCAACTATCGATCAATGGTTAATCGGCCAAGGATGGGATGAGGGGAAATGGGCCTCTAAGGGTTATCCTGATCGTGCACTACTGGATGAAGCATTTCCTAATAATCCTATATATTTGCAATCGCTACATGGTTTTGCCTCCTTTTATAACAACAGAGCTTTGGAAATTGCTCGCATCAATGAGCTCACTGCTAATCCCAAAGTTGGACAGATTTTGAAGCGTGCCAATGGTCAGCCCACAGGAGTATTTCTCACCCTTGCTCGAGATTTAGTCAATAAACATATCCCTGAGGCAAGCGTTGATGAACGCAAAAAGGCAATCATTGCCGGTCTCAAATTGATGGCTTCAGCTGGAGTAACAACCATCCATGAAGCAGGCATCGGCGAAAAGAATTTGCAAGCCTTCCTAGAATTGAGAGAGGCCAATAAATTGCCTATCAGAGTCTATGGTTTCTTAGATGGAAATGACGAAACACTGATGAAGAAGATGTTTAAGGAAGGCCCCATATTAGACCCTGAACATCGGCTAACCATCAGAGGTATAAAAATTTACTATGATGGCTCATTAGGTTCAAGAACTGCGTTATTAAGAGAGCCTTATTCCGATGAACCCAGCAAAGCGAATATGACTGAGAGAATTACTCCTGAACGCGTTTCAAGCTTGGCAGATAGAGCGATCAAACATGGGTTTCAGTTGGCTGTACACGCCATTGGTGATGAAGCAAATGATAGAGTTTTGAATATTTTTACAAAGGCTATAAATGGTGATGACAATATTGACCATCGCTGGAGAATTGAACATGCACAGGTGGTGTTACCTAATTATTATCAAAGGGTTGTAGAAATAGGAGTTATCTCCAGCATGCAATCTAGTCACGCAGTAGGCGATAGTGGCTGGGCTGAAGACCGGCTTGGAAAGAATCGAATTCGACGGGCTTACGCTTGGCAAAATATACTAGAAGCTGGTGGCAGATTAATTATTAACTCAGACTTGCCCGGTGAGCCCTGGCGGCCAGAACAAACATTGCATTTTGCTGTTACACGTCAGAATTTAAATGATCAACCTCCAGAGGGTTGGTATCCAAAACAGCGCTTATCTATGATGACAGCTTTAAAGGCGATGACTTCGGAACCAGCCTTTGCAGCTTTTCAAGAAAATGTACTTGGCAGTTTAAAAGTCGGAATGCTAGCCGACTTTGTTATTCTAGACAAAGATTTGAGAGAAATACCAGAGAGTGAAATCAAGCAATTGAACGTATTATCTACCTGGGTGAATGGTCAAAAGATTTGGCCATCCTCATCCTCAACCTCTATGCATAAGTAAGGGCTATTCATTTCATATAGAGGTGAAATTTTGCTCCTCTGCAGATCCTATGCAGTTGAATTTTAAAAAGTGCTAAGCTATTGATATTCTATAGTTAGTCAACTAAGGATACTTTAAGCTTCGTTATAATCGAATCAGTTGCATCTATCAAACTATCGTACTCTCCAATCGTGTGCACAAGAAATACCTGTCGGATCTCAAGAATTGTAAGAAATTGAGGATCATTGAAAATTCTCTTCATTGTTTCAGGTTCTGTTTCTACTGATCTTGTACCGCTAGTCATTGGATCATTTGAAAAAAGAGTGTCAAAATCTGGAATAGGAACTGCCTCACGTACCATGTACGGAAGGATAAAGTTGAAAACTAAATTGCTGCCATTTACCTGATCATCTTTCAACTCGTCTAGGACACTTGACCACTCGGCGACTTCATATCTTAGCTCTTTGTTAGAAATGACACCAAGTTGACCAGAACTAATCAAAGCTTCACGAACCCCGCTTCCAAAATCTGTTGTTAGGGGAATTCTGAGAAAATACATGGAACGATCAAGAGAAAATTCATCGGACGAATACACGCCGGTCTTTGCATAGGAAATTAGACCATCAAATGCAGTGAGCATCATTCCATGTCCTTTGCGTTGCACATTCAATTCAGCTCTATGACCCTTAAACTCCTCCAATAAAGAGACCAGAGTTTCGTTTTCAAAATCACGCTCCTGAACTTCGGACCACCAAGCATCAATCGCGAATGCCAAAAGAATACTCGCAACAATCGCAGCACCTTCAACGGTAATACGTTTCCATGGTATTTCTTGCGCATTTATCATAGTGTATTAAATCTGTGCCTGTTATCTATACTGTTAAACCTTGCAATATGGGAGGAGACCATATAGGACAGTATTCTAGTGGAGTAAGTTAACATTCTGGAGTTTCTCTAACTCATGATCTGGAGTTAACCTATCATCTCGATAATTACAATGTATTTGTTTTTGTCTTGTACCGAGAGAAGCTCTCTTTTTACAAATCAGGTCTAGTGTTTTCACACCATAACGTTCGATATATTGAGCAACTATTTTATCGATATATTCTTGTTGTTTGGCATTAAGTTTATTGTATATATCATAATAAGTTGTTTTCCAGCCTTTAATATGAACTTCATTAGCTACGCCTATCCAACCCATTCCTGTAGCAAGTGACTGCTCTACATACTGACCTTTAAAATACATGGTTCCCAATAAGTATTGAGATTGTTTTATTCCTCCTTGTGCTGCAATACTGAGTTTTTCATATGCTTTTTCAAATTCACCTAGCTTATGGTACTTCACGCCAGCATTCTGTGCACTAATGATTGTAGAAATACGTTTTGTTTCAACCGTTTTCTCAGTTGCATTGCTATTAACTGTTGTTATAGCAAGTAATAAAAGTATAAGAATTTTCAATTATTTCTCCCTTTTTTGATTAAGCAACAGATTTATTCTACCTATTTCCACTGAAATTTGCGATAACAACAGTATAATCATCTGCACTGTTAACCTGTTGAACTTAGATATTATAATGAGATCAGGCTAGATTTTAAATCATATTTTGGACGGTTGCTTACTAACGAAAAGGGTATTCAAATAGCTACTAAATAGAATGTTATTTATAATATGTTAAGTAGGCACGTTTTCTTCAAAAAACCAATGCTAGCAATAGCGTTACAGTATCAAATAACTTCCTTTCTTACTGGATAAATAATTGTATACTAGCTTAATCTACAAATTTGTCCCTAATACTGGATCACATATGACATCCCATCCTAACATAGAAACTCGCGAACAATTCTCTAGTCGATGGGGCTTTCTCCTAGCTGCTATAGGCGGTTCAGTTGGTCTTGGAAATATCTGGAGATTTACCTTTATTGCTGGTGAAAATGGAGGAGGGGCTTTTATCTTCCTCTACTTTATTTTCATTATTTTATTTGGTGTACCTGGGCTCATTGCAATGATCATGATAGGGCGACGTGGTGGTCGCAGCCCAGTGGGTAGTACACAAGCACTGGCAATCGCCGAGGGTAGAAGCGAAAATTGGAAATACCTAGGATGGTTTCCTCTTTCGGTTGCCTTTCTTGCTCTAACCTTTTTTAGTGTCATTGCAGGTTTTGTACTTGATTATTTAACGAAGTCCACCCTAAAGGGTTTTTCTGGTATAACAGCTCAGGAATCAATTCAAGTGTTTAACGAAGTACAAAGTGGCGTTGTTACAATGGTCGGTTGGCACAGCTTATTTATGCTATTTACCATCATAATTGTGGCTCGCGGCGTACGGGCAGGCATCGAAAAGGTCGTGACCGTAATGATGCCGGCACTGTTCCTGAGCTTGGTAATTCTAGTCATTTATTCGGCGATAACCGCAGATTTTACTGCTGCATTGCGCTTTATGTTCGTTCCTGATTTCGCTGCCATTAACTTGGAAGTGGTCATACTTGCTCTTGGTCAGGCATTCTTTTCTCTCAGTGTTGGTGGAGGTGGAATAATTGCCTATGGCGCTTACCTGCAAAAGAGCGCATCTATTCCGAACTCGGCGTTGGCGATCGCCGCAGCTAATGTATCCGTTGATATGCTGGCTGGCCTAGCGATATTTCCTATCGTATTCGCCTATGGTTTAACACCGGGATCAGGCCCAGGACTTATGTTTGAAACCCTGCCAGTTGCCTTTGGTCAAATGCCTGGAGGTCGATTCTTCGGCACTCTATTCTTTCTGATGATGTTATTTGCTGCTTTAAGTACCTCAATAGCTATGCTGGAATCAGTGGTTTCTAGACTTGTAGAGAGGAAGAATGCAAACCGCACAACAATGACGATGCTAGCCGGTGGAGTTGCCTGGATAATAGGGCTTGGTTCAGTGTTTTCTTTTAATATCTGGTCTGATTTCAAACCGTTTAGTTTTGTTGATATCCTGCATGACGCCACTGTATTTCGAATTATCGATTTCTTTGTTGTCAACAATCTCATAGTGGTGAGTGCGTTTTTACTGTTGTTTTTTAGCGGCTGGATTATGTCCAAAGAAGCAACGCAGGATGAATTTGGTATGGGTAATAGCCGAATCTATAAAAATTGGAGGTTTATCATGCGTTATCTAGCACCAACTGCCATGGTAGCGATTGCACTTATGTCAATCTTTGGTCCTTAATTCTATGCAATTAAGACCGAGTGAGATTCGGACCTCAGAAGTCCTCGACTGGAAGGGCTTACACCTGTTTCATGGCAGAATGTCTTCGTGTTCACAAAAGTTGCGAATATTTTTAAATCTAAAAGGCATAGAGTGGCAAGGTCATGAATTAAATCTTGCTCAGAATGAAACCTACTCGGACTATTTTATGGGTATTAACCCACGTGGTTTGGTTCCAGTTGTCGTATTAGATGGAGAGGTTCATATTGAAAGCAATGATATTCTAACCATGCTGGAAAAACGCTTTCCAGAACCCTGTTTAATTCCAAAAGACCAGGCTGAAGAGATAGCGTGCCTACTAGAACAGGAAGACGACCTGCATATAGCGCTACGGACTCTGAGTTTTCGCTTTGTGTTTGGTCGTATGTCCAGCAATAAATCTCCTGAACTGCTTACTTGGTACGAAAATTATGAATGTACTATTGCTGGAAATATGGAAGATGTGGATCGGAAGAGGGAGCTTCACTTTTATCGTACCCTCGAAGAAAGAGGGTTAACCGATGAGATGGCGCGAACAGCGATCTTGAAATTTCATAAAATCTTTGATGATTTTGAATCGATACTATCAACAAAGGCTTATTTACTAGGAGATAACCTGACAATCATTGATATTGCTTGGTTTGTATATGTAAGCCGTTTGCATCTTGGGGGTTATCCGTTTGCTCGTCTACACCCCAACATAGAACAATGGAGAAGAGGTTTAGCCAGCGATGATCGTTTCGCAAAAGAAGTTATGCCGCCGGATCCCATCAAAGATCAGCTTGTAAAGAATCAGCAAAGATGGATAAACGAAGCAACAACGATTTCCCATATTGGGGGAATATAAATCTGTTTTATAAGAAGTATTAGAAGTATTAGATATTTAAATATTGGAGAAACGTAACATGAGTTATGAATTAAATGATTTTATTGCAGATTGCCGTGATGCTATTGATATTGGAGGGAAGAGCTACGATCTAGAACGCATACGCCAATGTGCTGAGAAAATAGCCAAAAACTCGACTTTTGTTGAAGCTTATTTTGGGCAAGAAGCGGAGATTGGCACGCATACTCTTCATCAAGATCAGGACAGAGATTTTATGATCCTGACTCATATCAAAGATACTGGCTTTGATTCTCCACCCCACGATCATGGTGCCTCTTGGGCTGTTTACTGTCAGATCGAAAAGTATGTAGATATGTGTGAATATGATCGACAAGATGATGGCACCATTGAAGGTCAGGCGGAATTAGTGCAAACGAATAGTTATCGCTTGAATCCAGGGCAAGCAGGGTTCTTTGACGCCTTTGAAATTCATTCAATTTCGGTACCGAATAAAGCGCGTTTCATGCGAATAACAGGCACCGATCTGTCACGACTGGAAACATCTTGCTTTAATATGGATGCTCAAACAGTTTCTATTATAACGCCGAATGATAGCGGCGATACCGCGGGTGGCAGATGAATATTTACATAGAATGAAAAAGAGCAGGGGACAAAGTTTTTATCCAGTAATATCATAAAAAACATTGCTAATTTAGTATAAAAAGCTACAGTCTCATTTTCAAATGTTCGACACTAAAATTCTGATTTTTATCAATATGAACCAGAGAATTTTCAGGAATTTCAAACCAGTTTTCATGCTCACCAAAGGTTTCAGAAGTAATATAAACCTGAGAGTAATTCACATGCTTGCCAAACTGCCAAGTGGTTTTATTCCATTTTTGAAGTTTGTCAGGTTCAGAACCTTTCGATATTCCCATAAGGCAGAGTGGGCGTCCACGCCGAGTGATATACATATCATCTCCGTTGGTAAAAATGAGATTAAAAATGGGAGAATCTGATGTAGGGGTATCTGCATAATAAATTTTCTCTAATTCATAGAGAGCATTTTTTATTGCAGCTTTAATTTTGCTAGCACTTCTATCATTGCCAATTTTTGACATAATTAGGTAGAAAATTGCTTCAGAGTCTGTCTCACCTTTGATTTCGTTCTGCCATTCGTTAGAGATATTATCCATGACTTCATTGCGTACATTTGGCAAATGAAACTCAGGTATTAGGCCATTATGAGCCATAACAAATCCATCATGATGAAATGGATGACAATTTTCGATGATTGGATTGCCTGTACTGGCTTCACGTATATGACTTAGGAATACCTTGGCTTTAATCAAATGTGAAATTTCTGCAAAGTTTGAACTGTTTTCCGCAGAATAAGGTGATTTAAATACATGTAACTCATGGTTATTGTCAAAATATGACAATCCCCAACCATCCGGGTTTTTCTTAGCTTGATGTTTTAATGAATTATGTGCTGTTTCTAAAAAATATTCAGGGCTGGTTTTGGTGTCGGCTGAGTAAGCGAAAAGTCTGCACATATATTTTATCAATCCATCTAACAACTAAGGGGAAGGTTATACTACCTATTTATCAATAAATATCAATTAAATGATGCTCACAAAAAATGCTAGCTGCTTAGCTACGCAGCTGAATTTATATTTTTATAGAGATAAATAATAGTCAATAGCATTGCCAGTGCGCCCAGTATCGGCCCGATTGAAAATGTTGCTGGAAGAGGCATAATAAAAGCGGCAATCATTGCAATTAATACGCCCATCAAAGCTTCACCTGTAATCAATCCTGAGGCGATTAATAGCCCCGCGTTGGCTCGTTTATGCTTTACTTTTTCTGTAGAGCCTATCGCTTTTTTGTGTACAAGATGAGAGATAACACCACCCATGAAAATAGGAATAGACAAGCCTAAGGGCAAATAAATACCTACAGCAACAGCGAGAATTGGAAAGCGGAACTCTGAACCTCGTGCTTCTTGATACTTATCAAGAATAATTAAAGCTATCGCGAGTCCAAAACCAATAAAAATAAAGTTCCATTTGATGCCTGCTCCAAAAATACCGGTTGAAAGCGCCTGCATCAAACCCGCTTGTGGCGCAGCTAAAAATGTTGTGGCATTTCCAATCGGGCTAGGTCTACCAATACCGTATCCTGCATCGAGGACATTCAAAACCCATGGGATTGTAACAGCAGCTGAGATAACGCCTATCACCTGAAATATTTGTTGTTTCCATGGTGTGGAGCCAACAATATGACCGCATTTTAAATCCTGTAGATTATCGCCCGCAATTGCTGCTGCAGTACAAACTAGCGCTGCGAGATAGATCACTGCAACGGGGCCGAGTGTTCCTGCGAGGCCCTCATTACCCATCAATTGAAGAAGTATTAATGCAGAGATGATTACTGTCGCGATAGTTACGCCAGAAATAGGATTGTTAGAACTGCCAACAAGGCCCGACATGTAGCCTGCAATAGAAGAAAAGAGGAAACCAAATACAAGCATAAAGATGGTCATTACAGTTGCAATTAATAATCTTTCTTCATATTCAGCCAAGACATTATAGAAAATATAAAAGAGAGGGACAATCATCACAAGTACAATGCCCGCGACAATGTTAATTGGGGTGTCCATCTCAGTCCTAATGGGTTGTACTCCACCTGATTTAGCTTCTTTATAGGCCTTTATGCTTGCAGAAACTCCATCATAGAGGGGTTTTGCTAGACTAATTAGAGACCAAACCCCGCCTACAATCATTGCTCCCACACCGACTCGGCGACAATCCTGCCATGCCTGTCCAGCAAGAGCTGACCATTGATTCGCCGTTATATCAGACCAAGGGATCGATGGGTCCATGCCAGTCGCAATAAGTATATTTTCATTATTAAAGTACCAATTTGCTGGAACGCCAATTAATGTGCCTATTGTTCCGCCTAGGAAAACAAGCGATGCGACATTTAATCCTACAATATATCCAACGCCCAATAATGCAGGGCTAAACGTGATACTTCCAGAAAATAAATAGTAACTGGAAAACCATGATTTCACCGATGTAATTCCTCCAGCAAAAACACCTAATCCTGATTCAAAAATTTTAAAGAACGCTCCTATAGCGGCCGCTGTTATTAGCCGTTTAAATCCTTTCGAAGATTCGGCGTCGGCTAAGGGATCAACTTGGGCAATATCTTTATTTGTTTCTATGCCACCTGTTTTTAAGACCTCACCAGTGGCGACGCCCTCGGGGAATTTTAATTTTGCTTCAATGATCAGTGCTCTACGTAAAGGAATCGTGAAAGCAACGCCCAGAATCCCACCGATGAGTGAAATGGATGTTATTTGAACATAATCGTATCTATCCCACGCACCCATCATGACTAATGCTGGAATTGTGAAAATAACACCCGCAACTAAGGCCTCACCAGCAGAGGCAGAAGTTTGCACCATATTATTTTCTAGAATATTTGAATGTTTAAAAAACCTTAATATTCCCATAGACACGGCTGCTGCTGGAATTGATGCTGATACTGTTAATCCCACTAGAAGACCGATATACGCATTAGCCGCGGCTAATAGCATCGAGAGAAGCACGCCGAGTATTAAGGCTTTAACTGTTATTTCATGAAGGGTACGTTCTGCAGGAACAACGGGCGGATGTATTATGTTATTGAGCATATTTATGTTCCATCGTGAGTTAACTATTTTATTGATACTACTAGACATTATAGTAGACACGCAAATTTTGCGTACAATAATTAATCAATAATCGATTACTTAAGGTAGAATTATTTAAATTGAAGTGAACAAATTTAACAAATACTAGTTTAATAAATTTAATCTTTTAAGTTAATTTACATGCTAACGCCTACGACACCGTCGCCGAAGTAGAGCCATTGACCAAAGTAGGTATTCTAGCTATCTTATTAAAAGCTAAGTATACTTTATTTCTTAGAATCACGACCGAAGTTGGAATACTCGTTGCCTAACTTAAAATACAGTTTGATTCCTATACTGATGTTTGTGGCCGGCATTATCGATGCCGCAGAAGTTGATAACACGCCTGATGTAATACTTATAAGTAGTAACAATCCACCCTATGTTTACCGTAATGATCAAGGCAAAATCGTTGGTGAATCTCTTGAGCATATCACTGAAATACTTGATAAAGCTGGAGTAACGTATCGGCTGCAAATGGCTCCTTGGTTGAGAGTGATGGAAACTGCTAGGACAAATAGTAATGTCCTACTTTATCCACTCTCACGAACCCCAGAACGTGAAAAAAACTTTCACTGGCTTGTACCAATCCATAAAATACATCTGAATTTGTATGCTATCAAAGGTACAGTAAAGGCTGACCTTAATGACTTAAAACTTTCTGATTACACCGCTGCCTGTGTTGATCGGTCTGTACTTTGCTCTGTTCTTCGAGATTTTGGGATAAAGGAAGATAACATTATAAAGTTGTCAAAATTGAATAACCAGCAGATGGTGAGAATGATGATTCAAGGTAGAGTAGACTTTGTCATCTTAACTGAACATAACTATGAATTGGTGAAATCCTATGCTGAGAAATTCGGCAAAGAAATAGTTATTCTCGAAAATTATTCCATCGAGTACTCAGAATTTTTAGCTTCAAATATCACCCTTGATAAATCGATTGTTGATAAAATCAAAAATGCTTCGACTAGACTGTCTGAATCAAATCATTAAGCTGTATTTTTTAATATTTATAAACCATTGAAATTTTAGGCGAAAGATATAATGAAGAACAATGAAAATGCAAAATCGGAATTTGAATGTGATACTAATAAAATCGAACAAGTTTTAACGGATGATCAAGGTCTATTAGAGATGATAAAAGGTTCGTACCGAAGTGGTATGAGACGTTGGATGATACTTATTAACATCGTTATCATAGCGGTAAGCATAGTTATGGTATGGACGGGTTATCGTTTTTTCACAGCAGGAAATTTAGAGGGTTACGTTTACTGGGGAGTTTGCTTGTTGCTGTCAGCCTATGCGCAAATTGCAATGAAACAGTGGGTGTGGATGGAGATGAGTAGAACGTCTCTTATGCGAGAAATTAAGCGCGTTGAATTAGAAGTAGCTAGGCTATCTGAGCACATGAAAGCTTCCAAGTCGAAGTAGAGTTAGTTACATAATGGATTTAATTGCAGCAGCAACTATTCACGCTCATTATTTACATCAAGCTATTCTTAGATATTTTTCGATGATTTGCGCACCATTATCAGCCTGTATAGGTTTGAAAATAAATCCTGACACACCTTTTTCCCGACAAAGATTGACAAGGGCTTGGTCAGTTACAGAACTCAACATTACAATAGGCACATCATAACCTTTATCACGGATAGTAATTAAAGCCTCATCACCATTCATTTTATTCATCACTACATCCATGAACATGAAATCCGGTGCTTCCGTTTCAACCATTTCAACAGCAGTTAAGCCATCATCGGCTTCAATAACATTGTCATAGCCAAGCTTCGATAAAAATCGCTTTAAGGCTTTACG
>JAUUZN010000113.1 GCA_030589945.1 Gammaproteobacteria bacterium | reverse complement strand
GGTTACAGAGGGGCTAGATTCCGGGGAATGGATTGCGACTGCTGGTGTTCATTACTTACGTGAAGGAATGAAAATAAGAATCTTAGAAGATAGCGCGGAGTAATTTTATGAGCTTAACTGCAGGTGCTATTGAAAAAAAGACGGTTTCATATTTCGCGTTTGTTCTTATCTTTATTGCTGGGATTGCTTCGTTCTTTAGCTTAGGACAACTGGAAGACCCTGATTTCACTATCAAAACAGCATCGATTACTACGATGTATCCAGGGGCCAATGCTGAGGAAGTTGAGTTAGAAGTCACCGATAAAATCGAGTTGGCTATCCAACAGATGAAGCAAATTGACTTTATCGAGTCATCGTCAGAAGCGGGAATGTCAGTACTTAAGGTTGATATCATTCCTGCATTTACCTCGGATGAGGTGCCTCAAATATGGGATGAACTTCGTAGAAAAATTCGTGAAGTAGAGGCATACCTCCCAATGGGTGCAAGCCGACCAATAGTTAACGACGACTACAGTGATGTCTATGGTCACTTACTGGCGTTAACAGGTGACGGCTATTCTTATGCCGAACTTGAGGATTATGCGAAAGATATCAAAAAAGAATTAAGTCTAGTCGCTGGTGTTTCCAAGGTTGTTTTTTGGGGGGAGCAAGACAAAGCCATATATATTGATTCTTCACAAACCCAGCTCAGCCAGCTTGGCCTTAGTGATGCTAATGTTGCGGCTACATTGTCACAGCAAAATGAAGTGGTCGATAGTGGCTCGGTAGATGTTCTTAATAAACGTCTTCGAATTTCACCAACGGGCGAATTCACTTCTCCAAATGATATTGCAGACTTAACTATTCGTGCTTCTTTGACCGATAGTGTGCAAACAAATGGTAGCAATGAAAATTCTGAACTGATAAGAGTAAGAGATATTGGAACAGTAAGTCTGGGTTATATAGACCCTCCAGTTAAAATCATGCGTTATAACGGCCAACCTGCTATTACACTGGCTATTAGTAATATTCCGGGAACAAATATTGTCACTATGGGTAACAGTGTTGCCGATCGTTTGGATGAGTTGGTTGCTGAACTTCCTATTGGTCTAGATATAGAACGTATTCACTGGCAAGCAGATATCGTAGCAGCCTCTATCAGTGGCTTTTTCGTCAATTTATCTCAAGCTGTCATCATTGTTTTAGCTGTTTTGGCTTTATCAATGGGCATGCGGATGGGTATCATTATTGGTACTGCATTAATCCTCACAATCTTGGGTACATTTATTTTTATGTCAATGCTTGGCATTGACCTGCAACGCATGTCATTAGGTGCTTTAGTTATTGCATTAGGTATGATGGTGGATAATTCGATCGTAGTGGCAGATGGTTATGTCATACGATTAAATCAAGGGATGGATAAGAAAAAAGCAGCCATTGAGGCAGCATCATTACCTTCTATACCATTACTCGGCGCCACAATGATTGCTGTGATGGCTTTTTACCCTATTGTCGCATCAGTAGAAAGTGTAGGTGAATATTGTCTTAGCCTTTTCTCAGTGGTCGGTATTTCATTAATGTTCAGTTGGGTTCTTTCTATGACCCTGACACCGCTACAATGTATGGATATGTTGTCAGCCCCTAAATCGGAAGCAGGTGAGGCTGTCGATCCTTATGGCACCAAGTTTTATATGTATTACCGCTCGTTCCTTAACAAAGCAATTAGGATGCGTTGGTTAGTTATAGCGATTATGGTTGGTTTACTTGCAGGATCTGTAATCGCCTTTGGCAATGTAAAACAGCTATTCTTCCCTGATTCCTCAATGACCAAATTTATGATTGATTACTGGACACCTGAAGGCACACGTATTCAGGATGTTTCTGCGGACATGAAGGTCTTTGAAGAAAAAATGCTAAAAGATGATCGTATCAAAAGCATTTCTACCTATGTTGGTGGTGGGCCACCACGTTTCTATTTACCTGTTACACCTGAAGATCCAAATCCAGCCTATGGTGAATTTATTGTTGAAGTAAATGATATCAATGATATCGATGGCCTTATTGAAGAATTGAGTCCTTGGTTTGAAGAACAATTTCCAGATGCTCAGGTTCCTATGATTAGATTCGGTGTTGGGCCAGCAGAAACCTGGAAGTTGCAGCAAAGAATTAGTGGCCCAGCTGTTGCTGATCCAGCTGTTCTTCTCTCACTTGCAAATCAAACTATCGCTATACTTGATGCCGAACCAACGGCAGGCATGTCGAGAACAGATTGGCGTCAGAGATCGCTTAAGTTAGTACCTGAATATAATCAAGAACAAGGACGATGGACCTCTATTACTCGTCAGGATATTGGAGATGCTACCAAACGAGCTTATGATGGACGTGTGGTAGGACGATATCGAGACGGTGATGACACCTTGCCAATTATCCTACGGCTGGGTGATGAAGTTCGTCAAAATGTGGGTGGCCTTGATATCTTGCAAGTACAGCCAGCTGGTGCTGTCTATACCGTTCCTCTGTCACAAGTAACAAATGAAATTCGTACCGAATGGGAATATCCTATTATTTGGAGACGTGATCGTCGACGTACTATTACTGTTGAGGCAAATCCTATATTGGGTGAAACTCTACCAACATTACTAAGCAATGTTGGAGATAAGATTCAAGCAGTTGTATTGCCACCGGGTTATACCTCAGAGTGGGGAGGAGAGATTGAATCATCAGCTGATTCTCAAGCATCTTTAATCCCAGGGATGATACCGGCTGGTATTTTCATCGCATTTATGGTGGTTGCTTTATTTAATGCATTCAAGCCACCGATAATTATCATACTTGTTATTCCTTTTGCATTGATTGGTATTACGGCTGGTTTGTTAGGGTTCAATGCCGCATTTGGTTTTGTCGCCTTACTTGGTGGAATGAGCCTAATCGGCATGATGATTAAGAATTCTGTGGTATTGCTGGATCAGGTCAATATTGAGTTGGCAGAGGGCAAGTCGCAATATGATGCGATTGTACTGGCGGCCTTGTCGCGTCTTCGTCCAGTTGGCTTGGCGGCGGCCACAACCGTTCTGGGTATGATCCCATTACTACAAGATATCTTCTGGGTAGGTATGGCCGTGACCATAATGGCTGGTTTAACGTTTGGCACAATTCTAACGATGATACTGGTACCAGTTCTTTATGCAACATTTTACAGCATCAAAGCGCCTGCAAATTAAAGCATTAACAGGATAGGGAAGGGGTGATAATTACTTGTTAGTTATCACCCTATTCAAGAAATTAGATAGAGCTATCTATAAATATTGCTCAATATAACTCTGCTATCAATCTATAACATTTGAAATGTCATTATTTTTGGTCACTATGTTTATGGTGATCGCTAATGTATGCACCAACAAGGCTAGCTACCAAAATAGCAAGATAAAACTGGCCACATATTGCTTCAAGATATGCGAATGTTCTAGCAAGTGGGATAGCTGGACTGATATCCCCATAGCCTAATGTTGTTAAAGTCACAAAGCTAAAATAAAGATAATCCCACATACGTGAATATTCTGTGAAAGGTGGAATATTAGTGAAAGCGTCAGGATATATTGCGGCAATAAAAACGTAGATTAAGCTCCATATGACGCCAATAAGAAGGTATATACACAAAGAGCCAATAATTTTATTTGTGGTTATTTTTCCACTGAAAAGGATATGGTTAAAGGCAAGGTAGATTGAAAAAACAAGGAATAAAAAAGAAGCCATCAGGCCTGTTAGGAAAATAACTTTTGATACTAAGAAATAATTTACTACTGCTAATATGAAAGCGGTTACAGCAAGACCAATACCTGCCTTAAACCAGAAATGATCAGCATTAAGAGTCCATACTCCAATAAACATAACAACTGCAAACGCACCTTGTAGAAAGAGTCGAGAACCAACATTAAAGTGTTCACTTAATAGTGGACCAAGTACAATTAAAGCTAACAGAGCAATAAGTAAGAAAAGGTAGTTGCCTTTTTTCTTTGAAGTTTTGTTTATAAATCCTATTTTCATATTATTCGTCTAGTAATTCCAAAATTAAAATATCACAGGAACCGCAGCCTGAAACTGCACCAGTTGCCCTTGATATTTTGTCTATGCTGTCATAGCCATTCTCAATAAGTTCTTTGACTTTGTTTTTTGTTGTGCCACTACAGTCACAAATGACTTCTTGTTGTTGATTATCAGGCATTGTAAATTATCGAAATAGTTAGTTGTTTAATGAGATATCAATGTTTCATGATAACTTAAAACAGCATAAATAATGTAATTTGAAGTGCCGTACTAATCGATTCGACTTTTAAGGACATTATCTAAATACAGATCATCAAAAAGAAATGACAACTAATTGGCGTGTTAAGTCATGAGCTAATTGTTAACGGCGTGTAATATTCGCTCTGTAATTAACGAAAGGAATATAGTCATGCTAATTTTAACCCGGTATAAAGAGCAATCCATCATGATTGGTGATGATATTAATGTGAAAGTTTTAAGCGTAAAGGGCAACCAAATTAGTCTTGGTATTGAAGCGCCTGACGACGTAACAATCTATCGGGAAGAAATTTATCAGCAGAATTCAGATAAAGACGCTGAAAAGTAATAGTTTAGTGCAATAAAATCATCGAGTAACACGATAGTCAGTTGGCGACTTACCCGACCAGCGTTTAAAAGCACGGGAAAAAGCACTCATCTCTGAAAAGCCCAACATAAATGAGATTTCTGTCAGTGTAAGGCTGCTGTCATTTAAATAAGTGTCAGCCAGATCTTGTCGTACTTCATTAACCAGTTGCTTAAAAGAAGTATTATTTTCTTCTAAACGTCTTTGTAAAGTACGTTGAGACATAAACAATGACGCAGCAATAGTACTATCTGAAAAGTTGCCGGTACCCATCTCATTAATGATAGCGAGCTTTACACGTTCAACGATATTGTTTTTGTCTAACTTGGCGATATATTCAACAAGCAGTTGGTCATGTAATTGGGAAAGTTGTTTATTAGAACAGGCACGAGGTTTATCTGCATCCTCTAGGGAAATAGTCAGGCTATCAATATCTGCATCGAAGATAACTGGACATTGAAATAAGGCATAAAAACCACTGGTATTTTCAGGTTTGGTATGACTAAAACTGACTGATTGGGGATGAAAGTCATGTCCAGCATTGCATTGAATCATTGTCAATATCACAGACCGATGACCATCAAGTCGGAAGGGTGGAGCATACGATTCATTGCTGAAATCGAAGACTAAAGACAAGCCGGAATCCGACTCTTTAGTAGTGACGTCCACTGAACCAAGAACGCTACGAGAAAATCGTACTAGTCGTCCAAAAGCAGAGCGTAGTGTTGAACTCGTCATCCAGGCATAACCTAAAGCTCCCATTTGTGTTGGATGCCAGAACTGACCAGCATCCAAGCCAAAGTTTGGCTCTGGAATCACCTCAGCAAGCTTTTGGTAAAAACTATGCACCTTATCGCTTGGAATACGAGCGTTGTAGTCGGATGTTATAGAAGGGTCAATTCCCACCTTAATCAATATCGGTGTCGGATCTACATCGTAAGAACGAGCCAGTTGTATCGATAGTTCAAGGTTTGGTGCAAAAAAAGTTAATGACATCATCTAATCCCTAAATATTCATTAATATTTGTAAGATTACATAAATGGCGGACAGGGTCAAACATCTGGCTGGTAAGGTCAATATATATAACAATCATTTCGTTAGACTAACAACATCAAAACATACAGTTAGGAAGCAAAATGACAAAACTAACAAACCAAATATCGGATCTTTAACAATGTCTGATAGCAATATAGAAAACAAGTTATGCGAGGAAGTGAGCTTTTGGGATAAATATATTAAGCGAAACCAAGGCCTGCAAGAGCAATTGAAACCACGTATGTATCAGGCTCTCAATTTTGCACAGCAAAGGTTGACAGCATATAGAGAAAACCAGAGTAGAGATGTGGAACAAAAAAATTGAGTATTCATCAAACTAATGATGCTTATAACTCATTAAGTGATGACATAAAAAGAACCAAATAGTTAAAAAACAGGAGATTAGATATGGATTATCAACCACAAAATTTTGAGACCGCACTAGCTTTACAGGAAAAATTATCAAAAAAACGTGAAGAGTTAGGCTACGAAGAATTTTATAAAAGGGTGGATTCAGTGTTGCCAACCACAATGGTACGCGTAGCTGAAGCCAACAAAATTGTATTTGGGAGACGATATCAAGATGATATCTTTTCATCAATTGAAATCCGTTATCCAGATGTCACCATGGGAGATGTCAGAAAAATTGCTGACATAATCTGCTTATAGTCCGTTGCCGTTGCTGATCAAAACACTTTAAAATCACTGGGCAGAAATTTATTTCTATTATTTATAGAGCCTAATTTTAAAAGTAATCCATCTCAATACTAAAGTATCCCTATTTTTCCTTAGCATTTGTGTCCGGCACAAAAAAAGGCATCCGAAGATGCCTTAATCCATTTAGCATTTAGAAATGCATGTAGTGCTTTTTCAATGTTTTAGTTACTTGCCAAATACTTTTTAAGCCATCAGGGAAGATAACATAATCACCAGGCACGATAGTAACAGGCTCGCCACCATCTGGAGTGACAACAATTTCACCTTCTAAGATGTATGAACGTTCATTTTTATTGTCAAAATCAAGACGAAATTCAGATACTGGGCAGTCCCAAATATTCCAACTTGAAACGCCTAATTCTTTTAAACGTTCTTCACTTAAGTTTTTTTCAATGATAATTTCTGGCATAACTTTCCTACACTGTATGTTGTTAGTAAAATAGATACTAAATTCTAATCGCTGTTTAAGCGAGGCGCCATCACAGAATGTGAGACACTGAAATAATAACAGAAAAACCGATGTAATTGACTCAACACAATTGTTTTCTATGTAAACAAATATTATCGGTTGAGCTAGATGAACTTAAATCACTTAAAAACGATTAGACCATTTATAAATATTCCTAAATTGTTTTAAATAAAGCTAAAATTCAGGCTGATTCTGTTGCTGCTCGCCATTTGTAGCAGTATTAAGTGGAACTGATGATTTCCTCGCAAAAGTTGATGCCGCCATAAAGACGGTAGTTTAATTAGAACCGTCGCTAACGTGCCAGCCTCTGTGTAAGGCGTTAAGCAGCAAGGTATTCAGTACAAAAATCAATACAATCACGGCATGCTACAGCGCAGTCTTTACATTGAATGTGCTTTTCGTGTTTTAGACATTCTTCTTCACAAGTTTCACAGACTTTTATTGTGGCTTCGAGAAAAGAATTTAAATGACTCGAGTTATTGGCTGCGAACCTCAGTACCGCCGTGCTGGCTACGATCAATTCTTGAACGGAAATTGAGCAATCGGCCAGTGTGGTATCGCCCATTTGAAACATGTGCATGCAATGTTGATTACAAATTTCGCCCATCTTGATACATTCTAGAAAAGTGTCAATTAACTCTTCTAATTTTATATCAATCGGGATCTGATGATTCATCTTACTATGATCGACAGTGACAGCATTCACATTCAGTGATATCCCAGCACCTAGTGCTGCTGAAGCCATTCCCAAGCCTTTTAATAAATCTCTACGTGATGCGTTGGTTGCTTTTTCCACAGTGTTTTCCTCTTGGAATGTTTAAATAGCCTCTATTTTAAATAGCTGAGAGTTTCCTGTCAGATATTTTTCATTAAATCCATATTCTCAACTTTTAACCGATTAATCAATGTCTGCTTTGGGTAAAACCAAACACATATCGTTACCCTTAGGGGAGGGTATGATGAGAATTTCTCTGATATTAATGAGGAATATCGTTTCTGATTTTGATTAATATATTATCAATGGCGCCTGGAACTGATTTACTCGGTTTACCTTTAGCTTCGGTTCGATATTCTTTAATCAGCCTATTAGCTTTTACATCGAAGACCCGCACAATAATGTACGAAAATAGGTAAGTTGGTTTATGCAGGCGACCAATTAGAATGTAGTCTGCATTATACTCTCGACCTAAATCAGCAGAACATTTAGCACAATCGAACAAGTAACCGATAGATTTATCCGCTTTATTACGATCTTCAGCAGAAACATGGAGCATAGTATAGCCTTCGGTGTCGGTAATGCCTTTTCTAATCAAGGTATCAATCATTTTAATCTTTTCCTGTTCCTGAGCATCTATTTCAGCAGCTTTCTTGGGATCAGAAAGCCTTAATGTTAAATCAAGTAGTTCAAAATCAGTTACAGCAAAATTATTGTCAGCCCAGACAGGGCTAATTAAAAAGAGCAGTGGCAGAAACAAATAATTGAAGTTTATATTTTTCATAGTGTCTTTGTTCCTAAGTTAAATATTTAGAGCCTGTCAGTTGGAGTAAACGGCTTTTTGTTTGGTTCAATCTTGCAGGCTAACAAGCAATAGCGCATTGGATAAAGCGAGGACCCGTCGTTCAGCCTTTAACTTTGACGGGGAAATTACCCGTTTATCCGTTGCTACACAAAAGCACTTCAAATTAGAAAGCAGTGCAAGGACCGACCTATAATACCGGCATCGGTTGGAAGTAGGTGAGTAACAATCTCTCCTTTGGCAAAACAGAAAAATCTTCTACCTAAATTCATAGGTGATTTTATTCAGATTTTAAAATCTGAACATCCACACATGTCGTTTCAAAATATGTGTCGGATAATTCCATGATATATGTCGTCAATCTTAATTATAAAATGTTTACTTTCCAAATAAAGCTCTTATTTTATTCACTTTAATATTTAAAACCCTTATTTTTTCTGCATACTACTCCTCGGTAAAAATTCGAGTATGCACAATAGATAGATATCATAGAGCATGGAGATAAACAAGATTATATACAGCAGGTTAACACATTTAGTTAAAGTTATTTATGTTGAGTTTACCTCGCAATATCCTGTAATATATTGATGCAAAACATCATGTTTCGTATTAGAAATTATAAGGTAAACTTAGCACCGGTCAACTAACTGATTAAGTTAGCAAAGTTAACCATCCTTACTTTAAAATTGACACCAGCATTAAATAAACAGAGCTGATTCTGATGATGTTTTGGAATTAATAGAATAACTCTATAAAGATGCTTTATGATACAGTCT
>JAUUZN010000215.1 GCA_030589945.1 Gammaproteobacteria bacterium | reverse complement strand
CGGCATTATCGGCGATAGTATACCGGGTGGTCTTGCCGAATATATTGCTGTTGATGCTAGAAACGTATTGAAACTACCTGAGCATATGTCATTTGAAGATGCTGCTGCGACACCGTTGGTCTATCAAACTGCCTGGCGTGCGCTGATCACCAAGGCACGTATTACCCCGGGAGATGAAGTGTTGATTTTAGGAGCAAGTGGAGGTGTGGGGTCAGCAAGTATTCAGATTGCCAAGCTGGCAGGCGCAAAGGTTATTGCCGTGACCAGTAACGCTGATAAAATATTAAATGCTAAAAAGATGGGTGCAGATATTGTTCTTGACCGAAAATCTGGGAATTATTGGAAGGAGCTTCAGAGTTTAACTAATAACAGGGGCGTAGATGTAGTGATTGAGAACGTAGGTAAAGACACATGGGCGCAAAGTCTTAACAGCTTAGCCAAGGGTGGTCGGCTTGTTACTTATGGGCGTACAACAGGAAATATTGTTGAGACTGATATTAAAGTAATTTTCTGGAACCAGTTGAGTATCATTGGAACTACCATGGCTAATTGTCATGAATTTAACAAAGTAATGAAACTGGTTTTTAATGGAAAATTAAAACCTGTTATTGATAGTATTTACCCTCTGGAAGAAGCTTCAGCCGCATATAATCGATTACAGGACGGCGAACATTTCGGCAAGATCATTATCAAAATAGATCCAACATGAGTAGGATTCTATTTTTCCAGTTAATGCATTGTCAGGTTACCTTGACTTCAGTTCTTTCAGCCAATCTGGCGAATGGTTCTTGTGGGTCGTGAAGAGCCTTTTCTTGAGGTAATTCATCCGGCAAGTTAGTGCCAACAGCGGACTCTAAGAATTTATAATACTTGAATACCATTCTGCTTTTCTCATTTGGTTAGTCACTTTAGAATGTCGTGATTTTATTTCGAGATTGACTGATCCAATTAAATAGATGTATTCTTTTCATAATGGAAAATAATCAATAAATGTTTAACAGGGGTGTAAATAATAAATGGAAAATCAAATAGTTAGCTCAGAAACAAATTAAGACAACTGTGACTTTTCATTAGACCAGTCCATCAGCTATAACCCTATTTTACAATTCCTTTTCTTGTTATTTTTCACCGATTTAAAATATTTAGATTTTGAGAAAGACAGTTTCTTCCTATCTAGTTCTACAGAGAAGCTGTCTATTTAACTGTTAAGATTTCATAAGCATCGAGGAATATCAGTGCAAGAAATTAATATTAAGGAAATCGCTAGGGAGTTGATGGATGCACAGGATAATTGCAGTCAACTTGATCCGGTTACTTCTCGATTTTTAAACTTCAGTGTTTATGATGCGTACAAGGTGTCTCGTTTCATACACGAAAAACGTATTGAGGAAGGTTTTCTACCTGTTGGTCGAAAGATTGGTTTTACTAACTCGAACATTTGGCCCATCTATAATGTTTGTGAACCAATATGGGCTTATATATACGATAGAACGGTTACCAAGCTTACAGGATCAGAAGCAACATGTTTCATCGGTGGATACTCTGAGCCAAAGATTGAGCCCGAAATAGTTATACACTTTTGTGCCTCACCCCCTGTTGGCAGTACTCCTTCAGAGATACTGAAATGCATAGATTGGGTGGCCCTTGGATTTGAAATTGTGCAGTCTCATTTCCCTGGTTGGAAATTCAAAACAGCTGATACTGTTGCTGATTCGGGTTTACATGCGGAGCTATTCATTGGTGAACCGCAAGCAGTCAGTCTGCTTGGAGACAATATTATCGATGACCTCGCAAGTTTCGAAATAGCTCTATCGTGCAATTCAAAACTGTGTGAGCTAGGTCATGGATCAAACGTTCTGGGTAGTCCACTTCTAGCTGCTATACATTTAATATCAGTCTTAGCGAATCAGAGTAGTGCAGCACCAATACAGGCTGGAGAGATTGTCACAACTGGAACATTGACGTCTGCATTCACCATTGATGCAGGGCAAGTCTGGAGTGCCATCGCAAGTGGATTTTCACTACCGGAACTCATTATACAATTTGAAATATAGACGTGATCTTAACAAAGCATTACAGCGGACAAGCCGCTGAATGCGGCGTTATATGACCGCTTTGGATCGAACTGAGACGAATCACGCTACCTCGGCAATAACCGCTGCAGTCAAAATTTAAAATTACCCGTCGTTCCCACCGAACCCGACGCAGGTCATCACCCACAATGATCTCAGGGCGTCAGGTTCCTAATTTCGGCGTCGATTACCCCTTACCTTCCAAACACCCCAGAGGCGGAAAATATGGAGCTCTCTGGAAGAATTCTCGTGCAAGGTGCTT
Organism: Gammaproteobacteria bacterium; assembly: GCA_030589945.1. GTDB lineage: Bacteria > Pseudomonadota > Gammaproteobacteria > Enterobacterales. The sequence goes on along the minus strand of JAUUZN010000215.1, from coordinate 1,290 downwards.
ATGAGATTTGTGTGAGATTCAGCCGGATCAACCCAATACCGACCCATTGACTATTCATCAATCGACCGCCCATAAAAAAAGCCCATGGAATTCATGGGCTTTCAGGGAAAATGGTGGGCCGTGGGCGATTCGAACGCCCGACCAATTGATTAAAAGTCCATAAACCTTATTGCTGAATTCCTATCCAGTGAAAGACCCGAAACTGAGTCGATGGAAACTATCCTATGAACATGCTTGCCATAGTAAAGGGATCTTTCCCAAGACCGGCCATTCAATACTTGCCGTACAAAGGCAGAAATGTGCCATTGGTTTGTAACTCTAAGAGTGACAATATAAATGAATGAATGCTCCATAATCAGCTACTAGAATTATGTGGGCTTTATCCCTGAAACTGAAACGACCATCCCATCTAAATACTTTTTGATAATAATTTTCGATAACTTTGCTTGTTTGAATAAAAGTATAATATCACTTGGTTCCATTTTTGGAGCATGTTGATGCCAGGCTTTCATGGTAGCGGCAGAAAAATTTGAAGCCTTATGTAAGTCAATAAGTGAGCGTAAGTCTTTATCATTAAACTCAGTTGAAGGCACGAGGATGCTAATCTCTCCACCCTGTTTACAACACCGTGTTAACTCACTAATGCCTAACTTCTTATTATCTATAATATTGATCAGTGAAGTTGCAATAACAAAATCAAATTCATTCGACTTAAAAGGTAGATCAAGAACATTTGCTTCTAAGAATTCAATGTTTTTATGGTTACTTTTAGCATGTTCAATCATTTGACGAGAGTAATCTACCCCAGTCACTATATGACCAGCCTGTGTCATAGCGACACTTAAAGCACCTGTTGCACAGCCTGCTTCAAGTACTTTACTACCAACAATAATACCTTGGTCATCGATCCATTGTTTTAACGCAGTTTTGTACCAGTTTAATTGATTAATCTTTTCAAAAAGCATATTAGGTCTGAAAATACTCAGACCTAATATCAGTAGTTGAAAGTAATATTGTTTAAGCAGGTTGAGCATTATTATGTTTCTTTGGCATCCATAAATATAAAAGGACAATAATCCAGGTTGCATTGAACATTGGAAATGCAGAGTCAGCGAGTGGCACAACACCCACCATAGTATAAAAAATACCTGCGCCTAAATCGATAAGCTGAATCAAGATCATAAATTGAATCCATAACACATTTTGAGCAGCCTCTTTAGCTATATATGCAGACCCAAAAGCATTCTACGGTTGTTCATAAACATTTTAATCTAGACAATTCTTATCAAT
>JAUUZN010000136.1 GCA_030589945.1 Gammaproteobacteria bacterium | reverse complement strand
TGGTAGCTGTAACATTGGCGAGCCCTGTAACTTTACCAGTACGCCTATTGATGAGAACATAAGTACACTCACCTATAGTTGGACGTTTGGCGATGGTGGCACTAGTACAGTTCAAAACCCAGCCCATACCTTTACCTCTGTAGGTCCTCACACGGTCACTTTGATCGTTACAGATTTAGGCGGTCTATCCGCGACAGACACTGAGCAAGTGATAGCCAATGCGGCGCCACAGGTTAGCTTTACGAATGGTAGCTGTAACATTGGCGAGTCTTGTAGCTTTACCAGTACGCCTATTGATGAGAACATAAGTACACTCACCTATAGTTGGACGTTTAGCGATGGCGGCACTAACGCTGTTCAAAATCCAGCCCATACCTTTAACTCTGTAGGTCCTCACACGGTCACTCTGACTGTTACGGATTTAGGCGGTCTATCAGCGACAGTCACGAAGCAAGTGACAGCCAATGCGGCTCCAGTGGCGAGCTTTACTGTAAGTTGTTCCTCTCTGACCTGTAGCTTTGATGCAAGTGGCTCTACAGATGAAGTCGGGATAGCCAGCTACAGTTGGAGTTTTGGTGAGAGTGGTGCAACTGCTTCCCATACATTTAGCTCTGAAGGTACACATTCAGTAACGCTTACTGTAACTGATGTATTAGGGTTATCCGACGTAACCACTACAACTGTTTATGTATTAGAATTGTCTAAAAAGGGTAAGAAGAGATTCACCTACGAATGTGGTACAACATTGGATACTTATAATACCTGTGACTTTACTGCCGGTCAGTCTTCTAGTGATAGTTCGAATGTGGTTTATTCCTGGGTTGTTGGAGATGCAGATGGGTATGTAGTATCCCTCTCTGATAATGGTGTTAACATGACCTACACATTTAGTTCAGAGGGAACTTTTCCTGTAAGGATAACAAAGACCCCATCAGACTCATATTCTAGTACACATCCAGTTGAGGTAATTAAACCTTAGCTGTTAGCAAAGTAATTAATGAAAGTGTCAGATCAACCCGAGCTGAAATTACTCGTCAGTTAGTGTATGTCGGTTCAGGGAGGTTGATCCTTAACTAAAAAAGCCGGATTAAACTCCGGCTTTTTGTTGTTGATTATTTTTTATTTACGGTCAACATGTTTTTTCTCAGCATAGAGTGTTAGGGTTTGTGCAAGATAGAGGGAATAAAATGCACATGGATATCAATACCGACTTAAACAAATACATATACAAGTCTTTTATCAGCTATAGCCATAGCGATGAAAAGTGGGCTAAGTGGCTACACAAAGCACTTGAACATTATCATGTACCTGCGCATTTGGTGGGTAAAACCAATGATGTCGGTATAATCCCAAAGCGTCTGAACCCGGTGTTTAGAGACCGGGATGAATTAGCTAGCGCAACAGATTTAAGTACCATTATCAATGAGTCTTTAGAAAAGTCAGCGACTCAAATTGTAATTTGCTCTCCTAAAGCGGCCCAATCACAATGGGTTAATGAGGAAATTTTAACCTTCAAACGTCTTGGAAGAAGCCACAGAATATTTTGCGTGATCGTAAGTGGTGAACCCTATGCATCGACCATGCCGGGCAGGGAAGATGAGGAATGTTTTCCTGAGGCATTGCGGTTTCAATTAGGTGAAGATGGTAATATCTCAGATGTCCCTGCCGAACCCATTGCGGCAGATGTTCGTCCAGGTAAAGATGGTAAGACCAATGCAAAAATAAAACTACTTGCTGGTATTTTAGGCGTAGGCTTTGATGATTTACGACAACGAGAACAACAGCGCCGCAACCGTAGAATGATGTTTATTTCAGTTGCGTCATTCGTGGGTATGGTCTTCGCAATAGGTTTAGCTACAACGGCTATTATTGCAAGAAATGAAGCTCAGGAACAGCGTGAAATAGCCGAGGCTGAGGCTGAAACAGCACGTCAGACTTCGACATTTATGGTCGACCTTTTTGCAGTATCAGATCCAAGTGAAGCTCGAGGTAATACTATTACTGCTCGGGAAATACTTGATAAAGGTGCCCAGCGTATTGATTCTGAACTTGCCGGACAGCCAAAAATTCAAGCCACCTTAATGGACACCATCGGCAGTGTTTACACCAGCCTAGGTTTATATAATCAAGCTAAATCATTATTAATGTCCTCACTTGAAAAAAGACAAAGTGCTGCGGATGTTACGGATACTGATGTCGCAAAAAGTTTATACAATCTGGCACAATTGTTAACAGAGCAGGCTGATTTAAAGCAGGCTGAGATACATTATCAGGAAGCAATAAAAATTCTAGAGAAGTCTGGAGAAGACGATAAACTTCTTGTGAATAATTATGCGGGACTTGCTGAATTGTATTTCAGGATGAGTAAATACAAAAATGCTGAAGGCTTACTGATCAATGTTCTTGATGCACAGAGAACCATGTTTGGTGAAAACTCTCTAGAAACGGCCGAAGCTGTTGAAGAGCTGGGTTTGAATTATTTTGATCAGGGAAATTACGCTGAATCAGAAAAATTATTACGTCAATCATTAGCTGTTAGAAAAATAATATTTGGTGAGATTCCTCATCCAGATTGGGCTGACAATCTCAATAATCTTGGTTCTTTACTCAATGACAAGGGTGATTTTGAGCAGGCTGATATTCTGTATAATCAAGCGTTAGATATGTACAAGATACTCTTCGGTGATTCTCATCCTGAAGTTGCAGGCATCTATAATAATTTAGCGTATCTGAACCATGATCGAAAAAAGTACGAGGTAGCTGAGAAAATGTATAGAAAGGCCATCTCCATACTTAAAAAAGTACATGGTGATGCCCACCCAGAAATTGCAATTACTATGAATAATTTGAGCTACCTCCTTCATGACAAAGGGCAAACCGAAGCTGCAATAGATATGGTTGATTTAGCGCTCCAAATGGCAGTAAAATCTTTAGGAGGTAGGCACCATAATGTCGCGGGTTATTCAGCCACTAAGGCTAGGTGGCTCGCAGAGGCTGGGGAGTATGAACAGTCTGTTTTAATATTGAAAGAAGCATTGTCAATTCGTGAAGAGCTGTTGGATAAAAATCATCCAAGACTCATTATGACTCGATTGGATCTTGTCGTGTCATTAATTGGTAATGGTAATATTGATGAAGCACTTAAGTATGCTCAGGAAACGTACAACTCTCAATCGGATCGCAAAAGTGAACAGTGGTTGAAGCATGCAGCAGAGAGTGGTTATGGTAGCGTCTTATCTAAGCAAGGCCATTTCAGCAAAGCCGAAAGTCTCTTAATCAAAGGTTACGAAGGAATGCACAAGGACGAGGCGGTACGCCCAATATTAATATCAAAATCCCTTGAACGTTTGATTGACATGTATAACCGCTGGAATAAGCCTGAAAAAGCTGAGTTGTACAAAGCAAAACTTGACAGCTTTTTAAAAACTTAAAGAATACTGGAGCGTAGAGTGGACTTTAAAGATTATTACGAAATTATGGGTGTCAAAAAAGATGCCAGTAAGGATGAAATTAAACGCGCCTATCGAAAACTGGCTCGTAAATACCATCCAGATGTTAGTAAAGAGGATGATGCCGAAACCCGTTTCAAGGAAGTTGGTGAAGCCTATGAGGCACTCAAAGATCCAGAAAAACGTGCGGCTTATGACCAGCTTGGCGCAAATTGGAAAGCCGGTCAGAATTTCAATCCTCCACCCGATTGGGATGCCGGTTTTGAATTTAACGGTGCAGGTTATACCGGTGGTGATGCTGCAGATTATAGTGATTTTTTTGAATCGTTATTTGGTCGAGACTTTGGTTCTGCACAAACGCAACAACGTGGTGGTTACACTGCAAAAGGTCAAGATCATCATGCAAAAATAATGATTGACCTTGAAGATGCCTACACTGGTGCAACCCGTGCTATTACTCTGCAATCTCCGGAACTTGACAATAATGGTCATGTGGTTAATAAACAACGTACTCTCAATGTCAAAATACCCAAGGGAGTAAAACAAGGTCAACGTATTCGCCTAACGGGCCAAGGTTCAGCAGGAATGGGTAATGCTCCCGCTGGCGACCTCTATTTAGAGATAGAGTTCAAGGCACATAATATTTACAGAGTCGATGGCCATGATGTTTACCTCGATGTACCCTTAACACCTTGGGAAGCCGCGTTGGGAGCAACGATTAAAGTCCCCACCCCAACAGGCCCAGTGGATCTTAAAATAGCTAAAGCTACGGCCAGCGGACATAAAATGCGTTTAAAAGCGCGTGGCATACCTGGCAAAACTGCGGGTGATCTTTATGTTGTTACTATCATTACCTTACCCCCTGCAGATAGTGATACAGCCAAAGAATTATATCGTAAAATGGAACAAGAACTAACCTATAATCCACGCAGTAAATTGGGAGTATAAAATAATGACTCAACAAACTCTGAATGGAATATTAATCGATGAACAAACTGAGTTATCGTTAAATGAGTTATGTAAAGCCTGCTCAAGTTCTGCTGAATGGGTCATCGAACTCGTTGAAGAAGGCGCACTGGAGCCTATTGGCTATGTTCAAACACAATGGCGTTTCTCTGGAAATAGTTTACAAAAAGCTCGAACTGCAATGCGTTTACAACGTGATCTGGGTATTAACCTTGCGGGTGTTGCATTGGCACTTGACTTACTGGGTGAAATTGAAACTTTAGAATCACGCTTATGTCAGTTCGACGAGTCAGTAAAATATTAGAAAAATTAGGAATTACTAACAGATGGTAAACACGACTGACTCAACTCAAGTAAGCGATAATATCAAAGCAGAAAATCTTGATTTGCAATTTATTGGTAATCAACGATTAAAAGCAGCTTGCATACATTTGGATGAAATTACACGAAGTTTATTTGATCTCCTTAGCGCACCAAAGAGGACAATTAGTGTTTGTTTTCCCGTAGAAATGGATGACGGTTCTGTACAAATATTTAAAGGTTATCGCTCACTACATAATGATGTGCTCGGTGCAGGGAAGGGAGGAATTCGTTATCATCCTGATGTGAATATGGAAGAAGTTCAATTCCTTGCTTCTTTAATGACGTGGAAATGCGCATTAATAGACATTCCCTTTGGTGGAGCAAAAGGGGGGGTGTCTTGCGATACAAAAAAAATGAGTCAACGAGAGATTCGCGCCCTAACACGTCGATTTATTTCCGAATTGGCCGATAATATTGGTCCTCATACCGATATTCCAGCCCCCGATTTATATACCAATGAACAAACCATGGCTTGGATTTACGATACATACCAAATTATGCATCCGGGTATTAATAATCGTCCTGTAGTAACAGGAAAACCCTTAAGCATGGGGGGATCTGAGGGGCGTAGGGAAGCAACAGGACAAGGAATTCTTTATGCGACTCAGCAATTTTTATCTAAGGATTTAATACCTAAGTTATCGAGCGTTTCTGGAGCGCGTGTTGCCATTCAAGGTTTTGGAAATGTGGGTGCGGTTGTAGCAAATTTATTCCAAGAGGCCGGTGCAATTATTGTAGCAATCAGCGATTCATCTGGAGGTATTTATTCGCCCGATGGTATTGATCTTAAAATGGCCATTGCACATAAAAGTGAGCATGACTCTGTTGTTGGATTAATGGAAACATTAACGATCACCAATGAAGATTTGCTAGAAGTTGAATGTGATATTCTTGTACCATCAGCGTTGAGTAACCAGATACACAAAGAAAATGCATCACGTATTCAGGCACTATTAATCGTAGAAGCGGCTAATGGACCCATTAGCCCTGAGGCTGATGTACTCTTGTGTAAAAAAGGGATTACGGTATTACCGGATATTTTAGTGAATGCTGGCGGTGTTACTGTTAGTTACTATGAGTGGGTTCAAAATATTGAGAACGAACACTGGGAATTAGCTCTGGTCAATGGAAAAATGAAACATAAAATGCATCGAGCAGTTAATACCGTTGTTCAACGTTGGCAAACGTTGAACAACGAGGGAAAGGTCTCTGTTGATATGCGTACCGCCGCAATCGTAGTTGCGATAGAACGGTTAGCAAAGGTGACTATACAACGAGGGATATGGCCTTAAAAATTTGTACTAGAAAACACAAAACTACAGCCAACCAGACCTAGTTGTGCTAAAACCAAAGCAGAAATCAAAGAACAGCCTTTATTGCATCAGCGACATAATCTAAACAATGGGTATTGAGTCCAGCAACGTTAATTCGGCTTGAATCGGCCATATAAATGGCATATTCATCGCGCATTCTGTGCACCTGATCTTTGTTAAGACCGAGATAGGTAAACATACCTTTTTGCTTGGTGATGTAACTAAAGTCTTTATCGATTCCTCTCGCCACTATTTTTTCAAGCAATCCTTTACGTAGATCTTTAATGCGACTTGCCATGGCATTGAGTTCAGTCTCCCATTCCTGTCTTAAGTCAGCATCATTGAGAATCATATTAACTAAAAAGCCACCATAGGCTGGAGACATTGAGTAGCTTGAGCGCGCAGCTTCCATAGCCTGTGTTAATACAGCGGATGAGTTAGCACTGTTTGCTGTTTGAAATAAAAGTGAACCCGTTCGGTCGCGATACAGTCCAAAGTTTTTAGAACAGGAGGTTGCCACTAGCATTTCCTCAATATTCTCGCTGAGATGACGCAGTCCTTTTGCATCTTCATTGAGACCACTGTCTAATCCCTGATAGGCAAGGTCAACAAAGGGAACAAAGCCCTGTTTTGATGCTCGCTCTGCAATTCGTTGCCAATGTTCAAACTTAAGATCGGCACCCGTTGGGTTATGACAGCATCCATGGAGTAACACCACATCCGTCGGTCCTAGTTTTGCCAAGGTTTCATCCATCAGTTGGAAGTCCACCTCACCGGTACTGGGTTCAAAATAGCCGTAGTTCTCAATATTGAGACCTGCAGACTTAATTAAGGGAGTATGATTCGCCCAACTTGGGTCGCTTAACCAGACGGTAACGTCATCTTTCAATCGTACTAGCAACTCGGCACCAATACGTAATGCGCCACAGCCGCCAGGAGTTTGTAAACCTGATATCCGGTTATCCGATAACATGGCAGAATCTTCTGAAAAAACTAATTTCTGTACACTATCAATGAACCCAGGCACGCCTGCTGGAGAGATATAGGTTTTGGAGTCTTCAGTTTCAATGTGTCTAATGTTGGCTTTTTGAATGGCACGCATGATTGCCGTGTGACCCTGCTCGTCTTTATAAACACCAACACCCAAATCAACCTTTGATGGATTAGGATCGTTGCGATAAGCGGCAATAAGACCCAATAATGGATCGGCTGGCAAGGCTTGTAATTGGTCAAACATGTTCAAACTCCAGTGAGAGATTTTCGTTCATTAGATACAACTAATTTAATATGAGAATTGTACTCTTATTCACTGAGTTCTTACTAGCTTAATTCATCCAGTAATGATCATTTAATCGCATATAAATGCCAACTAAGATGATAATTTAAACAGAACGCAATCATCAGTGGTTTTGTCACGATTAGATGTTAAGCTGTACGGATAGACGCGGTGGTTAAAAAAGCGATCTTTAAGTAATTAAATGTAAAATCTACAGCAACAAGCATTCATTAATAAGAT
>JAUUZN010000060.1 GCA_030589945.1 Gammaproteobacteria bacterium | reverse complement strand
GTGATGCTATGCTCTTTGGTATGGCAGCCGTTTATGCCAATGACATTGGCTTATCAATTAGAGAAGTATCTTATTTTGTGGCGTCATTTATTTTGGGTGGATTTTTACTGCAATGGCCCATTGGCATACTTTCCGATAAGATCGACCGAAGATTGGTTATTACAGTCGTGGCTTCAGCTGCCACCGTCATGGCTTATCTTTGTACACTACAAACAGCTAATCTGACTACGTTATTAATTTTCACAACGCTTATGGGTGGTTTTTTGCTGCCCCTCTATTCATTGTTTATCGCTTTAATCAACGACTATATGCGACCCGAAAAAATTGTTGCGGCAAGCGGTACCATTGTCTTGGTTGGAGGATTTGGCGCTTCACTTGGACCACTATTGACAGCAGTGACGATGAAGCAGTTCGGAGCAGACGCATTTTTTTGGAGTATGGGAATTCTATGCTTTATGATGGCTGTGTACGGACTGATTAGGGTTCTCTTTTATAAATACGTACCAGAGGAAGAGCGACACGAATTTTCAATTCATGCCACAAATGCTGTTGCAGCTACTGTTCTGGCAGATGAAGATAACGTTTAATTTCTGATTCATTAAAGCATCTGTGCCGGAGTCGTAAACACCCAATCATTACCTTTAACGGGTGTATGTTGTAACGAATTATTCGCGTAACTGATGGTATAAATGCATCCCCGCAGCACTAGCCTTGGGAAAACCGATCCAGGCTGTGTGCTCATCATTAAACGAACCATCTTTATTTTGAGACCATTGACCCTCGTTCGAGTTTTCAATCAGCCTAAGATATTTGCTATTTTTTCCATCTTTCAGAGTACTGTCTAAGAATGCTGTGATGAAGTGCTGATTGATATTGTTGAGTCTCTTCAAACTCCAAACTGCTTCTTCGTAATGATGAAAGTCTAGCGGTTGAATCGCCTCAGGAGGTGGTGGATGAGTGGCTAGATGGTGTTGTGCATTATCAAAAACTAAGAGGTATCGATCTGAGTTGATTGCATCATCATATAATGATTTTACACCCCCCTCATAAAAGACGGTCTGATCATCAGTGCCAACAATAAACATGGAAGGAACAGTCATTCCTGACAATCCATTACTATCCCAAGCAGCCAATCCCTTAGGTACACCAAATGCTTTTAATGAGGCTGCACCACCCCAGGGCGCGATACTTACAATCGCACGAATTCTTTTGTCCTGCGAAGCTTGATACTGTTTATTTCCAGCCTGCATAACCTGCAATTGATTATTAGGGATGAGTTTAGAAACATTTGCCAGAGCAACAAATCCAGTGCTGTATCCTGCGCCGGCTGAATTGAGCGCGCCATAACCGCCCATCGAATAACCTATAATAGCGCTACGGTTAACATCAACAATATTGTAGAGAAAATTACTCTTAACTTGACTCAGTTCATCAATTTTATTGAGTGTGAAAAGTTGATCCTTTGAACGATGGTACAGAGTTGAGCCAAAATTATTCTGATATTGTTCAGCATGTGTTGAATCGGTGTGATCAATGGCTGCGACAATATAACCCTTCGATGCAATATTCTCAGCTAAATAAGCTAACAATATTCGAGAGCCAGGGTGGCCATGAGAGATAATAATTAAAGGATGTGACGATGCTCCGGTAGCTGCCTTGGCATTACGAAGCGCCCTTCCCTCAATGGTAAATTGTTTCTTACTGAGTAAATGGTCTTGGTATTCTGTTCGCTGTTCCTTACCTTCTGGAACGATTGCTGGGTACCAAATTTCAATTTTTAAAGAGCGATCAGCAAGAGGACTGCTGTCTGTTTCGGTAATCTGTGAAAAATCGAGTTGCTGCGGATTTATAAAATCCAGCGTTCTTACTCCAACAGAATATTGACCTCTATAAGCAAGTTCAGGTGCATTGGGTAACGCATCACCATAGATAAATGATTCTGACGCCGTTAGCGCTGAGGAGGCAAAGAGGGTTAAGCAACCTATTAAGAAACAACAAATCGAACGTTTTTTAAAACTTGAATCCTTTGTCATTCAATTAACCATTCACAGTTATATTATAAGAAGTAAACTTTCTAAGGTTAATCACTCCCGTATCAAATAATAAATATTGGCCTTTAATGCCCATCAGTGCTCCCTCAACAACTGGGTTCTTATCGAAATTGTGAGAAATGATTTTTGTCGGAAATTCTAAAACTGGATAGTTAATACTCACAACTTCATTCACCTGATCTTCAATGTCCTCTGCAGGAAAAGATTGAATGACTTTGTTCATACTATCAGCAAGTTGTTCTTTTAAAGCACTGGCTTCAGCAAGCAAATTTTTGTCAGGCTGATTTTCTTTGAGCATGGTTCTCCAATTTGTTTTATCGGCAATCAAATCTTTAAACGCCATCTCCACAAAACCTGATTGTTGTCTTGTATTGACCTTAAACATTATGGTTGCCTGAGTCGCTCCTTGATCAATCCATCGCGTTGGGATCTGAGTGTGTCGGGTAATACCAACCTTTAGGCCCGAAGTATTCGACAAGTAGACAAAATGAGGGACGAAACAATTATCCTCACCCCATTTGGGTTCCCGACAGGTTCCTTCATGAAAATGGCAGGTCTCTGGTTTCATGATGCACATGTCACACTGAGCAAGTTTTCTCATGCAGGGAAAGCAATAACCCTGAGAAAAACTTTTCTTGGTTCGTTTACCACAATGTTGGCACTTAATTTCATCATTAAATTGAAGTTTAAGCGTCTTACCAATGAATTGGTTGAGGGCTAGTTCTTTATCGCCTATTGGCAAAAAGTATTCGACGGTTGAATCATTTGGATTTAACTCGGAACGCATTTTTCTAATGTTGCCAGTAAGCATTTAATTATTCTCGATAGATTAACGTAGGCGATGATCAAGTTTGATACTCTATCATTATCAACATTGAAAGCAACTGTAATCCCCCGAAAGATAACAGTGGAAATTAGTCCGCCTTTGATCGGTGGTTAATCCAAGTCAGACCTAAGAAAATCACCAACCATACAGTGGTCCTAAAAGTCATTGCACCAACACTTTCCACAGCGACTGAGCCCACAGTAGTATGCAGGTATCCGATAAATCCTAGTACAGTAAAATTAAGTGCTAGGATTGTTCCTGCAGCTGGTCTTGCCTTAAGAGAGTTATTCCAAATGAGGACTCCCGTGGTTACATAGATAAGACCCATCGTACTGTTGTAGATTAAAAGAGGTAGATATACTTCATATCCTGGGCTTATGCCTGACAAAGCTCGGGTTCCGGCAATCATCGTTACAATACCGAATAATATAGCCACCACTGAAAAGGTCTTCTGAATGAAATTTGAATATTTTGATTGTTTCAATTTAAACTCCGTGAAATATTATTGCTCTATCTATCTATACTGATTCTAATTATACTAATTCTAACTATACTTATCCTACCCATTCAGACAACAAAACTTTAATCTAGTTCTAAGAGTCCAATCAATTGTTTTATGTTGAATATCAGTTTTATTAATTCTATGACTATCGAATGACAAACTTAATAACCTATCTGAAATTATTAGCTGCTGTAACTGCCTGGGGTGGTACCTTCATCGCCGCTAAATATGCGGTAATTGATAATACTGTAGAAATGGCTGCGCTACTTCGATTTACAGCCGCTTCATTGATATTGCTTATCATCCTCTATAAGAAAATGGGAACATTCCCACGGTTGAGCCGATTTCAGTTAATTCAAATTATATTGTTAGGATTAACAGGTGTAACAACCTACAATTTGTTTTTTTTCTATGGATTACAAACTGTAGAAGCTGGACGAGGTGCATTGATCATTACCTCAAACCCTATCTGGGTTGCACTAGGTTCTGTGATATTTTTTGGCCAACGCTATCGTCTAATTAATATCGCGGGATTAATATTCTGTGTTTTTGGTGTTGTGGTTGTTTTATCAAAGGGTCAATTAGAAACGTTATTCAGCTCAGCGATTGGATTAGGTGAGTTATCTCTAATCGGTTGTGCAATGTCATGGTCAACCTATACTTTATTAGGTAAATATTTAATGGAATCTCATCAACCACTTTCACCACTCATATTGGTAACCTACTCAAGCATTAGTGGCAGTATCCTTCTTGCAATATGGATGTTAGTGACGGGACAATCATTTTCAATAAACCCGACCATTGAATTAGTGACCGCCATAGCTTATTTATCATTCGTAGGCACAGTTGCAGGATTTATTTGGTTCTTTGACGCAGTTAAAATTGTTGGGGCAACTAAAAGCTCAGTCTTTGTATTTTTTGTACCCGTTAGCGCCATACTCTTTGGATACCTACTCTTAGATGAGCAAATTACCATCTCATTATCTTTTGGAGCATTGATGATTGTCAGCGGGATTTATTTGGTTAATAAACCCATCAATTACAGTAACGGTTAATGAAAGTGTGATTTGACTGCGTTTTGACAGCCGATTGATGTTCTTTATCTGCTTTTTTATATTCCCTTGATCTGAGGGGGTGATCAGAATGTGTATCTATGCTAGAAAGGACTTAACTTCACGATAAAAGAACAATAAATTAATGAAAAAGGACTTTTCTCTCGGTCATTGGTTTGTGAGTTTTGCTGAAGGTACCATTCGTTCAGCAGATGAAACCAAACATATAGAACCCAAAGCCCTCTCGGTGTTAATGACACTTGCCGAGGCTGATGGTCAGGTTGTATCTCGAGAAAAACTCCTAGAAACCGTTTGGCCTAATCAGGTTGTCGGCGAAGATGTCATCAATTCGAATATCGCCTCACTGCGTAAAGCTTTGGGTGATGATCGTAAAGCCAATCAATATATTCAGACCGTACCCAAGAAAGGCTACAAACTGGTTAGGGATGTTCAATGGGCACAACCGAATAAAAATAAATCAGCTGTTCATTCTTTAGGTAATGGAAAAATTAATAAACGACTTCTTCTGGTACTGGCACTGATTTTACTTACCATTGTGGTCGTTATTATTCAGCAATCACAACAAAACACCCTACCCTCTGAGGATGACTATTCCATTGCTGTCCTACCCCTAAAAACCTTTAGTTCAGATCCGGAAATCGTATATTTTGCTGATGGTCTTGCTGAAGAAATGTTGCACCAACTAGTGACCAATCCCAAGCTAAAAGTTATGTCACGATCTGCATCCTTTCACTATAAGAATTCGGGAAAAGACCTGTCGTTAATTGCCAAAGAACTCAATGTTAAATACATCATTGAAGGCAGTGTGCGAGTACATAATGATGAGTATAGGATTACCGTTCAACTCATTAATGCTCGAAACAATTTCCACCTCTGGTCCCGAGTATTTGACGATTCAACTGGGGAGCTTTTTAAAATTCAACAACAGGTCAGTATCGCTGTCAGCAATATGCTGAATATCAGTGATAGCTATAAAGTAATGACTAACAGTCGTCGTCATCCTGAATCAGAGCAGGCATATCGATATTTCGTTATGGCGCAATCTTATATGAAAGTAGCTACTGTTAAATCTTATGAAGAGGCGCTCACTCTCTTTAATAAAGCTATTGAACTTTCTCCTGAATACGCCTTAGCTTATACCGGTAAAGCGACAAGTTATCTGTTGCTTTATCAGTATAAACATCTTGATATGGACACCGCGCTCGCAGAGGCTGAGAATGCTCTTGAGAAAGCGCATCAGTTAGACCCTGACCAGGCCGAACTCTATGCCACTAAAGGCTTAATGTATACCTATCTCAAACAATACGATAAAGCAGAAGAGCATTATATTAAGGCGCTGGATTTAAATCCGAACTTGCGGTTAGCTCATCATAATTATTCATTTATGTTGTGGCATCAATCACGGTTTAAGCAGGCTGTTGAGCATGGGGAAATTGCCCTATCGACGGATCCACTCTCCTTGAAAACTTATTTCATAATGGGTGATTCGCTGGCGAGTTTAGCCGAATTTGATAAAGCAATTACCCTCTATCAGCATTGTCAAAAAGTATTACCTGACACCAGTTCCTGTGATCTTGGTCTTGCCAACCTATATCAAATAATAGGTGAATTAGATAAAACTAAAAGTAATCTTGAAAAATCAAAACCTACTAAGCCTGGAAATTTTTGGTACAACAACACCTATGCTTCTTATTTGATTCATGTGGGCAACAACGATGCTGCTGCCAGATTATTAGATGTGTCGAGAAAGCAAATACCGTCAGAATATTTCCTTCTTAGGACTCGTTGGCTGCTTGCTTTAGCACAAAATACAATTCCAGATTACATTGACTCAATTCAACAACTTTCACTTAAATTTCCTGATGATATGGACGTCCTTAAGTTTCAGGCATTTGGTGCTTATTGGAATCAAGATTATGACCTCGCGGTAAAACTCTATGAAAAAGTACTCCGTGATAGCCCTCAGTTTATGTTTAATTTATGGGATTACTCTGACGGTCTATCCCACGGGATTAATTTAGCTGTCAGCTATGAGAAGACAGGCAATCATGAGATGAAACAAAAGCTATTAATGCAAATAGAACAACACTTGAATTCACTCCCTGAACAATTCAAACGACTCTCAGGTGGCTCATATATAAAAGCGCAATATTATTTGATGGTCGGTAATCATGAAAAATCTGAACAGATATTGCTGCAACTTAATGAAAATTGGGCGCTTATGTGGTTAATCCAGAAAGATCCTTTCTGGATTGTCCTTCCCGCCAACTAGAGTAATAAAGAAAAAATCTGACTTTATTAGCCAAGAAGAAGCTGATTATGACTCTATTATTTAAAGATATTCACTCAAAAACTTAAGCATTTTGGTGTTAAATTCCAAACTATTTTTCTTGTTAAAATATCCATGACCCTCATCTTTAAAAACCAGAGGCTCATACGGTATTTTATAACGATCCAATGCTTCTGTAAGTTTTTCATAATGCTCAAAAGGTACACGAATATCATCAGTTCCATGTGCTAACAATAAAGCCGCTTTAATTTTACCCACATGATAAATCGGTGAGTTTTCTATAAGGACACTCATTTCTGATCCTAATGTATCTTCCAAAAATGACCGTCCTGCACTTTTTCGCCTTATATCCCCTTTCTTGTACTGCATTGGCAAGTCATAGACGCCCGCAGAACCAATAGCACATTGATATAAATCTGGCTCTTTTACAACCGCAGTTAAGGCAGCGTAACCCCCATAACTTCCACCATAGATGCAGATATGGTCTTTGTCAGCCACTTCATTTTCTATCGCCCAGAGAGTTCCATCAGTAATGTCATCTTGCATTGCTAGGCCCCACTGCTTATGACCTGAAAATTCAAATTTTTGGCCATAGCCACCTGAACCACGATAATTGATCCGTAAAACGGCATACCCTCTACTGGCTAACAATTGATTCGTCTGATTAAACCCCCAATAATCTCGAACACCGAAGGGTCCGCCGTGGACAATGACAACCATTGGAAATGGTGAATTAGCACCAGTGGGGAGCGTTAAATAGCCATGAATAGTCTTGTCATCACGCGCTTGAAAACTGATGGGCAGCACTTTGGAAAAATGCTTACGGTCGATGTCCTTAAAGGTTTGATCGAACAGAGATAACTTACCGTCTTTAAATAACACGTACATACCAGGTTCAGTATCTGAGGTGACTGAAATAATTTTTCGCGCACCATCTTCACTCTGTGTGGTAACACGAGCATAGGTTCCTTTAAAAGTATTATTTATCCCTTGATAAAATTTTGCCTCATCAGAATTCATATCAAAAAAGTGTTGCTCGGGTTTGCCATCATCTGTTGTATAACTAATTAAATGACCGTTCCGATCTTTCCATATTGACGATACTTCAATGTTGTTAAGTGTTACTAATGTTTTTGTACTACCATCCAGTCTATTTAATTCAATCAATTCAATACTGTTATCACCAGAATCTTTTTCAAACAAAATAGTACCAGACTTCATAGAGCCAAAAATAGCATAGTCATTTGCATCTTTAATCTCTATCCATTCACCCGATAAGTTTTTATAGATTAATTCAGAGTCATTAGAAGGCAGTATGCCTAATTGAGCGACCGGCAAACCATTTTCACCAACAACAAAACTTGCTCTTGTAGTTCTCGAACGCTCAAGCAAAGAGGTTCGTCCATTATGGATATTCAACTTTGTTAAACGCCGAGTGCCTTCTCCCTTGTCATAAGTGCTGAGCATAATATGTTCAACATCCTCTTTCATAACACTGACTATATTGAAAAATCGACCTAATTCACGATTTTTTGCACGATTTTGGTCTCGATGAAAGCCCCATAACTGAGCATTTTTGCTGCCGTCAAAATTAATGGCTTGTAGATGACCAATGAGATATGGGTGCTCGTATCCCTTGTAGACAACTGCTTTCTCTATGAGTAGCCGCTCATTGGTAGCCCATAAAAAACTGGCAACATAATTGTCTTCACCCATCTGAAATGCATAGGTTTGTTGATTAGTATCTAAATCTAAGATTATAACAAAATCAGTTTTTTTCTCTCTTAATGCGTAGGCTAGATATTTGCCATCAGGAGACATGCGTATTCGAGAAATTTCACCCGACTGTCTAAATTGTTCCGGTTGTATGGGCGAACCGATTGAAATGGGGATCCATAAGAGTAGCAATAAAATTAAACTTAGTTTCATTAGATATAGTCCTTTATATTGTAATTATTTTGACAGGAAAGACAAAATAAATAAAAATAACAATCCCTGTTAAAGCGAGTATACATCAAATCTATATTACGTGACTATTACCTGACTATTACCTGACTATAATCGTGGCGATCATTTCAGGGTGAGGACCACAACGGTATTTATACTCTCCCGGAGTATCGAACTTTTTATCTAAAAACTCTTTAGGAAATAAATAATCAGATTCTGCTTCACCATTTTCTTCAAACCAAACACTATGATATTGTCGTTTTTCATTATTGACCCATCGAACGGTTTGCCCTGCTTTTATTACCAGTACTTCAGGTATGTATTTATACTTATAAATACTAACTTCTATAGGAACAGATTGATTGATTAGATTGCTGCTATTCGTTTTCTCATAGAATCCTGTAGATGTACAGGACCCTAATAAAAAAACGATTGCAATGATCAGTAGGTTATTGTTTTTTCGCATTTAATTCTACGTCTTCGTTATTAAAACCGAGCTTGTAGCCTAAAGAAACATGGTGAAAGCGTGAGTTACTATAATCGTCATGAATAGCGAAGCCAAAGTTGTAAATCTTATCTATAGAAAGATTAATATCACCCTTATTGTTGCTTACTAATTTTCTTTTCATCATCACAACCCATTTGCCGCCTTTTAAGCTCGCACTAAATTCAGATGATGAGTCGGGTAACATTTGTCGTTGTTCAAGAACATAGCCATCTTCAACGATATTACTACCTGATTTATAACGAACGATATCCATGAACTTTCCATCATCATAAGTCGAGTCAATGTCAGCTTTGCTTTTTAGCTTATCCCAACCACCTCGTTTCTTGCCTCGTCGACCTTTTATTTCTAGTTTAGAACGACTTTCTTTAAGGTATTTAGTAACACCACCACTGAGATCTAAACGCTCTTTAAACTCACTATCACCTAAAGTTGTGCCATCAGGCGTGTCAGGCATGCTGTTAGCATCGTGATGACACGTCGCCCAACAACCTGCTCTATCTGCATACTCAACATCATCAGTAGCAAACATAACTGCCAGCTTGATCGGATTTTCAGGATCCATTTTTCCACCATCTACAAAAGGTACAGCATTGTGCTTAACATCAGCCCATGTGAATCTCATGTAAAGATACTCATCATCATAAGTGGTATTCACGGTGACAGGAATGCTACCTCGTTTACCTGGTATGGGAGAACTTTCTGCCTTCTCACCAGTTACCATCTTTTCACCCATCTCTGCTGTTTCTGCTTCATGGCAAGTCACACAACGTTCGCCACCTTTAGTAAAAGGTCTTGAGCCACCATGATCGCGTCCATTTAAAACCCATTCAAGTGATGTTTCTCCAGGATAAAAAATAGTTATTTTATGAGCATCGGCTTTAGCCCAGTTGACGTTGATACTCTGAGTAGCTGCTGAGTCATCTTCGACTGAATCATCAGTCTTATGGGCTGCTTTATAAGCATCAATAGCTTCTTCAACAGCTGCTGTGACTCTCATTGCTTCGGCATCTTCCTGCGCTTTACTGTCAGCGAGTGATTTTTGTTTTGCTTCAGCCTCGCGCTCAGCGACAAGTTTCATTCCAGAAATATAGACTTCAGGAATTTCCCTAATATAATCTTCATTAGGTGCCTCAAGTTCTTCTAATTCTTCATCGGTAAGCTGATCACGAACATCATGATGTGCAATACCTTTATGACAATCGATGCAGGTTTGTCCTGTTTTCATTGCATTAAGATGTTGGTTTCGCGCTCTTGGTTTTTGAAATTGAGGAGCCATCGACTCTAAATTGTGACAGTTGCGACACTCTCTTGAATCTGTTTCTTTCATTGTGTTCCACACGCGCTTTGCCATTGCTAAGCGATGCTTTTCGAATTTTTCTGGAGTATCAATTGTACCCAGTGCTTTATGGAGTAACTCATTACTCGCTTGAATTTTTCTAACCATTTTATGCACCCAAGGATCGGGTACATGACAATCTGGACAACCCGCTCTTACGCCTGTTCTATTAGCATAATGAATGGTCGGTTTATATTCTTTGTAAACGTTATTTTCCATCTCATGACAACCAATACAAAATTCCATAGTATTAGTCGCTTCCATGGCAGTATTAAAGCCACCCCAAAAAACTATACCAGCGGTGAAAAAAGTTAGTCCGGCAGCTACTGTTACTCCCATTAAAATTTTTCGACCAAGTAGTTTTTTTAATTTTGACTCATTTTGTGACATGACAATAATTCCCGTTAGAGTAGTAACGACTAAATGTGAAATAAGTTTGATTCAATAAAAAAGAGAGAGTAGAAGCATCTACTCTCTCTATAATGTTACATCAATTAAGTCTTATGATGCATTCGGTTATAAACATTAAATTTACCTGTTGGAGTTGTTAAACCTTTAATGCGACCAATCTCTTCAAGAGTTTTAGCATCATAGATTACAATTTCACCAGTAGGATTTTTACTGTCTGAGCGATTCCATACAGAAACCCAAACTTCAGTGCCACCCTTGTTAAATTCCATATGTAGCGCAGCTTTTCCTTCGTCTTCTGTTACTCGAATAGTTTTAACTATTTCATGAGTTTTCTTATCGAAGACTTGAACACTCTGTTGAACTTCTGGTTCGGGATGCTTCAATTGGTCAGCCCATACGTACTGAGAGTTTTCATGTGTACGAATGAATGCTCCGGGACCATCTGTTTCTACTTCATAGCAAAGCTTCCAAGCTTGATCAGGATGACCCATAGGATCATTGCCCCAAACTGACACTAGGCCAACACCAAGATGCGTTGTTGCGCCAACAGGGCCACATTTCGCATCAGTCCAGTTAGCACCGGGTCCTGGATGAGGTAGTTTGTCAACGTCGATCATTTTCTCTAACTTACGAGTTTTAGTATCAACGATAACCA
Organism: Gammaproteobacteria bacterium; assembly: GCA_030589945.1. GTDB lineage: Bacteria > Pseudomonadota > Gammaproteobacteria > Enterobacterales. The sequence goes on along the minus strand of JAUUZN010000060.1, from coordinate 6,420 downwards.
TCTTATTAGATGCATTGGCAGCAATCTGGAAATAACGACCTGTTGGGTCAAAGAATCCATCATGAAGAAATTTAGCAGAATCAATTTGGTCGATACGTAAATTAGCAATATCAGAGTAATCAACTTGCCACATCTGGCCTAGTTCTTTAATGGCTACCATAAAGGTTGGATCATTAGGTGTTGTGTAAATTGCAGCAACTCTAGCTTCATTGACATAATCACCATCAACATTTACACCACGTGAAGAGACAACTTTAAGTGGGTTAAGTGTTTCAGCATCCATTATTACAAAGTGAGGAGGCCAATATCCACCAGCAATGACATACTTACCATCACCAGAAACAGCGATGTCACGAGCGTCATAAGCCATCTTAGTTTCAGCAACTAACATTTTATCAGGTGTTTGCCATAGATCGATTTTGTTAACCTTACCATCACGGCCAATTGTGTACCAAAAACGTCCAACCTCTACTTCTGGTTTATCTGAATTATGGTGTTCAAGACCTTTAATAACATGCACCGCATAACCAGTATCTAGATGAGTCACTATTTTCTTGGTATCACCATCAATAATCGCAGCTTTACCAGCATCGCGTTCAATGACAACAAAGAAATTTTCCCAATTTAGACCATGTAAAGGTTTAGTTGGATAGTCTTTCAAAGCAACAAATTCTTTAGTTGCTTCTCTCATCATTGACAATGACATTTCTGGTGGGACTGGTGCTTCCATCTGAATGAAAGTCGATACAATTTTTATTTCTTCTTTACTAAAGATATCATCGAAGTTATTCATGCCACCTTCGGTACCATAAGCGATGATTTGTTCTAATCTTTTTTGACCTAATTTTATTGTACTTTTAGGCTCAAGGTTTTTACCTGTGGCACCTTTGCGTAAAACACCATGGCAACCAGCACAGCGCTGGAAGTACAGAGTTTTAGCCTTCTCAAATTCGGCTTCTGTTAATGTAGGTTCTGCTGCATTTACTGAAAAATTTAATGCAAATAGGCCTACTGTTAGGCCAAATATCGATAGGCCTAGCTTTGTCTTTTTCATGATGACTTCCCCTTTGTATAGAATAATTGTTAAATAAGTGGATCAATGTTCATATTTGATTAACCTAGTGAGGATCGTACGCCATCAAAAATACAAGGTATTGATCTGAGTCAAGGTATTGAAATTTGTATATGCAATATTGGTAATATTACACCTAATGGACCACCTAATGCATGGTGGCGGAAGATTAGCATAACAGATAGGTTATATTTTATAAAACTATCTAGGTAACTTCTGTATCGGGCAAAAAACCACCTGCTTGCATGTTCCATAGATGAGCATAGTGACCATTTTTAATGCTTAATAATTCTTCATGACTACCATCTTCAATAATAGCGCCTTCATCAAAAACCAATATTCTGTCCAGATGAGCTATTGTTGACAAGCGATGAGCAACGACAATAACTGTTTTATCCGTCATTAAGCGATTGAGGCCTTGTTGAATTTTCTTCTCAGTGACAGAATCAAGCGACGATGTTGCCTCATCAAGAATTAATATTTTCGAATCTTTTAAAATTGCCCGAGCTATGGCGATTCGTTGTCTCTGTCCACCGGATAATTTCACGCCACGTTCTCCTACAGGTGAACCATAGCCCTTCTCAGTCAGTTGGATAAATTCATGAGCATTGGCTTTTTGTGCTGCTTCCATAACCTCTTCATCTGAGGCGTTTAATTTTCCGTAACGAATGTTTTCCATTAACGTTCGATGGAATAGCATTGGATCCTGAGGGATCATTGAGATATTTTCGCGTAAACTATCTTGAGTAACATTCAGAATATTTTGTGAATCAATTTCAATTTTTCCACTCTCTGCTTCGAACAACCTCAAAATAAGACTCACAAATGACGACTTGCCTGAACCTGAATACCCCACTAATCCGACTTTCTGACAAGGCTTGATAGTGACATTTAATTGATGAAACAATTTAGTTCCTTCAGAGTATGAGAAGTCAATATTGTTAAATTCAATTAGTCCTTCGTTAATGGCTAAATCTTTGGCGCCTTTAGTATCAACAATGCCATGTGGCTGAATAAAGATAGATACACCGTCTGATATGTTGTCGATATATTCAAAATACTCAAGAAAACTACGACTTAATCCTCTTGCCGCCTCTATCAGCATAATGCACATACCTGCGACCATTGAGAACTCGCCAACCGTCAGACCGCCCTCGGCCCAAATTCTTAAGGCATAACCAACCATACAGACCATGAGTATCATTGCTGACAGATATTGAAACCAACGCATTTTTTCCATAAACCAGTAGGTTTTTAATGCATGATCAACCTCTTCATCTAGATAGTTGCTTAGGTAGTCTTCTTCGTAATCCCCACGTGCAAACATTTTCGTGTTCATCATATTGGTGACGGAATCAACAATCTTACCGGTAACTTTTGAGCGAGCGGCTGCAAATTTCATTGAATAGCCTTGACATCGCCTCGCAAGAAAAATTGAAACAAAGGTGTAAATAACTAGCCATATTGTCAACACCATAGCCAGTTCAGATGTGGTGTTGGATAAAATGATGAGAGCGACTACCGACTGAATGACCAACGGGTAAAAATCAAATGTAATGGTCCATAAAGCATGCATGCAACTAAGGGCGACTTCAGAGATCCTATTCGCTAGCGAACCCGAAAAATGCGAAACAAAATAGCTATGAGAGTGGAATTGCAGATAACGAAAAATGTCCTTTCGAATTTTAGCACGTAGACCTGGCGCATAAGCGACCAGTACAGCACCACTTGCACGACTAAATAAAACAATACCTAAATTGAGTATTGCAAAAAACACCATTGCATCATAAGCCGATTCAAACACATCAGCTCCAGTATCTTTAGCAAGGTTCACTGCATCGATAATATCTTTTACTGCGTAAGGCAACAGAATTGTACAGCTCGCCTGCCCTGCTTCGAATGCAAAAATAGCGATCAGTGCAAACTTGATTTTACGATAAAAATACAAGGCAAAACGCCAAGGAGTTCTCGGTAAGTCAGGGGCTTTATCTGCAATTGAAAAGGATATGGTCATTGTTTAAATTCTAGCGGTTAACAGCAGAGTATATTTTGATATTATTCATAAGTTAATTATTGCATACTTTGGTAAATTATTGACAGGTTGACAATGTCATCGAAAGATATAAATGTAAAGCATAATAACGGCTTTTTTACTGCTGTAATACAACACCATCAAATAAGGAAATAATGAAATGATCAAGATTTATGGAATAGCAATTAGCAACTATTATAACAAGATTATTTTGGCTTTGATGTACAAGGGACTAGGGTATCAAGAAGTTCCTACTGCACCTTCACAAGAGCCCGAGATGCTAAGCCAATCACCCATGGGAAAAATTCCTTATTTAGAAGTAGATGGCCGATTTATTACAGAATCAAATGCCATTCTCGAATACCTTGATTCTGCTTTTCCTGAAACCGATAGATTATTTCCAGAAGAGCCAATTGAAGCGGCAAAATGTCGCGAAGTTATCTGCTATATTGATATGTATGTTGACGCTCAATCACGAAGAATTCTTCCGATGGCATTTTTTGGTGCTCCAAGAGTTGAACAAACAATTGAAGAAGTAGAAGTAAATTTAGCTAAAAATGTTATCGCCCTGCAAAAATTAGTAACATTTAAACCCTTTATAAATAGCGATAAAATTACTGCGGCTGATTTAAGTGCCATTACCACACTAACGCTTGCATCAAACGTTTTACTGAAATTAGGATGTGCAGATCCACTTGCGAATTTTGAAGGATTATCAAGCTATTACCAGATGATGCGTACATTGCCCGATGTACAGGTTGTCGAAGCAGCAAATGCGAAAGCGATTGCAAAAATTTTATCGAGATAACCTGATAAATTCGATTCAACTATATTCTGGGGATTGGCCATCTCTGAGAACCATGAACTACTCGTAGAATATAAATAGTGTTGCCTCTAATCTGATATACAGCAATATATTTTGTGCCAACAATAACGAGTTCTCGAGTTTTATGTGTTCTACCATCTCTGCCGATTTCGGGAAAAGTTGGTAGCAGTTCTGCCACTAGACCGATGACAATTAATACCTGCTCAATTGCTGCTACAGGATTATCTTTAGCTATGTATTCTTCAATATTTTCGAGATCCTTCTCGGCAGAACTAGTCCATTTTATTTGCAAGCTTTTCCTTCCATTTTTTCTTTAGTTCTTGATGAGAAATGGTACGATCAGCCTTAATGTCTTCAATACCCTTTTCAACTGCTTGACGGACATAAATACTATAAGCGACATCATCCCATGTTGCTTCATCAGGTAATTTGTCGGCTAACTTATGAACTTCATCTTTAATATTCGCCGTTTGCATAGTTTTTACTCCGTAAGGTTATATTTTTAACCTGCAACTATCCTACCAGTTTAGTTATCATCTTGCGATCTGCTAGTGTGGGATATTGTTATTCAATTTCGTACGTAATTAACGATTTTTACATAAAGGAATTTATCAAACTTATTAAAGAATAAATTACACTGAGAATTTTATTGCCTTTTCCGCTAATGATCTTGCACAAAAAAGCAGCTCGAAAGCCATGATATGTTTGGTTTGTTTAGAATTGTATTGCTATGAAAAGATTAAATGGCGGTGTGTGCTGTCAACTGTAAACTCGTCTCATTATTCCCAGTTTTATGTGCTAATACAGAGTAAATCAGGGCTTACACATTAATGTGAACGCATATTTTATAAGAATATCCTTCACTTTAAATTTGTTATAGCTTAAATACTACTTTATTAATAATAACATAGAATTATCAGTGATTTGTTCTCTAAACTGGATATCGCTACAAATGGATTAATAGTTAACTACACTGATTTGATAACATGTTGATATTCGATGATTTAAATGATAAAAAAATAATAAGTTACTCTGCGCATCTTATAAGTATAATAGACTTCGTTAAAGTGACGCTACAGAACTCTCTTTCCATAATTTTAAACTGGAGAATAACATGAAAATATATAAAGTTGCTCTATTGTTCAGTCTCTCAAACTCAACATTTCTCTTCGCAGATAAAGACTCTGCAGTTGTAAATGCTAAAGCAGTGTATAATGAAAAGTGCACAAAATGTCATACGTCAACGGTCTATACAAGAGAAGATCATACCATTACAAGTTTTAGCTCACTAAAGATACGAGTAAAAGCATGTGCCAAAAATGCAGTTAAAGAAGATTGGAATGAAGAACTGGTTGATTCTGTATCAAAGTACCTCGATCATGAATATTATAAGTTTCCAAGTAACTAAACTTTGATTGCTCTGTCTTATTAAAATAAAAGGATTTAAAATGAATCAATTTAGAAAAACCATTCAATTACTCATGTCAACATTAATAATCTTGAGCTTTAATTTCACCTTTGCAGAAAATGAATCAAATTTATTAGAGAAATACATATCAGAGTTTAAAATCCTTGCCCCTGAAGATAAAAAACATTTGTGCCAGAAAATCATGTGGTCCGGATTGTCTGATCCAAGCTTATTTGATTTAATCGAACAAGATCTACTTCGTCGCTCTAAAAGTCAGAGAGACAAAGGTGAAGTAGATAATGTTGCTTGGTTATTAAAGGCGTTGGGCTCTTCGGGTCAAACAAAATATATTACAACGTTGCAAAATCTCACAACACATAACAATAGTAAAATCGTTAAATATGCAAAGGAAGGATTAAATCTCATTCAACAATATGCGAAATGGAATCCAATTATCTCCAATTCATCAAACTTCCATCCAGAAAAATCTGAAGTAATTAATCATTATGCGAATATGATTCGCAGTGATATTTTAGAGTTAAACGTTCTAGCAGGGAAAAGAATTTTTGCAGAAAAAATTCGTGATAATTATCTCTATAAAATATTAAGCGAAAAAATACTCTCAGGACATAAATTGGTTCCTAGCAAGGATAAAATGAAGATTGCGGCCTACGCATGGATGATGAGAGCTTCTGCATTAACGAACATTGCTACGGTAGCGGAAGTAAAAGCAACAGGCACTAATAAAAAACTAAAATCCTATGCCAAGAAATATATATCAGAAAATAACTAGAGTGCATCTAGGCCTCTAACTATTACCAAAGAAGAGCTTTAATTTTTTTGCTAAAAGCTCTTCTTTTATTAGAATGAGGAAATTCCTCAAAAGGTATTTCTACTTCTAAAAATCTACATAAAGGTTCCCATCCCTCTTTTACATCATATATCAGTAAATTTTCTTCTGGAACAATTGTTGTTATATGTAGATGGTGCTCGTTAAATATCTTCTTAGCATATCTTTTATCATTGAGGTCCGTATCAATGATCTGGTTTATATAATCCCCTATTCGCGCTAAATAACGTGC
>JAUUZN010000165.1 GCA_030589945.1 Gammaproteobacteria bacterium | reverse complement strand
GTTCCAGTCGATTGAAAACTGATCGGTTATGAGAGGAATGTGGATGCATTTACCTCCTGCAAGATCGATGGCAGGATCGTAGCTGTCGTAGGCGGGATCAAAAACAATGGCTTCATCACCCTTTTTTATGACAGCATGGATGGCAGCAAAGAGGCCTTCTGTTGCGCCAGAGGTCACGGTTATTTCATCGGCGGCTGAAACGTTCACACCATAAATAGTTTTAACTTTTTTTGCGATAGCTTGGTTTAAAACAGGCACGCCTGGCATTGGGGCGTATTGGTTCGCATCATTGTTGATGTAATGACAAACTCTTTCCTTTAGGTAATCGTCACCGTCAAAATCTGGGAAACCTTGGGCTAGATTAATGGCATTGTGCTTTGCGGCTAGGGCTGACATTACTGAAAAAATAGTCGTTGCTACTTTTGGGAGCTTACTTTTTATACTTTTCATTTCATTCTCTTTTTTTGTCTATCAACTAGCTTAATCCGCACTAACTACATCTTCAATTGGGTTGGTTCGCACCTACTACCTCAAAGTATATTCTGACACGCTTCGCTACTCGTCAGAATATACTTTGAGGTAGTAGGTGCTGGTGTAGCAATAGGTTTGTTGTCATGCAAATTAGTTGTTTCCTGTTAGCGGCCATCCGCCTAGTGATTGGAAACGGTTGACTATGTGGCAGAATAACTCTGCTGTTTTGCGTGTGTCATACAGTGCTGAATGGGCTTCGTTGGCGTCGAAGTCGATGTTTGCGGTGGCACAGGCCTTTGCTAATACGGTCTGGCCTAATGCTAATCCTGATAGTGTGGCGGTATCGAAGGTGGTGAACAGATGAAATGGATTGCGCTTAATTGATGAGCGCTCAGCGGCTGCTTTCACGAAACTGAGATCGAACCAGGGGTTATGTCCCACCAGTACTGAGCGAGTACATCCTGCTTCTTTTTGTGTTTGACGGATCATCTTGAATATTTCACCCAGTGCTTCTTTCTCTGAGATGGCTAGTCGCAGGGGGTTATGAGGATCAATGCCTGTAAAGTCGAGCGCTGCCTGTTCAAGGTTTGCACCTTCAAAAGGCTTTACATGATAGTGCGCTTCTTCATTGGTCACTAACTGATTATCTTGATCAAATTTTAAGGTGATTGCAGCTATCTCAAGAAGCGCGTCGGTTGTTGATTCAAAGCCCGCTGTCTCAACATCAATGATTACAGGAAAGAATCCTCTAAATCGAGCGGACATATTTTGGGGCGTATTTTGTTCCAATTTTTGCTCGGTCGTCTGTTCTGAACTAGTTGAGGTACTTTTTAACATGGAGGCTCACTCAAAATTTATATCAATGTAGTGATTATACTTGAATCCATCCCATGGTCCTACCGCTGTTGTTATATCTGAGTAGAGATAAAGAAAAACACCTTTGTGCCGATAAATTAATAATGCATTGGACTCTGTCTTGCCAGAAGCGTGTCAGGGTCATGTCAGGTGTAGATGCAATTAAGATAAAACGATAAAAAACTTAAACAGAACCCAACATTAGATGTGAGATAGATTGATGCGACGAACTGTAAACTTGCTATTATCAGGCGTTATTTTGTGCGGTGCATTTGCGTTACCGGTTGTTGCTGATCTGCGTCAGTATGAACCTCCGCTTGAATCTGCTAACTGGGCATTTGAAGGCACTAAGTTAAAATGTGATTTATCCCAAGACATTCCTCATTATGGGGTGGCATCGTTCAGTAGTGGGGCGAGCCGTAAATCGAATATGAACTTTGATTTATCATTACGACGATATAACTCTACCAAAGTGACACAGGCAGTATTAACCAGTGAGCCACCCATCTGGAAACATAACAAAGCATCCAAAACGATTGGTCCCGTTGCTATGTATCCGGGTGATACACCCATTAATATTAAAAACCAGGCTGCTTGGAATATCTTGGTTCAGCTTGAATATGGCATGTTTCCAACATTCGCATATGACTCATTGTTAGGTAACGATGATCAAATGTCAGTTGCCTTATCAGCGGTCAATTTCCAACCGGTCTATGATCAATTTCTTGACTGTGTAGCAACACTGCTGCCCTACAGTTTTGATGATATTGCTGAAACATACCTGTATTTCGAATTTGACCGTGCAGATTTTAATCGTGAAACGCGTGATGCACTCGCTCGCATTGGAGCTTGGCTAGAGGTCGATCAGAACTTGGAACTGGTATTACTTGCTGGACATACTGATAATAAAGGCAAGAGACGATACAATCATAAACTGGGGCTTCGCAGAGCAAAAGCGGTTAAAAAGTTTTTTACTGATGCAGGTTTAGCTGCAAATAAGATTAAAGTACAGAGTTTTGCTGATATTCAACCGCAAAGTTCTAATGCGACACCAGAAGGGCGTGCTAAAAACCGTCGGGTAATGATTAAAATGGTGAAGTAGTTCACAGTATTTATTGGGAGATATTGCTTTAATAAGATTGTTATTTACTTCTTTAGACATTAATTTTTACGAAAATGAACAAGTAAATGATTTTCTCCTTATATCCCCTAATTTACGTTGTCTTCGGACAGCGTTTTTTTTGCTTAAAATTTATGGATTCAATTTCAACGGCCTCTTCTTTTTTACTTCAAAACGCATAAATCGCAATAAAGAAGACTTTTTTGTAAATAACTGTTGCGAAATAAGCGAAATATGCGTAATATTCGAAATAATCGCTTTGTACGATATTTTTATAAAAGAAAGTCATACAAGAAAGCGAAATTGACAGGCATCATCAGGGCGTATCTCAGTACACCACTAGATGTGAATTATATGCCGCTATTAGGGAGTCACCAGATCATGTATGCACGAAAGAATCTAGATTCAACACAGCTATATTTGAATCAAATTGGAAAGTCACCTCTGCTAACTGCAAAAGAAGAAGTATATTATTCAAGACTCCAAAAGAAGGGCGATGAAAGCGCTCGTAAGCGTATGATTGAAAGTAATCTACGATTGGTTGTTAAAATAGCGCGACGTTATTTGAATCGCGGATTACCATTACTAGATTTGATTGAAGAAGGTAATTTGGGATTAATTCGAGCGGTTGAAAAATTTGACCCTGAGAAAGGTTTCCGATTCTCTACCTATGCAACCTACTGGATAAAGCAATTCGCTGAACGCGCCATTATGAATCAATCTAGAACCATTCGATTGCCTATACATGTGGTTAAAGAGCTGAACGTATACTTGCGAGCATCTAGGGAACTTACCAATAGCCAAGAACATGAACCAACGCCACAAGAGATTGCCGATAAAATAGATTGTCCTGTAGAAAATGTGAATAAACTATTTTGTGTCAGTGACTCAACCACTTCATATGATTCTAGCGCATCATCTGATCCAGCCTATAACCATCTAGATGCACTTAGCAACGTGGATCAAATGGATCCCTATGAAATTGTTCAGCATGGAAATGCAACCAATTTTATTGAAGATTGGTTATTTGAACTGACAGACAGACATCGTGAAGTGATCTGCAGACGTTTTGGACTGCTAGGTCATGAGGCTACAACTTTAAGAGCAATCAGCGAAGAGATTGGATTGACTCGCGAAAGGATTCGTCAAATTCAAGTGGACGCATTGAAGCGTCTCCGTGTACTTTTGGATGAGCAGGGCTTTAACTTTGAAGACTTGCCCGATCGCTATTCAGTCGCGGCTTACCAAACAGAGTGTGCTGCTTAAATCTCGTAATCTTTATATTAAACTAGCGTTTCTCATCATAACCTACAAAGTCTTTAGCACTTTGTAGGTTATCGAATAATTTAATCTCTCTTTGTCCGAAATTCTTAGTAATCAGTTCTACTAAATATGAGACTAGATGTTTTTCGGGACGATTATCCATCACAATTGCTGTTTTGCCCGGATTGATGTTGATTGACAATTGATTTATGACTAATCCAAGTCGTTCCATCATATCAAAACCTGCTGCTGGACTGGTTGCTTTAGTCACCTCCCAAAGAACGTCAACCTGATCTTCGGTGTTATCCATGCTCGTCCAAAATTGTGTAGAGAACACTTTAAGCTCAATCAGAGTTATCTGTCCTTCAAGGACATGATGGTATAATCTACCTGGAATTTTGGCGGTTGTTTTAAAACTCATGATGACTTGTTCGTTTCCCTTGCTTGTTATTTTGCTGACTTCTAGCTTATGTCCATTAAAGAAGCTCAATATTTATACAGCAATTATTATTGATAATAAAGTGAATATTAATAAGGATAACAAATTAAATTTATCTTTGACGCTATTCTATTTAGCGCTGTCGGCTGAGTGTAAATGTCGTTTTTTTAGTTATAAATAATAGGTATTTTGAGGTCGTTATTTTTAAGTAGATAATGCTAGAAATTAGGCGTTGGGCATGTAGAAAATAAATTGTTCTTGGAGGAATGGATGCTTATTGATTGTAGATTTATTCGGTACCAGTCTCATTCGTTTCATCTTCAGGTTCTATACGTTCTTCCGCAAGACGTTCATCATCACGATATTCTTCAATATAACCGTAACCAGAATCATCATTCCACTTGCCAATGATGCCACGTTTAGCGACGAGTAGAATTTCTACACCATTTTCCTCACGGCGTTGAGCCTCGATTTTGCGCATGTTGTTCATTGCGTACTCGACCCATTCTTCTCGACTGTGGAATTCGTGCAGTTTTTTCATCTAAATGATTCCGCCTGTTTAATCATTAATTCATTAATTACAGATTTAAAATGTATTATTAACAGTATTGTAGACTACTAATTGATTAAATTCTAACTTATTGTATGAAAAAAATTCAGAACGGGTGCACATTTTTTGATTGTATCTTGTTGTTTTAGTACAGATTAATTAAACATGGAGTAATTGCTTGATCCGTTTGAGATAAAAACTTTCATCTGGCATGGTACCCGTTCGTTGTGCTTGCCATAGAGTCTCGGCAAAGCCTTCCATCATGGCATGCTCAACTTCATGTGGGTCATTCATCTTTTGGCAAAGATCTTCATAAACTTCACGGATACCGCTGGGTCTATTAGAACTTAATTGTTCGTGAATGCCCTGATGCATCGACATATGCAGGAATGGGTTTGTTTCACCGAATTCAGGTAAATATTCTTTCCCTAGATATTCATCTTGTTTTTCAAAAATAACATGGTATTCAGGGTGTAGATTAATGATAGATAGCAGCTCTTGATGCAAAGGTATCAGCGGCTTTGTCTCTAGTGATAAATTCCATGCATCAAACCATATTTTTCGCAAATGATCGCGATCATTGCCAAATATCATTCAAGTTCAATCTTGTCTTTATATTCGCAGAGATCTTCAATGATGCATGAACCACAGCGAGGCTTACGTGCAATGCAGGTATAGCGTCCATGTAGTATTAACCAATGATGTGCGTCGATGATAAATTCATCGGGTATAAACTTTAGAAGATTTTTTTCAACCTCAAGAACATTCTTACCGGGAGCGATTTTGGTTCGATTTGATACGCGAAAGATATGAGTGTCAACGGCCATGGTAGGCTGTCCAAAGGCCGTGTTGAGGACCACGTTGGCTGTTTTTCTACCGACTCCAGGTAGCGCTTCAAGTTCCTCGCGTGTCTCGGGCACAATAGAATTATGCTCACTGATGAGTAGCCCACAGGCTTTGATCACATTGTTGGCTTTGGTGTTATAGAGCCCGATAGTTTTTATGTATTCTTTAAGGCCTTCAACACCAAGGACGTAAATTGCTTCTGGCGTATTGGCCACAGGAAAGAGCTTGATTGTTGCCTTATTGACGCTTACATCGGTTGCCTGTGCTGACAGAGTAACGGCTACTAACAATTCAAAGGGTGAAGAATAATTTAATTCAGTTCTAGGTTCGGGGTTTTGATCACGTAATCGAGAGAATATTTCAGTGCGTTTAGTTTTGTTCATTCTATTCGATTCTTAATGGATCGATTATCAAACCAATTCTTACCAGCAATGAGTAAGCCCAAACCCACAAATGCACCGGGAGGTAAGATTGCAAATAAGAAATCAGTGTCTGTTGAGAAAAAGATAATGGTTAAATCTTTCGCCCAATCACCAACGAGCAGATCGGCACCAC
>JAUUZN010000105.1 GCA_030589945.1 Gammaproteobacteria bacterium | reverse complement strand
TTTTTTTGATACTTTTATTAAAATAAAATAGCAATCACCCGACCTGTAGATTCAGATGCCACCAAAAGTTTAAATTATTTATTTTCTTATCCATGATTGAGACAATAACCTTAGAAGATTCAATAGTCAACGGTGCAGTTAAATATAATTGAACAAACTATTACCAACACACATCTGTGGTGCTATCTCCATCACTGTTGTCTGCCTCTTTGAAATTTGTATTATCTAACATAATGGTAGCGCAATCGGTATCGTCATCTTGTGAGGCCTTGCTTGTTGGTGTTGCAGTAATCTCAAAACAATCATTATTTGAAGTGCTGCCCGGATCACAATTTCCAGTATCTTGCATATCTCCTACAGCAACAGACAGATCATAATAGCCTTCTGGAGATGTACTTGGACAGGCATTAGCATTATAGACATTATTTTTAGTGAACCATCGTTCTTGCAATGCCGCGCATTGAGTAAGACCTGATGTTCCATCAGAGCGGTGTGACTTTAATACTGAGTTTCTATATGAAGGTAAAGCGATAGCCATTAATATCGAGACGATAACAATGACGACCATGACTTCAATTAAAGTGAAACCTAGCTGTTTTGTTTTTAACATTTTGAACTCCTAATAAGAAACGTCCTTGTTCCTTGTAAAATTATTTTCAATACTCACAACCCAAAGCTTAATAGTCGGTAATTTCTCTCCAAGTCAATCGACCTGAAATAAGGGGTGGTAAGCTAAAGCTCTCCCGTTGAATATTACCGTGCTGACCATGACCAATCACAATTGGATTACCTTCACCATCAAAGTGAATGGAAATATCGGTCACCAGTCCACTTGTAAAATCGACCTCGCCAATGGCTCGATCACCTTTCACCGTTGTCTCCGTTCCTAAGATATTAAACGGACAGGCAGTACCTGTCGTCAGACAATTAATTCTTAAGGTGGTACTACCAATGTTATCACATAGATCTTGAGTTGGAGTATATAAGGTATAGGCCAGTAACTTATTCACACTCACCGCGTTACCTAAGCTACGTGTTGCTGAACCTGATGTATTCATATTGAAATACCAACCATCTTGACTTTCAATCTCACTTTCAAGCCAACTAAACCCAGCAGCATCGGTCCCAGAAGGTTCTCCTGTTAACACACCATCAACATCATCAATATAACCCTCGGTAAAGACATCAACACCGGTCACATTTTGGAGATCAGACAATGAATAGGTATTATCTGGATCAGCAGCATCATCCTTTACCCCATAAAATGTTTCTTGAGAAGTCGTTTGAACATCTGTAGTGGTAAAGAGACGACCCGTACCCATGAATACCCAACGATTGGTGCCTTCACGAACTGCCAGAGGCTTATTCACCATGGGCTGGCCTGCATTTATAACCGTACTCACATCGCTTGATGCAATACCGGTGCTGTCAATTTCTATGCGCTGTAAACCACCACCCGCTGTACCGCTTTGAGTTTCATCGGTACCAAAATAAACCGTGTCATCCAAACCATCGAGGTCCCAATCGACAACCGTAAAATCACCCGAATAACCTCTTGGTAGTGCCGGGCTAAAGTTTGAACCATCAAAACCACTGACGAATGATTTAGACTCTAGATCCCACATATAGACCCGTTGAGTCTGATCACTTTCATTGGTTGAAATATCATTAGGGCCGGAACCAAAAACCAAATACCATTCATTGGTTCCCGCATTATAATCTCCTGAAGCATCAGGCGTTCTCATGCTAATCACTTCAGGACGACCCATAGTGAAATTTAAATTTTCATCAGTAATTTCAGCAATCAGTGTTGGAGGTGATTCTGGATCAGTAATATCAAGCACCACGTAGGCAGAGCGCGTTGTTAAATCACCCGAACTACCAAGGGTATCGTCACCATCAATGTCCAGAGTAATGTCACCACCGCCGAGTCGCATTCCAACCACTAGCACCGTACCCCAACCATCGGGATGAGTGGTGTCATCAGTAAATATTTTCGCATCAAAGACAAGAGGCTCTGCATCCATATAGTAAACATGTGGATAATCTTCTTCAGGTAACCATTTTAAATGCGGTAGGAGGTTCATTGGTACATAACCCCATAACTCTGCGCCCAAAGGAAGACCAAGATTAACGGCATCGGTTAAATCAGTCACAAAACCATTGACCGATGAATCCCAAAATCCTGCGTTAAACGCATGGATCACACCATCATTACCACCTACATAAATAACCTGTCGACGATTGTAATACTGAGCCCGGAAATCACGGTAGGTACTATCGCTATAAACCACGTCATAACCATCATGGGGTTCACCCACGGCTACGGGTGTAGAGTGAATAATATCGCCAATCCTTAGCTTTTCAGTAACACCATCATCATCATAATCAATCTCGCGATTGCGTTGATTGGGTATGCCAGTCACACCTCTTACGAAGTTAACGATGTCACCTGCATCATTACCATCGTCAACACCATCATCGGGATCGGCAACATTGAGATAACGATAATTGATACCAGGACTACCAAATGATGAAGCAATGAATGGTACCAATTCGCCATCATCCACGGCACCCACCGTACCTGAACCGCTTAAATCATCAATCCAGGTGTACATGAACCGACCATTGGTAGTGAGTGACGGGTCATAGGTACGATTTGATTTGAGCGTATTATTTGAGATCAATGACATGGTCTCAACAGCACTCCAAATCGGTTTTATGTCGTAAAGAGGTTGAGATTCACCATCAGCAACCTGGGTAGCTCCGCCATCAGAGGTTGTGTATCGTTGAACTTGAGTCTCATCTTCAGATTCGTTGTAAAAAATCTCAATGATGCTGTCAACTCCGTAACCATCAAGGATGCCATCGCTGTCACTGTCTTCTCGAAGTAGCCCTTTGCCGTCAATGAAAATACCGTGCAAGAAGCCTGACCATTCAACTTCATCAACACCATCTTTAATCAGTGGTTGGTAAATAGCCTGATAGACAGCACCAATACCGGAAGATGTTTTAGAAACAACCGCCGCGGCATTACCCGCAGAAACTCGGTTAATAATAGCATTGAACACCTGATTCATACGGTCTTCGAGTTCAGAAGGATTAAATACAGGAAAATAGTTATCGGGAATACCGTCAGCACCACTGTTACCAGAGGTATCTCTTGTATCCCACTCATCTGAATTTGATTCAACGGGTGAACTGTCGTCATCTAAGTCTGTAAAACCACCGTATTTTGCTGCATACCAAAGAGGGTCATTTAAAAGAGACGCGCTTGAAGAACCAATGGTGTACGTTCTTGTCGTCCTCGCAACACCTGCACCAGTGTCTGAACAACCAGACGCACAATCATCAGTAGTACCGGCCTCATCGTAAACGAAACCATTTATACCACTGTGTACATGGAAACCATCATCTGTAGTTCCATCAATAACATAACCGAAACCTAGTTCAAATCCTGTTGATAGACCATGAACATCCGTACCAATTGTTATGTTACTACCCAAAATTCTATAAAAAATGACTCCAGCCATGTCTTGATCGAAATCACCGCCCTGTTCACTGTCTTCCCAATTTACATAAATAGCACCGGTACCCCCCGTGATATCCTGCTCTAAAATTTTGAAATCAACAATTGCACAATTGGATTCATCTGATGTTGAAGTATTCCGACAAGCTGGCAAAATGGTAACAAGAGTTTCATCGGTATTCGATGGGTTTGGTATTTCCAATGATGGTGTAGAAGGTGCTAATGCAATCGCATAGGTATTTATTTTTTGAATATCAGCCAGATCGGTTCTAATATCTTCTGTATGAGCCCAGTGTGCTACACCAGCAATATTATAGGTTCCACTCAAACGAGGAGCATTGGGGCAGGTGCCTAAAACATCACCAAAGTTGGTGATTGACTTTGGTGTACAAAGTTGGTCATTTGAAGAGCCAGACTCTCCCACAAAGAATCTTGAACCTGAAATACCTTCTAAAATTCCAACAGCATTGGTTAATGAAACGGCTGAAGGGGTACCGGGTAAACCAGACATACTTAAAGAATCATTATCATAAGTGATATCACTGGCATTAATAATAACAATATTACAGGAAGCACAGCGAGTATCAGTGGTAAGGGGATCGGTCCATGTGGTGACATCTGTCAACCCAGGAATATAACTGGTATCGTCAACATCAAAAGCAGCATTTTTATTCAAACCTGCAAAATAACGAACTGCTTCCAAGTAGATTTCACTGAATGGATTACCCCAGTTTGAACAATTACCTTCAGTGAAGGCTGAAATCCCCCAAGGGCACGAATCAGCATTATTGTAACGACCTGAATCGCTGTATGCGTAGTTCGCTATTCGAAATTTATCTATGGTACTAATAATTCCGTTTATACCTGTAAATCTACCGGTACTAGGGTCTATTTCTGATGCAAAGGATTCGATATCTTTACGAACGACTCCACCCGACTTGTTCTTTTCATAGGACCCAGTAATTAAACCAAAATCAACTGAACCGGACTCTCCATAGGTCTGTAATAATCCAATAGGCTTGTATCTTGTTGTTCCACTGTCATCATAGGTGTTGCAATTTTCAGTCCCTAATAAACTACTATCACAAACAACTACTCTAGCAACATAGTTAGCCTCACCCAAAGCATCATCTGCCAATACAGGATGATCTTCAGCAGAATCCGTGAAATTTGTACCACTGCCACCTGAGGTTCGTTCAGTACCATTCCAGGTACACTGCCAACGTTCATTGGCTGCCCAATAGCGAAAATCACCATTGACAACTCTAATTAATGGTGGCTCGTCTACGTTTTGAGAAACTCCATCTGAACCTGAATCCGTCGTAAAGGTCGTATTACACATGGTAATTTCATTCGTATTAAAAGGTGTTAAAAACCGAATTTCTGGATCAGAACCGACAGGTTCATAATGCTTAGCAAAACTATGGGCATCTGTAGGTAAAAAACTTCTCTCGAGAACGGTGAGCTCATCTTCATCAGTGGAACGATAACCGCCATAAAGCACTTTGCGAATGGCGTCGATTCGAGTCATCGATGCCCAATTTAAAAAATTTCCACTGAATGCGTTATTTAATGAACCCGTGCATAATTTTGTTGAAGTGACTCCCTCTGGTTCAAATCTTGTGTCGCTTGTACTGTATGAATAGCATTTGTATGAATCAAAATAACCGTAATAATCCACGTCATGATTGTAGGTTGTATCCTGTACTCCATCATCATCAAGGTCATCCCAATCGGTATACAGTTTGAAATAAAGTTGATGGTCATTAGACATGGTCAACATGACTTTCGGTGTTGCAGCGTCTGATATAAGTACTGGAGATTTGGTAAAATCATTCACATTTACTGTGGTATTGACCGTGTGAGCCGCCGTGTAACTACAGATTAGCGCTAAGTTAAATACAGCAAACAATTTACAGTACTTCATGATCTGAGTTTTGTTTATTTCAATTAGATGTTTCATTATTTATCTACCTATTTTTTGATCCGTTTAACTCGCTACAAAATTTACTACATGACTCACTATTAATTATCGACAACCAATGTTGATTGCAGCATGACTTTGGTATTTCTTGTTCCACCGTAGCCCATGGCCGTGACCCTAAAGTGAGCTAAATCATTCTCACAAAATGGCCAAAATGCAGAGTCAGGTGGTGTATCATTGAATCCATCACTGTCTGTATCACAGGCCGATAATTCACCTTCAGGTATTCGAAATCCCAAAAACTCAATAATGTATCGTGGCTCTTGTGAAATGCTACCCAACTGACCTGCAGTTGGATATGTCTGATAAAACCCAGCGTTATTGAACAAATTCATATTATTTCCAGCAGCTGCACTACCTGTCGGACACGATTCCCAACGTTCTGGAATATAATTAGCATCACTGCAATCATTTGCGGCATTATTGTCATATTCCCAATCCTGCTCGCGAGGTGTGCAAAAACCGTTTGTGCAATCGTCACCCAAATCATCACCGTCATCTTTATTATCTGTACCATTTGAAGTGAATGCTCGATTGCAATCATCTTCTGCATCAGCCGCAGTTCCACAAATTGCTTCAATGATTGTTGCCTTATTGGTACTGACTGCAAGATAACGTTCGCCGGCTCTCAGAGCGGCCTCAGCAGCTTGAAACGCATTCTCTCGACTGATGGAATTACCCACCATTTTTTCTTCCATAAAGGACGCAGAAATACCCGCAATTCCTAAAACAGTCATGATCAATAAAAAAATTAATGCAACAACAAGGACAATTCCTTGTTGAGATTTTTTAAAATTATGTCTCATCGTTTTTCGCGTTGTTTGTTGCATTATAAGTCACCTCGATTTCTCAACTTAACGGTTGAAGTAAAGACATAACGTAGATATCTATCATTTTCAGGATCAATCGATGTAGATGTCGCTGCCGAATGACCAGTCATTAAATAATCTGTTTTACTGTCCGCATCGGCTGAAACTTCATCCATAGTACGCATTAATAGAGAAATTCTGACACTTGAAATTCTTGTTGGGTCCGTAACAGCGTCAACCGTTTGATAGATATTTGCAATACCATCTTCTGTACCATCAGTATCTTCGCCAAAAAGAATCTGCATATTTTCAACGCCTTCGACAATTAATTCGGGTGTACTCATAGAGCCAGTAGTAAAGGAAACTTTGAATAGCGATGGAATACCACTTTCCAAACCAATGTAATATACGGTGCTATCAAAAGTCAGGAACCGAGCCCCTGGACCATATTCGGTTACCCATTTTTTAGAACCAGGGAATAAAGATGTAGCACCCACATTTCCCGGACCCGGGTTGGTACTTGCGCCATTTCCTGAAGAGACACTTGTAGCAGAATTATTATTTCGTTTTTGAAACAAATCAGCGTTATAACAGTCTTGAGTAATAAGTAAAATAGTATATTGTTCAATACCGTTCGCACCATTGGTATTAATGGCTGCACTGTTAATATTGTTATTACTATTCACAGAAATATTCTCTACAGATCCAATACTCTTTAGACTTAAAACGTCGGTACCGGGCACCACCAAGTCTTCTAGACTAGCTGGCAAATCACTACCATCACCATCATCCCAACTTGAGACAGCAACGCCATCTGGGTCAAGAGTAGAGATTGTGTAACTATCACCAGGACCCGTACCGCTATTAGCACTATATTCCCAGCCTCCTACCGGCTCATCAAGGTTAAATAATGTATCATCATAGTTATCTCCCGCAGGATTTAGGTGACTCGTAATATTCGGTGCACAATCAGAATAACCTGCCATACGAATTTCTTTCTGCATTTGATAAAGGGCATACCGAGAGTTTTCTTGTAGACGGCCCATGGCTTCTGAAGTTTTGTAGGCAAGCTTATTACTAACAAAAAGCTCTAGAATTCCAGCCATTAAAATTAATCCCAGTGCCATCGCAACAAGAAGTTCGAGCATACCAAAGCCATGGCTACGATTTGAAACTCTTTGTTTATTTAAAGTTCTCATCATAAGTCAGCCTTAAAAGTAAATGTTTGAAATCGTTCATTGAAGGATGCTTGGTCGGTCACCTCAACGGAACGATCGTCCAGCCACTGAATATCAATGGTATAAACTCGACCGCCACCACCCAGATCAGTAAAAGCAATTTGCCCTGTTCCTTGGGGTAAATGGTCTGCCAAAATTGACCGCCATTCAAAAAGATCAAAGGCCGTCATTTGTGAAGATGAGCATTCTGCCACTGCACAATTTGTAGATGCATCAGGTGCCGTTGCTGACAAATCGAGTAAGTAATTATTAGTACTCATTGCCTGAACTCGATTAGAGCGCATTCTGTCCATAATGTCATAGGCAAGAATTTGGACCTGCGTATGAATATAGGCACTGTGAACAAATTGCATTGCCCTTAGCTGCAGACTTGCCAGTCCTAGAATACCGACTGACACAATCACCAGAGTAATGAGTACTTCAATCAGAGTGACTCCTGACTGTGAATTGGTTTTGTACTTAAAAGGATTATTTTTCATAGTTTCTTTCTTTTGTGTTATTTATTAAGAAGGAGCGCTACAGCTTGAAATTGGCGTTGTAGTCGACCCAACGGTTAATCTAGGTCTTCCTGTATTGATAATACTAATAAGACGACCATAGGCTTCATCAAAATCACCATCATTATCACGGTCGTCACAAATTGCTAAAAGAGCTTCGGTAGTACCTGATTTAGTTCCATCACCATTGAACCCGATGGATGAGTCACCCTCAGAGTTTGCAACTAGGGTCATATTGATCACTTCGATATCAGACCGTTTAATCAGTATGTCAGTTCCTGAGTCATAAACTGAGTTTGAATCTTCACTAGCAAATAGTAACCAACCCGTTGACCAATCGTTAGAACTACCACCACAACTCGGTGTACTTGCCTGAGGATCAGCAGAACGACACAAAAAGACCTGTGTTCCTCTTTTGATGGCTTCACTGCGCGCGAAGTTCACATCCATTACAAAACTGTTGGTCACCGCTCTAAGACGATTATCTTTGATAAACGAAGTGAAATTGGGTACACCTATGGAAATTAGAATAACCATAAGTGCCATTGACACCATGAGTTCAAGTAATGTAAATCCTAACTGTTTGCGAAACTGAATCATCATTGATCCTAATTAAATTTCTAATGATGCAGAAAATATCACTTCTTTGACACTGACTGTTATGACTAACGGATAATTGAGACAAAATGCCTGATAAGTGGTCATTCCTAGAGAATTCGCGGGCTTATCTATAGTGAAGGGATTTGGAAATTAGTTCTTTTTAAGTGGCTCTTCAACAATTTCAACAACCTGCTGACGGATCAATTTGACCCGTCCTGACTTTACCAGTGCTTGGCGCAATAGGTATTCAATTTGAGCATTCACTGAGCGCAACTCATCATCAGCCCAAGTTTGTATGGCTTTGAGAATATCTTCGTTAATTCGAAGAGGATAAGCTTTTTTTGCTGCCATTAAATCTGTACCTCAGATTATTGTTTTCATGGTATTTTTGATGTTTTGTTCGTTAAATTGTTTAATATATGGTGCCCGCATTAACAATGGGCTGAGCATTATCATCACTGCATAATACCACCAATAAATTACTGACCATGGCTGCTTTACGCTCTTCATCTAACTCCACAATATTTTTCTCTGAGAGCTTCTCAAGCGCCATATCCACCATACTCACGGCACCTTCAACAATTTGGGAACGCGCTGCAATTATCGCAGTTGCCTGCTGGCGTCTTAACATAGCACTGGCAATTTCAGGTGCATAAGCAAGATGACTTATACGTGCTTCTATGACATTAACGCCTGCTTTTCCAAGACGATCCTGCACCTCTTTTCTTAGAGATTCTGATATTTTTTGAGGATGACTACGCAGTGATATATCACCATCTTCATGCTGATCATAGGAATAGCTAGTCGCCATATTTCTCAACGCTGCTTCACTTTGTACCGTTACAAAATCCTCATAATCATCGACCTCAAAAATAGCCTCCGCACTATCAACAACTTCCCAGACGACAACCGCGGCAATTTCAATGGGACTACCACTGTTATCATTAACCTTAAGCTTACCGCTCTCAAAGTTTCTGATCCTTAGTGATACCTTTTGTTTGGTATAAAAGGGATTCGACCAACGTAAACCTGATTCTCTAACCGTACCAGAATATTCTCCAAATAATTGAAATACCTTGGCCACTTTCGGTTGCACCATAAACAAGCCAAACCAAAAAATAAAAATTAGAACACTTAATATGATCAAGGATATCGCCAAACCTACCAATCCCTTTGAACCGGCATTAAACACAGAATATGCTACTCCAAGCTGTATTGTGGCGAGAATTGGGATCATCAATAATCCATTCAATGATTTTCCTTGATACTCTTGTATAGATGATTTATCCATGATGTTTCTCCTAACGATAAAATAAAATTAATTGAATATATCTAGAT
>JAUUZN010000146.1 GCA_030589945.1 Gammaproteobacteria bacterium | reverse complement strand
CTGGTGTATGAACCAGACAAAAGGACAGCGTTCAGTTCAGAATGGAAAATATCATAATCAACCAATCCAAAAAATAAGATCCCATCACCAAAATATTTAATTTCGCCACCCACGGCCTGTCTGTCGGTTAGGTCTCCAATAGTTTGACTTAAGCCAAAAACACTCAGATCAATATTTTCAAAGAACTCATTTAACTCGAAACTAATTCCAACAAAGGATCGCTCAGAATCAATTGATAAATTTTTTGATGAAGAGACTGGGGCTCCAACCACAAAATTGAATTTTTGAGTCTCATCAATATTATAGCCAACGAGCAATCCATCAAAGCGGTTGAACAGTCCTTTGCCTCTGCTGCGTTGACGACCAAAATCAACTTCGAACTGTTCGTTTCCATCGGTCCAACTTATATTGGCATATCGCAATCGGTCACTGGTGGAACTGCCATCATCCAACAAGTCTTCATAATGACCACCTGAGAATCTAAATTTAAGATTACTGTTTTCAAGTTGATAATCTCCACGAACATCCAGATCCATTGCCACCAATGACAGGGTATTTCGTGTCTCACCCAAGTCATTGGTCAAATCACTTTTTCGATAGTCTGCAGAAAGACTTCCTCTGGTATTGCTTCGTTTTGTGCGAGCAATCTTTTTACCATCGCGTAGCGTTTTTCGTTCGCTGTATTGCTCTATTCCAACGAGAGATGAAAGTCGTTGTTTAACTCGGGGAGCGGATTGATGTTCAGGGTACTCTTTTAAAAATCGTTGATAATATTGCTTTGCAAATGCAAGTTGGAAGTTACGCTCTCGTGCAACCCCTAGAAACTCTAATGCAAATGCCTTTTGTTCAGAGTTCCCTTGCGCATACAATTTTGTCAGCTTTGATATAGCCAGAGGATATTTTTTATCGATCAGTGCATTTTTAATGTCGTCAACGAGTCGCTCTAATATCTTAACCTGCTTCTCAGAAACAACGTCTTCATATGAAAAAGCCTCATTCGTTGAAATAAGACAAATCGTTAAGATTAGACCATATAGATATTTCATCTGCATCTAAAAATCTTCATCACGTACAGAATGTTCATTATTTCTAATTTCTTTAATTGTGGTAAAAGTATTGTCGTTATAGATGTGACAAGCTCCCGAGCAATCCCTTAGTTCAGAAACGGTGTAACGTATCGTCACCGGTGATTCTGTTTTCTTATGAGGATCAGTTCGGTAATCATTGGCATGACAACCTGCACAGTCCGGTTGATATGGAAATTGCCAAGGAATCGTTTCTTGATTCGTGGTGTGACAGTCCGTGCAGGCCAAAATAGCCCGATGATCACCAGGATATGCCCCAGTGTGTGAATAGGCCATTGCCGGCAACCATGCTTGAGGAGTATGGCAAACATCACATTCTAGTGTCGAAGCAAAGTGTCCTGATGGTGTACCAATGGCGATTGTTCCATTGTGACAACTTGTACAGGAGCCCTGTACCTCATTATGATCAACGGTGAAGACCGGCTCCCATGCAATTTTATTATGGCACGCCTCACATAATGTAGAGCTCAAAATATGGTCAATCCCCTTACCCGTGGCAAGGGTTCCATCATGGCAGCTACTGCAACCATCGACTATATCCGAATGATCAAACACTGCAGGGATCCAGGCCGTGGTTAAATGACAACTGTCACACTCAAGGGTTGTTGGAAAATGATCCGGTGCCTTTCCAATTGCAATATTACCGTCATGACAACTGGTACAGGAACCGATAACCTCAGCATGATCGATCATTGAAGCTGGAGCCCAGGCATTTGTTATATGGCAGCTCTCACAACTTTCAGTACTCAGAATATGTTCAGTATTTTTTCCTTCGGCTATAACATCATTATGACAACTGCTACAGGAGCCAATCACATCGTTGTGATCAACCGTAACGGCCGGCTGCCAAAAAGTGTTGATGTGACAGTTTTCACAGGTGTTGGTGGTTAGAATATGATCCACATTTTTACCATCTGCAATGGTGTCATTGTGACAACTAAAACAGTTATTGGTCACCGCACCGTGATCAAAAGTAACCGGTATCCAAGCAAAATTACTATGGCAAGCATCACACTCGGCATTTGTTTGAACGTGATCGACGTCTTTGCCTGTTGCAATATTGCCATCATGACAACTCGAACAAGAACCAAACACATCATTATGATCAACAAGTAGCACCGGTACCCATCCTACAGAGCTATGACAATTTTCGCAGCTATCACTGGTTAAAATATGCGTTGGGTTTTTGCCTTCAGCAATGGTGCCGTTATGACAGCTATCACAACTACCAATGACGTCATTATGATCTACCTGAACGGCCGGTTGCCAGAAGGTATTAATGTGACAATTTTCACAGGTGTTGGTGGTTAGAATATGATCCACGTTTTTACCATCAGCAATCGTATCATTGTGGCAACTAAAACAATTATCTGATGCACCGTTGTGGTCAAAGGTTGCTGGTATCCATGAGAAATTACTATGGCAAGCATCGCATTCAATAGTCGTTTGAATATGACTAACATCCTTTCCCTCGGCAATCTGTCCATCGTGGCAACTCGAACAGGAACCAAGAACATCGTTATGCTCCACCTTAAAAACGGGAATCCACTGAAGTGGATCATGGCAATTTTCACAGGAATTGGTGGTTAAAATATGTGTAGGATTTTTCCCTTCTGCAATACCACCATCATGGCAACTGTAACAAGAACCGGTAACTTCATTATGATCAATGCTAATGGCAGGATCCCAACTAACAGGACTATGGCAAGCTTCACAAAGATTAGACGTTAATACGTGTCCAACATCTTTACCTTCTGCAATATTTCCATCATGGCAACTCACACAGGTGCCGATGACTTCATTATGATCCACTCTAGTGGCCGGTTCCCACAACTCTACGCTATGGCAAGTTTCACAACTGTTGGTTGTTAAAATGTGCTCAGCGTCTTTACCCGTTGCAATATCACCATCATGGCAGGCTACGCATTCCCCCAGCACCTGTTGGTGATCTAATTTTGGAATGGTTTGCCAATTATTATCAATATGGCAAGATTCGCAACTTTCAGAGGTAGGTATATGGTCAATGGTACGTCCTGAAGCTTGCTGATCATCATGGCAGGTTGAGCAGTTTTCTGAAAGCGATTGATGATCGACTCTGAAAACAGAGCTCCAAGTCTGTGTTGTATGGCAATCGGCGCATTGATTACTCGACTCAATATGATTGATTGATTTAACCGAACCATCAATTAACCCTGAATCTGAATGACAAAGTTCACACTGCAAAGGTGTACCTCTGAAAACATTATTCTTGTGGCAATCGCCACATTCAACAGCGAGATGCTGTCCGTCTAGAGGAAAATTAGTTTGTTGGTGATCAAATTGCCCAGCATGAATTTTACTGACTGATAACAAAAACAACGTTGTGACAAAAAACAGCTGTACAAACCAATGTTGTTTTTGCTGCATGTTGTAGCGACATGTCAAAGAATTCATAAATAATTTATTCATCAAAATACCAACTCTCCAAAATCATTTTCCGTGTGACACTGTTTACAATCAGTACCTAAAGCGCCTCGATGGATATCATCGTCTCGGTGACAACTAATGCAATCTTTTCCAGGATTAAGAGGCTTTGAAAAACTATCATTGTGGCAGAGCTCACATTTTAAATTTTTATGTGAACCCTCTAAGAAAAATTTTGTCTGGCTGTCATGATCAAACTGCCAATGGGACCAGGTGGAACTATCATGGCATCCCTCACAATTCTCACCCAAAGACTTTTGGTGAACATCGTCGTCTTTATGGCAACTGTTACAACTGGCCGACTCTTCAGAAAACTCAGAGGTTAAATGACAGGACTCACACACTAACAATTGATGTGAACCGGTGAGGGGAAAATTACTAAAATCATGATTAAATCGAACGGAATCAGTCCAGTCCGTAGAATTATGACAATCTTGGCAGTCGCCACTTATTTCACTTCCATGAGGATCGTCTGATTTGTGACATTCGCCACACTGGCGTACCGTTATCTGAGTATCAAATTTACTATTTTTATTCTTACCCAGCTGATGACAAGACTCGCAGTCCACATCCTGATGAGCCCCGTCAAGCTCAAACCCGGTGGTTGAATCATTGTGTTTGAAGCTCGTCTGATCCCACTTTTTTTGATTGTGACAATCCTGACATTCTTCACCATTACTGCCCTGATGCAAATCATCATTTTTATGACAGGTTAAACAGGACGACTTAGGTTTTAATTCTTCTGCATGGCAATCTATACAATTGATACTATTCGCTGACGTAATAGAATGGCTGCCTTCAAGAACAAAGCCGGTTTCTTTAAAATGATCGTAGGTATCATTTTTCCACTTTTCAGTAGTATGACAATCAACGCAAGCCGCACCGAAAACCCCTAAATGTGGTTCTTCAGCTAGATGACATGACTCACAGGTGGTCTTTGCTTGCTCAAATTGATTATCAAGATGACAACTACTGCATTCAACATCCTGATGTTTGCCATCGAGCACAAAGTCCGTTTGTTGGTGATCAAACTGGGTAACTTGCCATGATTCTGCTGTATGACAACTATCACATTCCTTACCTAAGGATTCTTCATGGTAATCAATATGACAGCTCGCACATTCAAACTCACTGAACCGATAACCTTCGGCTGATGGCAACTCTAACAGCCCCAACTTTAAACGCTCGTCAGCCGTTGCATTATTGTCATGGCAGGTCTCGCAGCTCGCATTATTATGATGAAACTCGAGTACAAAATTAGTTTTTGAATGGTCGAAATTATCCTTGTCTAAACCGTTGATGTTAAAGTCTCGTCCACGATGATCCGTGTGACACCCTTTGCAATCATTGGTTTTAGTTTCCTCTAAATTTCCATGGAAACCATTTTTAAGGTTTAAATCTTCATCAATTTGTTCATGACAGTCTAAGCACAATGGTGTCTGGTTAGACTTGTCAAAATGGGTATGGCATGACTCGCATTTAGTTTCTATCTCTGCATGCGCCTGAGTCAGGTCGCCTGGTGAAAGAAGCATTTGTTTTAAACTTAAAGATTGTTCTTCTGCGTCAGTTGTTGATGGAGTGAACATGGTAAGACTAATCAAGATAAAAATAATTGAGCTCAACAATGCCTGATATCTTCGCTGTACGAAAATAGTGTTATCAATTTGGATGGGCCTGTTGTATGCCCTATTAGTCTTCATTCGATTCCATAAATTCTACCAGTCCTTTATTAATCGCTCTATAACTTTATAACGTTCCTAATTACTAATTAATAATTACTAATACATATGAACAGCAAACACATGAACAATCCCAGCAATAATCATCATAAAAAAGATCGGCAAATGAAACAGGTGCCATAGTGAAAAAAGCCGTGCATAAAGAGCATGATTCGCCATTTTTTGTAATTGTTGCAAACCTAACAGTAGGTTTTTTGATTCCTGAGCAAATTTACTAAGGGCATCTCTATTTTCAGAATTATTTGATTCTGATATTCTACGAGCAATAACTCTAGCGTTTTTTCTAAATACTCTAATAATTTTTCTGATCTGTCGATGATCGAAATAAACCTGAAAAAAATTAATTTTAGCCGCCGTCACATTGCTTTCAATTTTTGAAAGCTGGCCTTGCGTTCTTGCATCAATGATCGTGCCCTGCTCTAAATGTTCTTTGCTCTGATCAAAGGCTTGTTTTAATTCTGTAAACTGAATTTGTTTACCATAGAGACCACGATGAATCTTTTGATAGGCGTAACGACCAATAAGTCCGCTGCTAGAAACCAGTAACATCGAAAATAGTGCAATGTTGCTATTGAGAGACCCTAGATGAAAATTACTGTGAAATAAAATAAGCAGTGGACCCAGAATTCCAAAGAGCATATGCATTTTAAACCAGTGACGAATACTGAACCAGTTTCGAGCCAATCGCCAATGTTTGCGTACGGGATAGAGAAGCAAAACCAGCATCATACTACCGCCGATGATACCCAGAGCATAGCCCCATCCTTTTTCAGCCGTCAACCAATATTCTTCTCTCTGATTCCAACCCACTGCAATTGACGCGATGACCAGTGAAGAAAAAGCTATTGTTGAAAAATTCAATCGCAAAATAAGTTCACCATTTGTATAAATTTGCTAATCATTATTGAATAATAACAGTCCTAATTAAAATACTTTTAGTACTGGTTCACAAAATACAACACAGTTTAGTGATCAAAAAGTAAAAATTGTATATATTTCAAAGCTATAAGTAGATAAATTCTACTCATTTATTCTTAAGAGTTCCTTAAGGAATCCTTAAGATAATAGCTTCCATCAGATATAACTCTGATTTTAAATTTCTAGGAACGAAATTATGCCCGGTTGGCTAACCATCAGTTTAATTTATGTAGCACCTTTAGCAATAATTCTTTTGTTCTATGTGGTTAAACGACGAAAGCACCATCGGTACAGCGAGCAGCACCTTCAACAATCTACGGCTGATGGACTCACTGAAAGCGCTTCATTACATCCTATTATTAACCATATGCTCTGTATTGGCTGTGGTTCTTGTGTCAGTGCATGTCCAGAACATACTGTTTTAGGGCTAGTCCACCGTCGTGCTGAGCTTATTAACCCAAGCAACTGCATTGGACATGGCGCCTGTAAATTAGCCTGTCCGGAGAATGCCATTGAACTAGTCTTCGGCAGTGCAACTCGAGGAATTGAAATTCCCGATGTATCCCCCAATTATGAAACCTGCGTTCCCGGCCTGTTCATTGCTGGCGAACTGGGCGGCATGGGCTTAATCAGAAATGCGATTGAACAAGGCCGACAAGCCATGGACGGTGTTGCGGAGTACCTAAAAAAGCAACCAAAACAAAATGTTGACGTCCTAGACTGCATCGTTGTCGGTGCTGGACCAGCAGGATTGACGGCTTCATTGGGCGCCAAACAAAAAAACCTCAATTTCATTACCATCGATCAGGACTGTGTTGGAGGAACCATCGCACACTTTCCTAAAGGTAAGTTGGTGATGACTCAAGCGGCCACAATACCCATTGTAGGAACTGTTAAATTTGGTGAAAT
>JAUUZN010000114.1 GCA_030589945.1 Gammaproteobacteria bacterium | reverse complement strand
GTTATTGAAGAGTTGCTATTGAAGAGTTCCTATTGGATAGACAATGATATCGTCATATCCGGTGATCACATTGATATATCCCGTTAACTGTTGATTTAAAGTTTGATCCCCCGTGTCGACACCAAGAGGTCTACCCTCTAAGGCGGTTATTTTTGTTTTAGAGGAAACGGTCATTAAATTTTTCAAACCCAGTTGCTTAATCACCTGGTGACAAACCTGATGATTACCCCTGCCGAAGATGATTCCTTGGCCACCAATGATTGAAATGATTAATTTATGTGCATGTGAATGATAGTTTTCCATCAACTCAAGAATTTCAAATTCAGTCGCATCAGCTTTTAGCATCTCGCCATTAAAAACAACATCAAATCCAAGCAATGTTCCATCAATACCTAACTCATCCTTGATGGATTTGCAGGTACCACCTGAACCAATGATGTAGAGGACTTCAGGTTCGAGGTTCTCTACCACCCATGCAGCAATTTCCTGTTCAACAAGGCTTTCATTTTCTTGTCCTGAAGTTTTTACGGCTTGCACAAATCCACCGTTTCTAGGAACTAACATTTCTCCAAATACTCGCGTGTTTATCTGACCCTTTCTGAAAGAAATTTCATCGATATCGAGCACCTGAGCCTGATAAACTTCCACCAACTCACCGGACACTAATCGTACAAGTAACTCACCAGCCATCTCAGGCGTTACCGTAAAAACACCTGAATAAATCTTACAGCCTGTAGGAATACCAAGACATAACTGCTGCTCGCCAACAGCCTCTAGTATGTTTCTAGCAGTTCCGTCACCTCCAGAAAATAATAGGATGTCAACGTTTTGTTGTTGGATTATTTGAGCACTAAGGACGGTGTCTTCAATATGGGTATGACCTAAATCGTTAGGTGTATGGAGAATTTCAAAACTAAACCCTAATTTTGATAAAACATCTGCACCCATGCTTCCGGCCACGGTGTAAAAATGCAGTGATTGCTTCACACCTTTCAACACTTGAAGAGCCTGTTCAGTACGTTTTAAAGATTCTGCAACAGCACCGAGTTGTAATGCAAGTTCCTGAACTTCAGACGAATCAGAACCCTTCAGCGCGACTCGACCACCTAGGCCGGCAATGGGATTAATGATGAGCCCTATATTAAGTTTTAAAGTCATTACTATGTCCAGAGTTAATCTGAGTCTGTTAATACAGTGTGTTGAACCTCTCATTCTCTAACAAATAATGAATAACAACAACATCTTAGCTACTGATTTCGTAAATCTTAGCTATAATAGAATCATAACAGTAAACAGGGTATGCTTTTCTAAAGTATCCCCTCCGTACTGAAACTGTACTTATAATTCATTCTTTTAGAAAAATAGTTATAAGTAAACATTTGAGATTACAAACTAAGTGACCAACAAACTACGCATCTCCGTTGACCGTTTACAGATTGGTATGTCCGTCATTGAACTGGACCGCCCATGGATAGAAACTCCTTTTTTGCTGCAGGGTTTCACCATTGGTAATCGTGGCGATATTAATGCGATTCAAGAATATTGCCAATCGGTATACATTGATGCAGATTCAATGCCTGTTAGAGCTAAGGTCAATCAAAAAAACGACGTTAATATTGATAAACCCGGATTATTTAATAACCTCTACAAGCGTCACACAGAAGCATCAAGTACAACCGTTGAAAAAGAAATATCAACGGCACACAATGTCCATAAACAGACTAGCTCACTTGTTCGTTCCTGCATGGATGATATTGTTTTAGGTAATGCTATTAACGAAGAAGAACTGAAGAGTAACGTTACTGAAACGGTTGAAAGTATCGTCAGAAATCCCGATGCAATGATGTGGCTGTCACGACTCAATGACAAAGACTCTGTGACCTCTCAACACAGCATAAATTGTTCAATTCTTAGTGTCGCATTTGGTCGGTTCATTGGCCTTCCAAAGGATGAATTAGTAAAACTTGCAGTCTGCGCACTAATGCACGATGTCGGAAAATTACAGGTTCCAACAGAAATACTCAACAATCCCGGCAGTTTGAGTGAGCAAGAAAAAAAGTTGATGCAGATGCATCCTCTAAACAGTCGTAATCTGTTAATGTCCGCTGGAAAATTTTTTAGTCCTGCAGTTGACGTGTCCTATACGCATCATGAGCGACTCGATGGCTCAGGTTATCCTCGTGGTTTGATAGCAACACAAATATCCCCCTTTTCACGCATCATTGCAATAATCGACAGCTATGACGCTATGATTACTCGACAGGTGTTTAGAGACGAATTTACACCCTTTGAAACACTCAAGTATTTAAACTCTAATAAAGTTACCAAATTTGATGATCAACTGGTTAAACTATTCATCAAAATGATTGGCGTTTTCCCCATCGGTAGCATCGTAGAACTTACATCTGGGCAGATAGGTATCGTCATTACCTCCAATCGTGAAGATAACCTTAGACCTAAAATATTACTGATGCTTGATCAACAAAAAATGGCCATGGAACGCACTATTATTAATCTTGCTCGAAGTAATGTCGACAAACTAGGAAGGCCTCTAAAAATCGCAAAAACCTTACGCAAGGGCGACTATGGGATCGATCAACAGAAATTAATCGCTGAAGGCATAGAATTTACGGTACTAAACTGAGTCAAAGCAGTTGATTTAGTTGCTAAATAGCCTAATTACTATATAATGCGCCACCCATTTACCCGTAGGTTTTTTAACTAGGGTAATATCACAGATAAATTGCCGGTCTAGTATCATGAGTCAAACAGATAAATCAGAAATCATTAAATTTGATAGTTTAGAACTATCTAACCCTGTGATGCAGGCCATCAACGATGTGGGTTACGAAACGCCGTCCCCCATTCAGTCTCAAATGATACCGCACATGTTGGCGGGCGCAGATGTCATTGGACAGGCTCAGACCGGAACCGGTAAAACAGCAGCGTTCGCTCTACCCATTTTATCTAAAATTGACACTAAAATTAAAGCGCCTCAAGTATTGGTTATTGCCCCTACTCGTGAATTGGCAATTCAGGTTGCTGAAGCTTTTCAAAAATATGCGCGTCACATTAAAGGTTTTCACGTTTTACCGATATACGGTGGACAAGAGTATGGAACACAACTACGCCAACTCAAAAGAGGACCTCAGGTCATAGTAGGCACTCCAGGCCGCGTCATGGACCACATGAGAAAACGCAGTCTAAAATTAGATAGCTTAACTTGTTTAGTACTGGATGAAGCCGATGAAATGCTGAGAATGGGTTTTATTGATGATGTTGAGTGGATACTCGAGCAGACTCCACCGACCAGACAAATTGCATTATTCTCTGCCACAATGCCTCGCGAAATTAGTCGCATTGCTAAGCGTTATCTTAATAAGCCCATAGAAGTCAGTATTAAGGATAAGACAGCCACAGCAGATACTATTCATCAACGATATTGGATGGTTAGTGGTACTCATAAGTTAGACGCGTTAACACGAATACTAGAAGGCGAGACCTTTGAAGGTATTATTATCTTTGTGCGTACAAAAACAGCAACCACAGAGCTTGCTGAAAAGTTACAGGCTCGAGGTTATTCTGCCGCAGCAATTAATGGCGACATGGCCCAATCAGCCCGTGAACAAACCATTGAAAAGTTAAAACGTGGTCGAGTCGACATACTAATTGCCACAGATGTTGCGGCCCGAGGCTTGGATGTTGAACGAATTAGTCACGTCATTAACTACGATATTCCCTATGATACTGAGTCTTATATTCATCGAATCGGACGTACAGGCCGTGCAGGTCGAGAAGGCCATGCAATCCTCTTTGTAGCTCCAAGAGAACGTAGAATGTTCAGCGCGATTGAACGGGCGACTAAAAAGAAAATTGAGCGGATGGAGTTACCTTCAGCTCAGGTACTTAATGACAAACGTATTGATAAATTTAGACAACAGATCAGTGATGTTTTAGCTGAAGATGATCTCGCCATGTTTCGGGATATTCTAGAGCAGTTTCAACAGGAAAAAAATATACCTGCACTAGAAATTGCAGCGGCATTAGCTAAGATAGCTCAGGGAGATAACCCCCTTCTAGTAAAAGATAAACCGATGAAACGAGCAGAATTTTCTGAACCACGTCCATCACGTTCTGATCGTGGCCAATCTTCTAGAAATACAAGAAGTCGTAGTCCAAAGCATGAAAAGCCACCTGAAGAAGGTATGGCTAGATTCAGAATTGAGGTAGGACATCAGCATCAGGTTATGCCCGGAAACATTGTTGGCGCCATTGCAAACGAAGCAGGTCTCGATAGCAAACACATTGGTCGAATCAATATTTTTGATGACTATAGTACGGTTGATTTACCCGACGAAATGCCTAAGGAAATATTCCAACATCTTCAGAAGGTGCGTGTATCAGGTCAGCAGATTAAAATTGCTCGTCTGTCAGGACAGGAAAAACAAGAAAAACAACAAGATAGGCCAGAAAAACGATCAAGGAGACCGTCTAAAGAGTCTGTGACGTCCGAAGATCATGATGCTCCCAAAAAGAAGAAGAAATTAACCAGTAAAGAAAAGAAAGGGAAACTCAAGAAAGCCAAGAAAAAGTTACAAACTAAATCTGATGATTAGTTATTAGCTGAATTTTGTATGACTCATATTACTTTGAGTCATATCTGGTTTCTTTAAAGGATTCCCTGATACGGGATAAATGCTCTTCAAATTTTGGTCCCCTTTTTAATGCAACAGCAGTGACGAGGACATCAATAAGCATTAAATGTGCAATACGTGATGTCATGGGGGTATGAAGGTCAGTATCTTCAGAAGTTTCAACGGCAAGAACAATGCTACATTCATCAGCAAGGGCTGAATGAGGTGTAGTAATACCAATGACCACCGCCCCACTCTTTCTAGCAACTCTTGCAGTCTCAACCATTGCAATTGTTCTGCCCGTGTAAGAAATACAAACCGCTACATCTCGATGGCTCAAACTGGCGCTAGCCATTCTCTGATTCAAAATATCAATATGCGCGATAACCGGCGTATTAATCCTGAAAAATTTATGCTGTGCATCGAGTGCCACTGGACCAGACGCCCCGACTCCAAAAAATAAAATACTGGTTGCCTGTGCAAGCGCATCCGTTGCTTTTTCAATGGCTGAAAGATCCGTTGCTGCCTGAGTGAGTTGCAATGTGGCATAGGTCGAATCAAATATTTTCTCCACTAAAGTCTCGAGATCATCATCGGGCTCAACATCACGCGTCATTCGTGGTGTTCCTTCGGCCAAACTTTTGGCAAGTTGCAGCTTAAAATCTGGGAAACCACTACAGCCTAATTGATGACAAAATCGTATTACAGAGGGTTCACTAACCGCAGCAGCCTGTGCAATGGTGGCTATTGATGAATGAATCGCTTCCTCTGGATCCTGCTGAATGATCTCTGCAACTTTTAAAGCAGATTTACTCAGTTTAATAGTAGGGTTTCTAATTTGGCTTAATATACTCATATTTTGATTGTAACAGAATTGTAATAATTATGGATTAAACTTGACTCCACATGTAGTTATATTACAATTACTGCAGTATTTATTAACTTTTATTACATTAATTCATGATTTTGTGTAATTTTCATACATTTAGTTGCTCTATTTAATAGTTTAATTACATATAATCAAAAAACTGCAAAAGGTCTGAAGATGAAAATTAGAATAGCTATTAATGGTTTTGGACGAATTGGACGAAACATCTTACGTGCACATTACGAGAATCGGTATGACAACCAAATTGAAATCGTCGCAATTAATGATTTGGGCGATATTAAATCAATGGCGCATTTATTACGCTATGATTCCATCCACGGTCGATTTTATAAGGATGTGGCGATCGATCAAAATGTAATCACTGTTGGCAATGACCGAATTCACTACTGCAGCGAGAAAGACCCAAAACAACTACCGTGGAAGAACCTCAACATTGACTATGTATTTGAATGTACAGGTCATTTCACAGACAAAGAATCTGCATCACAACATATTCTTGCTGGTGCCAGAAAAGTCATCGTATCAGCACCCACCAAGAATGCTGATCTAACCGTTGTACATGGTGTGAATCATAATCAATTGAGCGCAGATATGACCGTTATATCGAGTGCGTCTTGCACCACAAATTGCTTGGCACCTGTTGCTAAAATATTAAATGATGCCATTGGTATTGAACAGGGCATGATGACAACCATTCATGCAGTGACCAATGATCAAAGTTTACTCGATCTGGACCATACTGATAGTTATCGAGCAAGAAGTGCTACACAGTCTATGATCCCTACCAAGACAGGTGCTGCTGCAGCAGTTGGCTTAGTATTACCCGAACTGTTGGGCAAAATTGATGGTATGGCAGTCAGAGTTCCAACATTAAATGTTTCTGTAGTCGATTTAAACTTCCTCGCAAGCAGAGAAACCACCATAGATGAAGTTAATCAGTTAATGAAACAGGCGAGCAGATCCGAGATAGGTAAAGTACTTCATTATAATGATGAACCGCTTGTATCTATTGATTTTAACCATCAGGCCGCTTCATCTATTTTTGATGCAACTCAAACAAAAGTTAGTGGCAAATGGGTCAAGGTAATGGCCTGGTATGATAATGAATGGGGTTTTTCTAATCGCATGCTTGATAATGCGATTGCACTTTACCAGGTCGAACAGCAGGAACTAGAGCATTCGAACGAAAAGGATGTCGCTATTGCCGTGTGAGGTTTTAATATTAGATAAAGGTTGAAATGTCCTTCAACTTCAATCGTGTAATATCTGGAACCTTTACATTCTCAGCAGGATAACCACACACCAATAATAGGAATGGTCTTTCATGACGAGGTCTTTCTAGTATAGTGCCTAAAAATTTCATTGGACTTGGTGTGTGGGTTAGAGTTACCAGACCAGCGTTGTGTAGTGCTGTAATCAGAAATCCCGTGGCGATTCCAACGGATTCAGACGTGTAATAATTTTTATGTTTATTGCCCTTTTCATCGATGGTAAATTTTTTCAAGAAGATAACGATTAATGCTGGAGCAGTCTCTAAAAATGGTTTATTAGCATCCGTACCTAATGGTGCTAATGCCTGTAACCATTCCTCAGATGCTCGGCGTTCGTATAAATCCCTCTCTTCTGCCTCAGCGGCCTCACGAATACGTCTTTTAATGGCGGCATCTTTTACCACTACAAAATGCCATGGTTGCATGTTAGCTCCACTGGGAGCAGTCCCTGCAGCCAATAATGCATTCTCTATAACAGTTTGGGGAACATCTTTAGCAGAAAAATCTCTTACACTTCGTCGACGAGACATCATTTGATAGAACGCCTCTGCTGCATTGGACATGCTTTCATCATCCTGAAATTGGAATTTCAAAGGGATAAAATTGTCACACTTTGCCATGATGAATCCTTAGTCATTTAATAAAGCAAATTTGGTGTCTACTATTTTTAGCCAGAAAGCTCAATCTTCTCTAATAAAAACACACCGTCACCGCCACGAGTGAATTCAAGCCACGTAAAGGGTAAATCGGGAAATGCATCTTCAAGGGCAGGAGCACTGTTCCCTACTTCTACAATCAGTGTGCCTCCTTCATTTAGATGTTCGGCTGCTTGGGCGAGAATTACACGTGTAATATCCAATCCATCTTCGCCAGAAGCTAAACCGAGTTCTGGTTCAAAATGGTACTCATCTGGAAGAGAGGCCATATCTTGTGCATCAACGTAGGGTGGATTACTGACAATCAAATCAAAAGTCTGACCCTTTAGATTAGCGAACAGATCTGATTGAATGAACTGAGTTTCATTTTGTAAACCATATTTTTCTGCATTGATAGCAGCAACTTCAAGTGCTTCAGCAGAAATATCAGACCCCGTAACACTGGCCTCAGGAAAGGCCATCGCACAAGATAGTGCGATACAACCTCCACCCGTACATAGATCTAATATAGATTTAGGAGGATGCAACAACCAGGGTTCGAAGTGATTCTCAATAAGCTCTGCAATGGGCGAACGTGGAATCAAAACACGTTCATCAACAAAAAACTCATGTCCTGCAAAGCGAGCACTATTGGTAAGATAAGCTAAGGGTCTAGAATGATTAATACGCTCTGAGATATTATGAGTGATTAATTTTTTTTCAGTTTCTGTTAGCCGACAATTAAGTAACTCGTTACCTGTTTCCTTAGGAATATTTAATGTATCCAGTATGAGTGTCACCGACTCGTCCCAACCATTATCAGTTCCGTGGCCAAAACACAGACTATTTGATTCAAAACAACAGGCCGTCCAACGAATAAAATCACTGATGGTGTGTAAATCCCTCACTGCTTCTTGTAAATGTTGATCGGATATTTTATATTCCATTAGGTTCGCCTACTGTGCATTTTATTATTAATTGAAAGCTTTATTTCGTTGGTCCTGGTCTAAAGAAAGTTATGAAATCAAATTCAACCGACAATCCACAAAGACAGTCCTCACAGATTAATGATGTAAAAACTAAATCTGAGAAAAATGTTTCTGATGATAAAGATTTCAGTGATGCCTTTTCAGATATAAAACCATTGAAGCAAGACAGGATTGTACCATCTAATCAAAAGAAACTAAAAAGCCTTAATGAAGATTACTTAGACATTCAGGACGATGCTGATTTTTCTGATTATCAAATGGATCATTTGTCCGATCAGTTCGATCCCTTTGAGACCGATCAACAAAGAAATGATCTAAACTATTGCCATTCTTCAATCGGTCAACAGCGGTTTAAAAAATTTCGGACAGCTGCATTTACCGAAGAGCTAGTTCTTGATTTGCACGGAATGAAAGTCATTGATGCACGTAAAGAATTAATCTCATTTATTCATCATTGTAAAAAGAATCATTTAAGACGAGTGCTTATTATGCCCGGTCGTGGTCACGGTATTCTCAGACAATCACTCAATGGCTGGTTAAGACAACTTCCTGAAGTTTTAGCTTTTGCGGAAAGTCCACAGCGTGATGGTGGTAAAGGTGTGATTAGGCTTCTATTAGCCG
>JAUUZN010000155.1 GCA_030589945.1 Gammaproteobacteria bacterium | reverse complement strand
AATCTAGCAATCCATCACTGAATGAATCTTCATTTGCTGAATCATTGTGCCCCAACACACCAGGCTGTAACCTGAGTAGCGCATCAGCAATGGTCATGGCAGCTAATTCTCCACCGCTCAGGACGAAATCGCCCAATGACCATTCTTCATCAACGACTGATTCGATAATACGTTCGTCGATGCCTTCATATCGACCCGCAACCATAATCAGCTTTTCTCGTGCAGCTAATTCTTTCACCCCACTCTGCTTGAGGGGTCTCCCTTGGGGAGATAAATAAATGACTCTAGCTGGGGATTTGTTATCACCCACCTTCGTTGATGCTTCTTTTGCCGCATTAATTGCTTTTGTTAACGGCTCAACCTTCATCAACATGCCAGGACCGCCACCATAGGGTCGGTCATCAACTGTCCGATGTTTGTCTTCTGTATAATCTCGTGGATTCCAGAATTCCAACACTGCTTTACCATCTCGGAAAGCTCTTCCAGTCACACCATAATCAGTAATGGCTTTAAACATCTCAGGAAATAAAGTAACAATTCCAAGCCACATATTATTCCCTAAATAACGATCACTAATTAAAGTTCTGTATCCCAAGCAACCGTGATCAGTTTATCTTCCATGCTGACCATTTTAATCACATCATCCTTTAACCATGGAATCAGGTGCTCTGTTGTTTTACCATCCTGCTGACCTTTCACCAACAGTACATCGTTCGAACCTGTTTCTAGCAAATCGGATATTTTACCCAATCTCTTGCCCTCAACAGTGACAACATCCAAGCCTAACAAATCAGTCCAATAGAATTCATCATCATCTGTTTCTGGTAACTGACTTCGATAAACAGCTATTTTAATGCCAACTAACTTTTGTGCCTGATCGCGGTCATTAACATCAGCAAGCTTTACAACTAAAGTCTTACCATGTGGACGACCTTTTTCGATTTGAATCGTCTTCCACTGGTTGTCTATTTTTAACAACCACGCTGAATAGTTAAAAATATTTGTACTGGGTTGGGTATAGGACTTAACCTTAATCCAACCTTTCACCCCGTAAACGGATGAAAACTGAGCGACCTCAATTATTTTATCTTTATCATTCACGACATCAGTCTGTCATCAACTATTTATTATAAAATTAATTAAGCAGCTTGAGTACGAAACTCTGAAACTAATTTCGCAACACGATCAGATGTTTGAGCGCCTTGACCTATCCAATGATCAACACGATCAAGGTCAATTCTCAATCGATCTTCTTGACCATTTGCAATAGGATTAAAGTATCCTACGCGTTCAAGATAGCGACCATCACGTGCTCTGCGGCGGTCCGCAACGTGAATATGATAAAATGGGCGTTTTTTAGAGCCGCCTCTTGCTAAACGAATGATGACCATGCGTCTTAAATCCTCATTAATATCAACATGTTAGTTGATTTAGTACTATTAAAGCACAGAGCCCTGTGCATAAAGACCGCGGATTCTACCGCTATTTGGTCCAATTTGGAAGTATTTTTCCGAGTAATTTGCTTATTTTTTAGTGTCATAACTTGTACTACTACAGGTGTCACTACAATGTCTAATTAGATTGCAATATTTTTATTATCTTTTGTCCCAATTCAGGATGTCCCATAAAGCGACTAAATTGTTGATCTAACTTCTTTTCTCCCTTGATAAACACCAAAACAGGGGATGCTGTATGAGTACCATTAGACCAGACCACAGACTGTTGCTCAGCCACTTCAATTGCTAAAAGATTACGACGATTATCCCCCTGATATACAAAAAATGCATCGTTAACGTCAAATTTTGGTACTCTCTTCATACTGAGTTCTTTATGCTCAGCAACATAATAATTATTTTCTTCCTCAGCTAAGATTCTCGCAGCCTGTTGCTCAGTGATATCGAATTCAGAATTTTGGTTAATAATGTTCATTAAAGCTAAAGGAGTTTGTTTATCAGCGTCTAGTGAGTCATAAACCTCTGATAACATATCGTCATAACTCAATTTTTGATTGTAAAGTTTATCCAATATCTCTGTGGTCCCGTAATTATAATCTGCTTGGAAGTCAGCGTCCTTAAATGCGTTTCCGGGTAAAGGTAAAGGAGCAGGAATGTCATTGGCAGAATAACTAAATCCAAATCCTCCGGTCTCATGATCAGCGGTGACTACAATTAAAGTATCATCTCTATCAGCCACCCAATCTAGGACGTAATTCAAGACCTCATTCATCTTTAACATTTCATGTAGCATGGTACCGGTATCATTGTCATGTGCAGCCCAATCAATTAAGCCCGCTTCAATCATCAGAAAAAAACCATTATCATTTTCTTGCAATACATTCAGAGCTTTAACAGACATCTCTTTTAATGTTGGAATAGAGGTTTTGTTTTTTATATTATTAGCTACAATTCCATTGGGTAACCTTGAATCACTAAATATGCCTAGTATTTTCTGATTCTTTTTGTCGATGTTTTCCATTTGTTGTTTACTAAAGGCTAACTGGT
This sequence comes from Gammaproteobacteria bacterium, assembly GCA_030589945.1. GTDB lineage: Bacteria > Pseudomonadota > Gammaproteobacteria > Enterobacterales. Next base: position 4,096 of record JAUUZN010000155.1, on the reverse strand, counting down.
AACCCTGTTGCTTTGCTTCAAATAATAAATTGCGTTGATCTTTTCGCTTCGAAGTAATTTTTATCAAACCTGAAGTTAAATCTGTCAACTGCCTGAAAATAGCCGAAGAATCATCATTTACACCTTCCGGTATCCAGTGACGGAGTCCACCTGAGAGCATCACATCGGCTCCTGCGGATAACATATCAACGGCAATTTCATTCTCTCTGGTACGAGATGGCTGATGTGCCGCAAAGGAAGCTGGTGTCGCATGAGTAATTCTGACATCAGAAACCAATCCTGTTGACTTACCCATATTTTTGGCAATCTCCAACATGGTAATACTTGAATTGCCCTTATCATCCACTCCAATAGTTGCAGGATGAGCGCGCTTCCCAGTTGCTAGTTGTGTCGCGGAGGCTGCAGAATCGGTCGATAAGACATTGGCTGCATTGGTCATGGATAGCCCTAAGGTAGCGCCTTCGTTCAACATTCGAGTAAAGGCGGTCACTCGGTTTTCAATGACAGGCTTTGTAGCCTGTCTGGCATAAGCTTCTAACAGGCCTATTTGAGCCGGTCCCATACCATCGCCAATCAACAAAATTACATTTTTTATTTTACTTGAAGCTACATTTGAGGGATTGTGAGTAGGTTTGTCTTCAGCGTAGATTGGAAAACTAAATATAATAATAAGTATGAAACCTGAAAGATACGAAATTACATTATTCATTTAATGGCCTGATCCTGTGTAATTAGTGATGACTTATTTAAACTCTAAATTTAATTATAACTCAACATGCCCTTGGTGTTAATAATATCAACCGAATGGACAATGTGAGTCGTATAGTCGACAGACTCGACTGTGGAGACTGTAATAAAATCGGCATGTACAGACTCATGGTTAATGTTTAATTGAATGTACCCACGATGCCTACCATCCGTCCAGAGTATCTCTTTATTATGTGCACTATTTAGATCGTCATAATGTTTCATTGCTTGCTCACCGAGGGACATAATTGAACGCGGCGAAGTTAAGCCAGTTGAGCCCAGTTCAACACCCATGGGCTGTCCATCATTGGCAAAAAGCTCATTGACCCAATAACTATGACTATCACCTGAAATGACTAATAGGTCCTTAGCCTTTTTATCTTTTGCTAACTGATAAAATCGTTCTCTTGCTGCAGGGTAGCCATCCCAGGTATCAAGATCAGAGGGTAAATTGAGTTTGCCTAAATGAATATGTTCTTCAAGCGTCTCCAATGCTTTACCGGATAATTGCTTTCTCAATTGACTAAAGAAATCACTATCAAGTTTCGGTTCTAATGCTTTTGCTAACACCGTTTGATTACCAATAATTCTCCAGCGGCGTCCTGAGTTTACAGACTCTTCCAATTCGCTGCTCAAGAACTGTTCCATGTTTTTTGAAAGCATTGTTCGTTCTGGATCACCAACCACTGATTGTAAAAACTCCTGAGCCTGTTCCTTAGTTTTTAACGTTGGCAAATATTGGTCATAACTAATTTGCTGACTTCTGCCAGTATGTCTTGATTCAAGTGTAATAAGACTGACTAGATCTCCAAACTTGTAATGGCGCCAATAATTTTTTTGATCAATCACATTCTCAGGATCACGTATCGGTAACCACTCATAATAAGCTCTTAATGAGGCCGTACGCCTTTTTTGCCAATCACCTTCGTCACTTTGATGATTACCAGCCCCTTTCATCCAAGGGTTATTAGCGGTCTCATGGTCGTCCCAAATGACCATTAGAGGATGCCTAGCATGCATGGCAAGGGAACCAAGGTCAGTTTTGTACTGAGCATGGCGTTTACGATAATCGTCGAGTGTGACTATCTCATGGGGTGGCTGGTGATTCCTACCAATGCGCTTACCTGTTTCGCCGCCATAGGCATCGGGACCGTGTTCATAAATGTAGTCGCCAAGATGCATAACTATGTCAACGGTGGAGTCTTTCGCTATGGCATCATAGACATTGAAGTATCCAAAAGAAAAGTTAGCACAGGTGACCACGGCAAGAACAAGTTTGTCGAGATGTCCCTCTGGAAGAGTTTTGGTTCTGCCAACGGGAGAGTAGACATCTCTAACTCTGAATTTATAAAAATACTGCTGACCAGACTCTAATGACGATACCACTACTTTAACCGTATGATCACGATGACCATCAGTAACAAAGACTCCCTCAGCCACCACGTGCTTGAAATCAGCATCCTTTGCCACAGTCCAAGCAACATCAACAGGACCATCCTGTTCACTCACTCTGGTCCAGATCACTACACTGGATTGGTCTGGATCGCCGCTTGCAACACCATGAATGAATAGCGAGCTTAATTGATCGTTCGCTAAAAGACTGTGAGCTGTAAGTGGCACTATGAGACCTGCTGAAACTAATTTGATAGCATGACGTCTGGTGATTTTATGATTCATCTTATGGACCTTATCTAATCTCAGAAACTCTACAAAAGGATTATTTCAGTGATTGGCTTTATTTAAATGAAGGCAGATTATTATTGATCAATTGTTCATAGATCAGTGCCGTTTCTAAATGTACGACTTCATCTTTAGAAGTAATGGATCGAAAAATAAAGTCGCGTAAATGTTCAGTATCTTCTACGATAATATGTATCAAGAAGTCATTTTCTCCACCCATATAAAATACACTGAGCACTTCAGGACAGGCGACTAAATCTTGACGAAAACTTTCGATAACCTGAGCATTGTGTTTGCCTAATCTCACCGCGGTCATCGCCTCTATATTTCCGCCAATTGATTTATAATCAATGTTTAGAGTAAAGGCTTTGATAACACCCGCTGCCTGTAATCTTTTTACTCGTTCTAGACAGGTTGATGGTGCAATTTTAACCTTTGCAGACAACTCTTTATTGGTGATACGAGAATTACCGTACAGTTCAGCCAATATATTCAGATCCGTATCATCCAATTTTTTCATGTGCATATCTCTATGTTTTTAGTCAATTATAAATCAGTCAAAGATGTTATAACCCTAAATTAATTTAAAGGTTAAAACAAATTGTTTTAATTTCACTCATTTCATCCACCGCAAATTTGACACCCTCACGTCCAATTCCTGAACCTTTCACACCACCAAATGGCATGGCATCAATACGGTAATCACCAGAATCATTGATCAGTACACCACCACATTCCATCTGTTGTGCAGCCTTCATCGCAGTACCTAAATTTGAAGTAAAAATACCATTTTGCAAACCGAAATCAACATTATTGACAATTTCAAGAGCTTCTTCTAGTTCACTGAATTGATACAGAATTGAGATAGGTCCAAATACTTCCTCCTGGTGGAGTCGCGCATCATCAGGTACATTCTCAATTAATGTTGGTTGAAACTGAGTACCGTTTCGCTGACCGCCCATGACAAGATCAGATCCTTTGTCCAGAGCGTCGTTGAGTAGGTTTTCAATATTTTGTGCGGCCTTTTCATCGATGATACAGCCCATATCGGTCTGTTCATCTAATTTATTACCTAATTGATAAGTAGCAGTCTTTTCGACAAATGCCTGTTTAAATTTAGTGTAAATACTGTCTTCAACGATGATTCGTTGAACGTGTAAACAATTTTGCCCGGCCGCCCAGTAAGCACCACTGACTGTACTCTCTACAGCTTTATCAAAATCAGCATCAGCCATCACCACGACCGCACAGTTACTCCCTAACTCCATTGCAATTTTCTTCAAACCGGCTTTGGCAATTATCTTTTCACCCGTAACTCTACCACCTGTGAAAGAAACCATTCTGATTCTAGGATCAGAAATTAATGTATCGCCAATTTCTCTGCCTGCACCCGTTAAAACTTGCAAAACTGCTTTGGGTAGCCCAGCATCATCAAATAATTTTGCTAACATCAATGCGCTGAATGGCGTATTCGTATGGGGTTTCAAGATCACTGCGTTTCCTGCTGCAATCGCTGGACCAATTTTATGTGCAACAAGATTGAGTGGATCATTAAACGGAGTTATTGCTGCAATAATTCCAATGGGGGTTTTAATATAGTGTCCGACTCTATTTTCACTGCCTGGCATCTGATCAAAATTTATGGTTTCCCCTACTAGATTTCGAGCTT
>JAUUZN010000050.1 GCA_030589945.1 Gammaproteobacteria bacterium | reverse complement strand
TAATGTCAACATGAGTGTTTGAATCAATTTCATTATAAAAGTCTTTTATCTGTACATAAATTCTTTATCTAGTTTACCCCAATGTCTTATTATAAATCGAATAAATCAGAGGATTTATTTGTAAAATAAATTCATCCATTCACAATGATGCAAGTTCTATACAACAATTTAAATTGCTATATACTTACCCATCATGACTGATGACACATCTGATCGACCTGAGCTTCCATTTTCATCCATTCGATATTTTGATTGTGATGAAATGTTGATGGCTGAGTTTGAAGCAAATGCTCTCGAGTTCGCTCTTAATGAAACAACGCTCATAGAATTACTCGAAACATCTGGTTATGACAAACAGCAACTCGATGAAGAGACTCTTTTAATTCTCGTTGAGAATTCTAAAAACAATCATCAAGGACAACTGTCTCTCAGACCTCATATTGATGCTACGTTTGAACTGACCATCGATAAAGATCAAATGAACGCATCGATTAAAGTCAAAATAGCCGACGGAGGTACTGAGCTTGTCTATGAAGATGTTCTCGAGACCATACTTGAGTCAGCAATCCACATTGACTATCTTAAGACTGATTTACTTAAAAGTTGTCTCAATAAGGAACAGGATGAAGCCGTTTTAATTGCCCAAGGAATAGAACCTATACGAGGCATAGACGCATCTTTTGAAGTCCTTTTTAACACCAATACAAAAAAAGTTCTTAATCACTGTGGTGATGAGACTGTCAATCACTATGAAACTCATGAATACATCACGATTGCTGAAAACCAAGCCGTGATGAAACGCATTCCTTTCACCAAAGGAATTAAAGGCACTACCATTAATGGTGATGATGTTGCCGCTGAAGATGGCACGCACATGAATTTCACTCTCGATGAGACCGTTAAAGTAGATGTCAACAATCAAGACTTGCTTCTGGCAGCCAAAAAAGGACACCCTATAGCATCAACATCAGGGGTTCATATCGATGATACCTTAACCGTTAAGGATGCTGATTTAAGGAGTGGTAATATTCATTTTGATGGTTCTGTCTATGTTACCGGAGAAGTTCATCCCAACGTAGTGATTGAAGCTTCAGGTGATATTCACATAAATGGTATGGTCGAAAATGCCACGTTGATCTCGGGCAATGATATAACTCTTAGTGCTGGTGTTCTCAGTAGCAAACTTTATGATAATGACGATGCCTATGTTCCTGATTGCACCATCAAAGCGGGCGGTACACTCATTATGAAATACTGTAATAGTATTAAAGCCTCTGCCAAGAATGATATTATAATTGAGATCTATTCAATGCATAGTCAGTTAGCGGCTGGTAAACATCTAAATTTTGGCCATAATAATGGCAAAGGCGCTGTCATTGGCGGTACAGCTTTCGCTCAGTACAGTATCAACGCAAACTTGATGGGCAGTGAGGCCTATATAAAAACCACCGTTGAATGTGGACCTTTAAGAGAATTAAAAAGAGTACGTAAAAAAACTCTTGGCAAATTGGTTCGAACTCAAAGTGAATATTCATTATTGAGTAACATTTTAGAAAAAATAAAAAACCAAGGTACGCCATCGACGGTTGGCAAGGTAATATTAAAAAAAGCTAAAAAAATTCATCATGAAGTAAAAATCATTGAACAGAATATTGTTCAACTAGAACAGCAGTTAGAGCTGATAAAAAAACAATTAACACTTACAGAAAATGCCAACATTACCATCAACAAAAAATTATATCCCAACGTCCACCTGACCCTTAACGATGTACATCATGTGAACAATCGCGAACACGACCCCTGCACTATTCATAGTGAAGGATACGAAATACATTTTAATTGAATGCCCATACAATTTATAGGACAACAGCCATTATGTTAGTTGATCAAATCATGTCACAGAACTTACACACCGTTCGTCCGGATGATAATCTGAACACGCTTTCAGAGATATTCAGTAAGGTTAATTACCATCATCTCCCGGTGATCTCTGAGGATAACAAACTGCTTGGAATCATTTCCGATCGGGACGTTACCAAACACCTCAGCCCTTTTATTGGAACCGATAAAGAAAGGGATTGCGACCGAGAATTACTGAAAATTACTGCGACTAACATTATGAGTGATAATCCGGTCACTGTCAGTCAAACTTCAAGAATTGAGACTGCATCAATTTTATTACTTGAGCACAACTTTTCATGTTTGCCCATTGTAGATGATGATGACAAAATGGTCGGCCTATTAACTTGGAAAGACATTCTCAACTATCATATTTATTCAGATTAGGTAGCCCACATGAATATCCTCGAACAACTCAAAGAGCGGAGTAATTCCTGCTGTGAGCTCTGTAAAAATACTAAAGAACTTCAATCCTATGAGGTGCCACCCATTGAAACAACCAGCGCTGAAAATGTAATTTTAATCTGCGCTAGCTGTAGCAACGAGATAAGCTTACCATCTAAAAACTCTCACCACTGGCATTGTCTTAACGACAGTATGTGGAGTACAGTTCCAGCGGTGCAGATAACGGCTTGGCGAATTTTAAAAGAACTATCCAATGAATCTTGGGCGCAAGACTTATTCGATATGCTCTACCTCGATGAAGAACTTCTAACATGGGCGCAATCTGCTGAACTCTTACCGAATGAGGTTAATGATGCCAATACAATGCCAACAAAAGATAGTAACGGCGCCATATTGGAAGCAGGAGACAATGTCACCATCATCAAAGATTTAAATGTCAAAGGAGCTAACTTTACTGCGAAGCGTGGTACAGCTGTGCGAAACATTTCACTAACAAGTAACCCTGAACAGATTGAAGGTAGAGTCAATGGCACTCGAATTGTTCTCCTCACCTGTTTTCTAAAAAAATTAAATTAAAGAATCCTCCTATGAAAATTTGGATAGACGCTGATGCATGTCCCGTGGTCATTAAAGAAATTCTCTTCAAAGCTGCAGAACGAACACAAATTACCTTAACCCTTATCGCCAATCAGTACATTAAGAGTCCACCATCAAAATACATTAAAATGCTACAGGTTCCATCAGGATTTGACATTGCAGACGATGAAATTGTTAAACGTTGTAATTCAGGTGATTTGGTAATAACAGCCGATATTCCACTGGCTGATGAAGTCATCACTAAAGGAGGTATCGCACTGAGTCCAAGGGGTGAATTGTTCAGCACGGAAAACATTAAGGCGCGACTTAATATTCGGGACTTTATGGATACGATGAGAGCCAGTGGTGTTAATTCAGGCGGGCCACCACCACTGAACCAGACTGATCGACAAAATTTTGCAAATCATCTCGACAGGATATTAAGACAGTGCAAACAAAATTAAATTTGAGCAAAAATTAGATTGAAACTCGAATATCCCAAAGTTTTAAATTTAACCTATACTAGGTAGACAATTGAAAATACAAATCTATTTGTAACACATACCTTTTTAAAAGCGCGCCTATGAAAATGAAATCTTATAGCATTATTTTGTTACTGATGTGCTTGCTGTTTTTAAGTGAAACATCTGCACAGGATGAACCGGAACCTATATCCGTATCATTCATCGCAAACAATCCTCCATTCAGTTTTGAACTTCCCAATGGAAAGCCTGCTGGGTTGTATGTCGACTTTTGGAAGTTATGGTCGACAACCAATAGCATCCCAATTGAACTCAGTCTGGTTAGCTTTATTGAAAGTGTCGAAAATGTAAAATCAGGTAAAATTGATATTCATTCTGGCTTGTTCAAAAATTCTAGTCGTGAAATATGGGCAGATTTTTCAATTCCCATTCACCATATCCAATCGGGAATTTTATATAACGAAAATTTTTCACCAAAAACAATGCTCAAAGACATGAAGGGCTACATAATTGCAGTCCATAAGGGTAGCAACCAAGCTCGTTTTATTTCCACTCATTACCCTTACCTAAACCTCAAACAATATGAGGATGAAACGAGTATTTTTTATCAACTACTCAATAATGAAGTCCAAGGAATATTTAGTGAAATACCATTTCTTGAGGCACAGGCCGTTAAACTTGGAATTAATGGGGTTTTTAACCATTCAGAAGAAGTTCTTCAAACAAACGAAGTTCATGCTGTTGTATCAAAGACAAACCATCATTTATTATCTATTCTCAACGAAGGGATCGAAAAGATACCGCTACAAAAACTGATTGACCTAGAGCAGAAGTGGTTACCCAATATTGAACCCTATTTTAAAGACCATAGTGCACTATCGACCTTAAGTTTATCTGAAATAAATTGGTTATCAAAACATTCTACCTTCCGTATAGGTGTTGACCCCTCCTATCCTCCGTTTGAATTTATTGATGAATCTGGAAAATTTAGAGGCATCACAGCTGAATATATTCGTATCGCCGAGGATCGTTTAAGCGTTGAGATGAAGGTCATTGGTTCTGACAACTGGTTTGAATCCTTTGAGCAATTAAAAGCGAGTAAAATTGACATCATGCCTGGCGTGGTAAAAACAAATAGCCGCAAAGATAGTATGCATTTTACAGATCCCTTAATTACCTTACCGCTAGTCATTGCAACCAAGACCAATACTATCTTTGTAAGTGCCTTAGCGGATCTTAATGGGAAAAAAGTCGCGATGGTTCAAGGATATGCCGCTCTCGAAATCCTTAAAGAAAACCATCCCGAATTAATTATCATACCCTATGAGTCAGCTGTAGAGGGGCTTGAAAAACTACAGTCAGGTGACGTTGATGCTTTCATTGGACAGATTGCCATCATTAATCAACATATTACTAATCACAGGATGTTAGACATAAGCATTGCAGCTTTTACGCCCTACTCGTTAGAGCTTTCAATGGCAGTTCGCAAAGGTCTGGAACCCATGGTGAACATTCTCAATAAAGTCATCCGCTCTATTGATACTAATCAGAGAACAGCCATTGCCAATAATTGGTTGTCCATACACGTAAATCAGGCTGCCGATATAAATTCATTCTTAATGTGGACTCTACCCATATCATTGACCACATTACTCATCATACTGATTATCGTTCGTACTAACAGGCGCATGCATTCTGAAATCGCTGAGCGCATAAAAGCAGAAACTTCATTGCAAATAGCTAAGGAAGTGGCTGAAGATGCAAATATTGCAAAATCAGACTTTTTGGCGAATATGAGTCATGAAATACGTACACCCATGAATGCAGTCGTTGGTGTATCACACCTTCTTGAATTAACGGACCTCGATAAACAGCAAACGGATTACGTAAAAATCTTAACGAAATCTTCCTCGACTTTAATGATGTTAATTAATGACGTACTCGATCTATCTAAAATTGAAGCGGGTAAGTTAGAAGTTGAGAATAAAGCCTTCTCCTTAATGAACTTAATTACAAACATATCTCTGCAAGTTGAAACATTGATTAATCCTCATGATATAAAATATACCGTCATTGTAGATGATGATGTGCCTGCGGTTATTTCTGGAGATGAACTCAGGTTAGGACAAATTCTCAATAATCTATTAAACAATGCGACAAAATTTACCGATACAGGAAGAGTTGTATTAACGGTTAGTGTATCTAAGATAAGGAAAAATAGAATATCACTGCTTTTTAAAATTACTGATACCGGTATTGGGATGGACGAAGAGCAAATCACCCGACTCTTTAAAACGTACACTCAGGCCGATCATTCTACAACTCGAAGATTTGGTGGTACTGGACTTGGATTATCCATCTGCAAAAACTTGAGTATTCTCATGGGTGGCTCAATTGAAGTTGATAGTGTCCTTGGTGAAGGAAGTGTTTTTTTTCTGGCCTTGTCCTTTGATCAAGTCAATGATGGCGAAGCGGACACTAAACAATTAGTAGCTAATGAGGAGGATGAACAACAGCAACAAACACCCTCAAAAAAATCAACTGTTGCTGATCAATTTCCTAGATTAGCGGGGAAACACGTATTACTGGTCGATGATAATAAGGTTAATCTAACTATAACTCGGACAATCCTTGTGAAAGCTAAAATACAGGTTACCACCGCAATGAATGGCCTTGAGTCGATTGATTTAATTAATAAAATTAATTTCGATGCGGTTTTAATGGATATTCAAATGCCCATCATGGATGGTTATGTAGCAACAGGTAAAATTCGTGAAAATCCTACTCATCAAGATTTACCCATTATCGCTTTGTCAGCCAATGTGATGGTTGAAGATTCAAAGAAATCCATCGATTGTGGAATGAATGCGCATTTAGGTAAACCCTTAGAGGTCGAAAAATTATTGAAAACTCTCGACGAATTCATTTCCAATGACCATCTATAAAGTTTTCTAGATTAACTATTCATCTTCAATAACTACAGCAGTACCATAGGCCAACAACTCGGCAGCGGAAGCTGCTATTGTCGATGTAGTAAAACGTGTTTCAATGATTGCATTTGCGCCCAATTTTTTAGCATCATCGAGCATTCTATCAAGTGCCTGTTCTCTGCTTTCAGCAATTAATTTAGTGTATTCATGAATTTCACCACCAATGAGAGTTCTAAGACCAGCAAGTATATCCTTACCCACATGGCGAGCCCTAACAGCATTGCCTCGCGCTATACCTAAAGTTTTAACGACCTTTTTACCGGCAATACTATCTGTTGTGCTTACAATTATATTATTCATAAATTGATATCCTTATATTTATCCGTTTTACTAGCAACCATTCTTTGTCGAATAACGCTGATAAAGAGTAATAACCCACCTAAACCAATGAGTGTTGAGAAAAAGCCTTCAAATGTTGTTAGGTCAATTTCTGAAAGAATGTTCATTGAAGCATATCCCATCATCATTACAGAACCAATGACTACAAATATCCAACCCCAGTTTTGCGTTTTCTTCGCGCCTAAATCTTCCATTATTTTCTCCAAAGCAGCTTCTTCGCCACCATCTGATTGTATTGATTTAATCTTAGATTGCATGTCCATTAGATCAGCATGCAATTGACTACAGGACTTACATTGTTCAATGTGTACCCGAATTTTTTGAGACTCCTGCTGAGTCAATTCATTATCGATAAAGCCCGACATTTTTTCAGATACATGCTCACAGCTACTCATTTTTTATCCTCAGTTAATTTTTTATCTTCAGAAAATAAGGCCCGTAAAACTAACCTTGACCGATGCAACTTTGACATCACCGAACCCTTAGGTATACCAAGAATTTCGGCAATTTCGGCGTAACTGAATCCGTGATAATCCTTAAGAAATATAATTTCACGTTGTTCCACTTTTAATTCCATCAGCGCCCGATGCAAAGTATCTTTTAATTGTTCCTGTTGTAATATCTGTTCTGGATTAGTGGCAGCTCCACTAAGCATTGAATCATTTTCGATTGGCTCATGGCTAAATCGTGTTTGCCGTCGTAACTGATCGAGAGCCCGGTTTCTTACAACTCTGAAAAACCAGGGTTTAAAATCACTACTTTGTTGCGCAGGTGCACTTTCATGACTCAGCGCTATAGCGGTAGCATCTTGAACAATATCAAGAGCATCCTCTCTTTTACCAAGCATCTGATAGGCCAGAGAATATGCACTACGAGTCAATAATTGCACTGTTGGCAGCGATTGTTCCATTATTTATCCAATGTTTTCATTAATACTTTTTAAATCGATACTTTTTTAATCGATAATAAAGTCATATTTACATTTGAATTTAATTACGTCTATAGATACAACGAATGAACATAAATAATATTCCCCATTATTAAATACTTTTTGAGATAAATTAGAAGGGATAGACCAAAAAAAACGCCAAATGACTGATTTCTCAGCGATTTGGCGCTCTTGTAAGACTAATGATGCTCTAAAGTTAGTTAAATGATGATAGGGCTAATCACCACTAGATTTCAAAGTTCACCACTTCATAACCCAGCGCTTCAAGTTGAGGTTTCAGAACTTCTGAATTACCAACAACAACCATAATCATCTCTTTAACATCCAGATGCTTTTTAGCCAATGCATTGACTTCTTCTGCTGTAATCTTGTCAACAATACTCGCCCGTGTTTTAACAAAATCAGGCGTTAAATCGTACTCTAAGATTTGCGCTAAGAAATTAAGTTTCGCTGAAGGTGTTTCGTATCGAAGAGCATCACGAAGATTAATCGATTTTTTCATAAACTCTAATTCTTCAGCAGTGATGCCAGCATCATGGTAATTACTAATTTCTTTCACAAATTCAATAATTGATTTGTCAGTTGCATCAGCCTTAACTTGAGCCCGTGCAGTGTAGGTTCCTGTCAATTTATTCGCACTAAATCCAGACCGCGCGCCATAAGTATACCCCTTGTCCTCACGCAAATTTAAATTGATTCGACTATTAAAGGCCCCGCCCAGTGCAAAGTTCATCAAGCCAGCCTGATAGTATTCACCCATAATATCAAAAGTAAGAGAGCGTTTACCTATTCGTATGGCAGATTGGGCGGCATTGTCTTTATGAACGAGATAAATGACTCCTTTTTTCACATCTGATACGGGAATTTCTAGACTCAGAGTGGGACTATCGCCTTTCCAACTATTAAGTTGTGCCAAGTTTTTAGTAATGGCTTCTTTTTTCATATCGGATACAACAATAATTTGACCTAATGATGGTTTAAAATGTTGTTCGTAAAAAGCTTTTAAATCCTCAAGGCTTATATTGCCAATTGTAGACTCAGTTCCTGCCGTTGGTTTTGATGCAATATTATCTTCATTTAATAGCATTCGGTAAGCCGTTGAAGCTAAATAAGACGCCCCCTTTTTACTGGTCTGAACACCTTGAATAGCTGTACTTTTAACGCGTTCAAAATCTTTCTCATCAAATGCCGGTTGTAATAATTTTTCTTTAACCAGTTCAAGAGTCGCTGCAAAGTTCTTAGACATTGCATTGATGTTTATATTCAAATATAAACTCGTAGGAGATATTGAAACACTGCTACCCAATTTTTCGAGTTCTGAACTCATATCTTCACTGCTACGAGCTAAGGTCGTTTCATCTAACATACTGGCCAGTAAGGATGCGGTACCGGCCTTGTCTGTTGCCTCATAGTAATGACCTGCAGGCACTTTCAATAACATGGATGTCGTTGGCGTTTCCAGACTCTGAGTTCCAAGTACTTTTAGACCATTGGTCATCTGCTGTTGCCACATGGTGGGCACATCCACTGCCTTATTGGTTCCTGCCTGTGGCATCTTGCTACGATCAAAAGTATCTTTTGTTCGGCGCAGTTCTAATTCATCCGATGAGGTTTCAACTTGGGTCGTTAAAAAGGAACGTATCGGTGGCTTAAAGGTATCTTTTGCAGCAATCGTCTCTGGCTTACCATTAGGAACAATGCTCATAATCACCGCAGATTTTCCTTTAATATATTGCTTAAATACGCGCATCACATCTTCTTTAGTTACATTTGCATAACGAGCAATATCTTTTTCGATGTAATTCGGATTTCCAGTAAAGGTTTCATTCGCGGCTAAAGTGCTGACTTTGCCACGAACACTTTGCAGATCAAAGATATAACTTGCTTCCATACTGGCTTTAACTTTCGATAAATCGTCATCGTTAACACCTCGTTTTTCAAATTCAACCAAAGTTTCACGAATGATGCTCTCAAGTTCAGCTAAGGATTTACCCGATGCTGGATGAGGTAGCGCGGTAAAAGTAAATGTACAGGCCAACTCTGAACAGGGGTGTCCTGCGTAAGCACCTACGGTAAATTGATTTTTAACAAGGTTTTTATAGAGCAATGATGATTGACCGCCACCAAGAATAGAAGAAAGCACATCGATGGGCGCCTCGTCTTCATGACGAATTGATACTGTAGGGTATGTCATGCGCAGTAACGGTAAATGAACATTGTCTTCCATGGAAATATAACGGTCCTCATCAAGCGTCACTACCGGCTTCTCAGGCATTGTGACATCTGGACCACGAGTAATGGGGCCAAAATATTTAACAACATATTTCAAAGTTTCTTCTTCGTTGAGATCACCACCAATGGTTAACGTCGCGTTATTTGGCCCGTACCATCTTAGGAAGAATGCTTTCAGATCATTCACATTAACGCGATTAAGATCATCAATAAAACCAATGGTCGGCCATGAATAAGGATGTCCTTCAGGATATAAAGCTGCTGAGACACGTTCGCTCAGTCGTCCGTATGGTCGGTTATCATAACTTTGACCTCGTTCATTTTTGACAGTTTCACGCTGAACTTCATATTTTTCCTGTGTCACCGCATCAACTAAAAATCCCATACGGTCAGCCTCTAGCCAAAGTACTTTTTCCAGTTGACTCGCTGGCACGGTCTCAAAATAATTGGTCCTATCACCATTGGTTGTACCGTTTAAGGTGCCCCCTGCTTCAGTAATAATTTTAAAATGTTCTTCATCAGCAACATTCTCCGATCCTTGGAACATCATATGCTCAAAGAAATGTGCAAAACCAGACTTACCTGGTTCTTCTCGGCCTGAGCCTACATGGAATGTCACATCAACATGCACCAATGGATCTGAATGGTCTTCATGGAGAATAACTTTTAAACCGTTATCTAATACGAATTTTCTGTATGAGATAATAGTCTTACCTGGTTGCGCCTTAACTTCTTCAACTAAAGTGACTCCGGGTATTGCTTGATTTTCTTCGGTATCTTTTGTATTAGATTCAACCTCTGGTTGTTTAGAGCAGGCAACAACAAGTAATGGAATTAGAATTAAAATCAATCTGAGTTTCAAAGGGATATCTCCTGAAAAATTTTTAGTGGATTAGTTTTTCTGATTTGTATACTGCCTAAAAAAAATAGTTGAATCAATCTTACAAACATTTAATTATGTAATTAGATATTAATAATCAGTATCTTGGCTATAATATGATGAGGATACAGCGCAGCAAAACTGTGATCTAGGCAACATTTTGTAGTGATGTTTCCAGTTATGCTAACGACACTCTAATAAACGCGTCAAAATTCACATCGATTAGTTTATTTCGAAGACCAAGGAGATTGAAGTGAAGCGATTACTAACCGGGATATTTTTAATTATTTTCAGCGGTACTGCATTACATGCCAGTGAGCAGGCTGATGAAAGTAATTTGACTCAAAGAACAAACAACATCAAAGCCCAAGTTATTGAATTAAATAGAGATTTATTTCTACTCGAAGAAGATCTGCTGCACCCAGCTTCAACACGACTGGCACTCTATGTATCGATGGATTTTGGGCGATTTTTCAAACTTGAAGCCGTCAAACTCAAGCTAGACGGCAAGGCCATTACTTCATTTCTATATACTGACAAGGATATCGAAGCATTAAAAAGAGGCGCAATTCAACCCCTTTATCTTGGTAATATTGCCTCAGGTGAACACGAATTAGTCGCATTTTTTACGGGTATTGGAACTCACGAAAGAGACTATAAACGTGCTGTTAGCCTAAAATTTGAAAAAAATGAGGGCGAAAAAGCATTCGAAATTCAAATTGTTGATAATCAGGCAACACAACAGCCACAGTTTAAAATCAAAACTTGGAATTGAACCTTGAAATTGCTAGAAGGCATTCGTCTTGGATAAGTGGCTCATTAAACAACTAATTTTTATAGTCGCGCTACTGACGGGATTCATTCCGGTTCAGCTGTCTGCTGCTGATGATTTTAAAGAACCCCAAGTCATCGCAAGTTTACAATGGGGTGAGGTTTTATTTTTTCATTTTAGTGGCGACAAAATGGAAGCTTTAATAAGACTCTATGCCAGAGAATCAAGAAACCGCCTCGAGCCTAATCAAGCTCAGGCTGATCTTTTAGCTGCAGGTCTACTACTAGACCTTGGCTTAGCACTTGAAGCTCAGAAAAGACTGGATGCTATCGGCGTAGACAACCTCAACATTAAACTCAAATCACGTCTGTCCATTGCCATGGCGCGGGTCTATTTCCAAGGTCAAGATTTTAACGCTGCTCAGCACTGGTTGAATTTAGCAGAAGAGCAGTATTTACCAACTGACGAACTCACATCTAAAAAGATGATGCAGGCGCAAATCTATTTTTCAACTAACCAGTATGATTTAGCAGCCAAAGAACTCGAGAACATTTCAAATAAAGGAAACTTGCAATATTATGCTCTCTACAATCACGGTCTTTCACTGCTGAAATTTGAAGACCCTTCAGCACAACAACGAGGCCGTGATCTTCTACTTAAGATCAGTTCTATGACCCCAACGGGTCAAGAACAATTTGCGCTCATTGATCAGGCAAAACTAGCTCTTGCACTTAATGCTATTAATAATGGTCGTCCCACAGAAGCTAGAACGTTACTACTCAATACCCGGTTAGATGGGCTCATCTCAAACGATGCACTGCTACTATTGGGTTGGAGTTTTGCACAAACTCATCAATTTGAAGAAGCCCTCACCTATTGGAAAACACTTTCATTGAGAAATGAAAATCTCGAACCGACTGTTCAAGAATCTTGGTTAGCAGTACCTTATGCTTATCAGGAACTAGGTGATCTAAAGAAGGCTGTTGAAGGATACGAGTCTGCATTGCAGCAACAGTTAATAGCGATTACACAACTCGACAGCATGATTGAAAATAATTGGTGGCGTCTGGTACTCACCTCCGACACCTCAGAACTGGGGGTCAATGATTCAAAATCATTGGTAAGACAACTCATCGCTGATGCTTCATTCTATAACTTGCTTGAAAACTGGAAGCAGTTGAATGCCTTAAAGGTAAAATTAAACTCCAGCTTGGAATCATTACCTATTATTGCCGTTGTTCTCGAAGAAAATGAACTCAAGTACCAAAGCCGTTCTGAAAATATCAATCAGATGCTCGTTTCAAATTCAGCTCAAAACTTTGAAAATAATTATCAATCCATCAATGAGCAATTCAAACAACAAAAATTAAAGGCTGTTGCCGAAGATATCCTCTCACCAGAAGACTATGGATATTGGCAACAATTGCAATCCGCTAAAAATATTATTCGTAACATTCCAGAAGAAGTGGGTACAGAAAAGATTGAAAAGTATCGCAGACTCGATGGTGTAGCCAAGTGGGGTTTTCATCGTAAACATTCTGCCAATGTTTTTGCAGTAGAAAATAGTATGGAACAACTTCAACGTACAATATCAGAGATGAATAATCGTCTGACAAGACTGAAGGATTTGATTAGCAATCCTAGACCCCAATTATTAATTGATGTTCAAAAGGTCAAACAATTGGTTTCCAAGGGCAAAGATGTTTCTGAACAGCTAATGTCCTTGCAACTTGAACTCGAAGAAGCCATGTCCACAGAGTTTATTCGATTTGCAAACGAGCGTAAAATAGCTTTGAACGATCTTGCTGAACAGGCAAATCTCGCGTTAGCTCGGTTGAGATTTAAAGCCATTAGTGAGGAGTTACTTAACAATGAGTAACTACTCTCAAGGCTATCGGGTTTCGCTTGTAGCAGCATCAGTAATATTAATGACCGGCTGTTCAACGATAACCTCGACGCTCAGTTCTACCATCGATAAGCTCAACCCACTTAATTATATAACCTCTGAGCTCGATAAAAATCGTCCTCAACCGATTACAGAGCCACTGATTAATTCACTGGCTATTGAACCGGTTTCTTTGCCATCTACAAAAATTCCATCGGCCTCTTTAGAGCAGGCTCGAGACAGTTATCTTAAATTAATGCAAAGTACCTCTGCGCCTAATTTGATTGCGGAATCATTACAGCGCCTCGCTGAGATTGAATCGATGATTGCCGATAATGAACTTATTGATGACAACACTGAGTCGATGAACCAACATCTCAACTTGGCTGCGAGTTATTATCAACGTTTACTCAGTCAATACCCAGATAAAATTGAAGCTACAAAAATACAATATCAATTGGCTCGAACTCTTGAACTAGCCGGTCAACAAGATTTATCGAATGAGTTGCTCACGGAAATTACACAATTTAAAGGCACAGACTTTGAAGTTGTTGAAGCCAGTTTCCGTATGGCTGAGGATGCTTATCGTCGCAAGAGTTACACAACGGCTCTAACACTCTATGATCAGGTGTTAAGTCATGAGAATAACCCTCAGTCTGGTCAGTTAAATAGTTTTTATAACAGCGCATTATTTAAACGTGGCTGGACCTATTTTAAAAAACAAGATTATGATTTGGGAGTTAAAGACTTTCTCGAACTATTAAATATAATTTATAAAAGCCCTGAAAGTCGCACCCAAACTGAGAATACACTGATCCTTGAAACCTATCGTGTAACGGCTCTAAGCCTTTCATATATGGATGGCGCAAAATCTCTTGCCCGACACTTTTCTACTCATGGACATACTGAATTTGAGTCTGAACTTTATCTTTCTTTAGCAAATTTATTCAGCAGTCAAGAACGGTTTCAAGATACTGCCATAACTTACTTCACCTTTGTTGAAGCCAATCCATATAATAAGCTAGCTCCAGCATTTGAACATAAGGGAATTGACGTTCTTGCAAAGTCTGGATTTATAGATTTGATACTCAAGGCGAAAGAATCCTTCGTTATTCATTATCAGTCTAACGCTCCCTACTGGGAGCAATCAGGACTACAGCGCTCAGCAGAAGTTTCAACCTGGCTCTATTCAAATCTTGAAGACGTTATTAATTATCATCATACCCAGGCTCAAGAATCTAAGAAGGCTGCGGATTATAAAACTGCCGCAAAATGGTACAGAGTGTTTCTAGAGAGTTTCCAAGATCATCCAAAAGTGGATGACAAAAGATGGTTACTGGCTGAAACTCTTAATGATGCCGGTGAGCGTCTAGCATCCATCAACGAATACCAAATTCTTGCCTATGAAGAAAATAACCTATCAGAGGATAGAAAAGAAGAGGCTGGATTCAGGGTCATTCTCGGTCGACAGCATCAGTTTGCTACATTGGAAAATGCCAAAAATGGCATTTCTAGAGATGCGATTGCTCAATCACGTAAAGCACTTATTCAAGCCGGCCTTACCTTTAAAAATCAATTTCCGAACAGCAAAAGAGCTGCCATTGTTATCGCCCAAACCATTGAGTTACAACTGGGTGATGGTCAAACAGAAGTGGCAGTCGCCCTAGCGAGAACCATGGATGATACTCCTTGGGCTACGGTACCTCATAAAAAAAGAGCTCGTGAAATTATTGCAAATGGCGAATTTGATCTTAAGCATTATCAACTGGCTGAAGTGGCATTCACTCTAATCTTTAATACTGATCAGTATCCTGCCAACAAGATGTCAGATTTCCATGCAAGACGAGCACAGGCAATTTATAAACAGGCCGAGGCATTTAAAGAAAATAAACAATATGACAAAGCCATCAATCAGTTTTTAAGATTAGGAAGCATTGAACCTAATTCTAAGGAGCGAGTCAGCGCAGAATTTGATGCAGCAACATTACTGCTAGAAATAAAATCCTACAGACGGGCTGTTACGGTTCTTGAATCCTTCATTAAAAATTATCCAAACCATACGCTCTCAGCCAGTATTCCTGCAAAGTTGATTATCGCCTATGAAGCACTCGGTGATTGGCAAGGCGCTGCAAAACAATATGAGTTAGTTGCAGCAACGACAAAGGATAGTACTCTTGCAAGAACGGCTACATGGCAGGCAGCCACGAGCTGGATGAAACTTGAAGATATTGAATCAAAAAATAAATCCGTAGCTCTTTGGAAAAAATACATTAAACAATTTGATGAGCCTTACGACCTCTCCTTAGAAGCCAGAAATAATTTAATTCAATTGTATGGTGCACAAAAAATAAAATGGAAACAGGATTTTTGGCGTAGAAAAATAATACTAACTGTTGATTCCCACCAACTTAAAGATGTCCGTGCTCGCTCTTTGGCAGCGCAATCCCAGCTGAGTTTAACGACCGATATTTTTACTGAATATCAGGCAATACGATTAACTCAACCACTGAGACGTTCATTAACAAAAAAACGTAAGAAACTCGATGCAGCCTTAAAGGGATATTCAAAAGTCATCGATTATAATATTCAACTAGCAACCACTGAGTCAGGTCATAGAATCGGGGAGCTTTATGCACTATTAGCTCTGTCGATATTAGAGTCCGATCGACCCAAAGGAATGTCTGAAATAGAGCTTGAAGAATACGAAACACTACTGGAAGAACGGGTTTTTCCAATGGAAGATCAGGCCATTGAAGCCTTTGAAGCCAATGTAAGCCTAACAAAGAGTTCTGTGTGGGATTCATGGATAAGAGATAGTTTCTCAGAACTTGAATTGTTACTCCCTGCTCGTTACAAGAAACCGGAGATCATCGATGATTATGCAAAATCACCGTAATATAATACTGCTATTGCTGGCAATGTTAGCGGTTTCCTGTTCTACAACTCAGAACATTAACCAACCTGAAGAACTTGTTTCGACGAGTGACACTACCAGTACAACAACATTAATCCCAGCAAATACTGTCCCCGCTAAAATCTGGTCGCAACGATCAGTTGCATCATTTGAGCGAGCTTATGCTCTGATTAAAACCAATCCCAAAGAAGCGATGAATGGCTTTAGGAATACCATCAAAATTGAGCCTGAAATGGAAGCGGCCTATTACAACCTACTGCGCCTTATTTATGATGAGACTCAGCTAGATAATTCTACTGACAATAAATCTATTAATTTAACAATTAATACTCTAATAGAGACAGCAGCAAACAATAATATTCATTCTGCCAGAATGCTGACACTGGCTGCAACCTATCAACGTACGCAAGGCCACTTCAAAAATGCCGAACTACTGAATTCAAAAGCACTGTTAGCTGATCCATATCATTTGGCAAGTCTAGCGAATATGGCAATTTTGCAAGACCTTTACCTGCATAATTTAGATGCTGCACTGGAATATTATGAACAGTACGAACTGCAATTGACGGCTCAAGATAAATCTGACGACAGGGTTAATAATTGGTTGGCAGACATAAAACAACGTATCAAAAAACAAAGTGAGGATCATTAACAATGAAAGCACTTATGTTAGTCCTGTTATTTTTATACAACAGTCTCTATTTTGCTGCTGAAGTAGAGAGTAATTCACCACAGATATTAGGCATGAGTGTCACCGGAAATAAAGAGTCGCCACGTTCATTGATCATCGTGCCTTGGCGTTCTCCTTTACTTGACGGGCAATCTTCAGACATTACATCGGTGTGGCAACCGAATCTTAAATTATTAGATCCTGCGTCGTATCGAAGGGATATCAATTTATTTTTGAAGCAACGTCAACATAAAGATTGAAATATCTAAAATCTAAGATAGAGTTACTGATGAACCTATTGACTCGATGAGTGTTCAAAGTGCGAACTAGTAATCAGTTTAAACAAGCTTCTGATACTATAATTTGAAGATAACAACCTGATATTTAAAGAACTATCGTTTAATCGCAAACAATCTAAGGGAAAATTATGATTAACTCAACGCTTCTGGCTGCTACCAATGTTGCCGCTACCGCAATCGCACCGGTCATTGAAGAAAATCCATGGGAAATCGTAGTCAGATTTATGCAAGATGGTGGCACCTTCATGTACATCATTTTGGTGGTGTTTATCTTCGGTATGGCTATTGCTATCGAGCGATTTATATTCCTGAGTTCTGTGAAACGCAATAACCAAATTATGTGGCAAGACATTCTTCCATTACTGCTAAGAGGTGAATTCATCAAGGCCGAAGAAATAACCAACAGTTCTAGTTCAGACATTGGTCGCATTTTGAATTATGGTATGCAACAAAGTCAGCTTGGTAAGCGTCATGATGATATCGAACTTGCCATGGAAGAAGGACTTATGGAAGTGCTACCAAAATTAGAAAAACGTACACCCTATTTAGCGACGTTTGCTAACATCGCTACTTTACTTGGCCTACTTGGAACGATTATGGGCTTAATTAGCGCCTTCACAGCGGTTGCTAATGTTGACCCTTCAGAGAAGGCCAATTTATTATCAGCAAGTATTTCTGTTGCGATGAATACAACTGCCTTTGGTTTGATGGCTGCGATCCCTTTATTATTATCCTTTACCTTCCTACAAACTAAAACAACCGTTATTGTTGATAGTTTGGAAATGGTCTCGGTTAAATTTATTAATATATTACGCAAGCACCGTATGAAAATGGATAGCTTGAAATACAAGTCAACAGCAACTAAACCACAAGCTTAATCGTCATGCGCAAGCGTAATCGTAAAGTCAGGGACGTTCAGACTGAATTGAACATCACCGCCTTCATGAACTTGATGGTTGTGCTAATTCCATTTCTATTGATCACCGCTGTATTTTCCCAAGTCAGTATTTTGAAGTTGAATCTACCGGGTAATTCAGCTGCAGAACAGCCTTTAGAAGATGATCCTCCCATGCAACTAGAAGTTGTCCTGAGGAAATCACGTCTTGTACTCGCCGAGCGAAATGCCGGTGTTATCTCTGAGTTTCCACTGCTGCTCATTGAAAATGCTGAAGATGACTACCGAAGTTTTGATGATGCGGCCTTTAAGAATTTGAATCTTAAATTACAGGCTATAAAAGCACAGGTCACCGACTCTACAACAATAACCATTCTTGCAGAAGCGGATACCTCTTATGATCTCATCATTAGAACAATGGACGCAGTACGATTAATCATACCTGAAGATGGTTCTGAGGAATTACCTGGAGAGTTATTTCCCGATGTCTCTATCGGTAGTGCTCCGGACGATCCTTCTGTGACCAGTACGGGAGGCAAATAATGAAAAAATCAATGAGAGCTGCTCGCATGGAGCGTCACCATAAGCGTTTTGGTTCAGCGACATTACAGCTTGTTTCTTTGATGGATATTTTTACCATTTTAGTATTTTTCTTACTCTTTAATTCATCAGGTGTACACCAACTACCCAATTCAAAAATAATCAAACTACCTGATTCTATCGCCGAGGAACATCCTCAAGAGACAGTCATCATCATGGTCAGCGCGAAGGACATTATTGTCCAAGGCAAGCGAGTGATCACCATTGAAGAGTTACAGCAATCGAATGAGATCGTTATCGAAGCACTTAAACTGTCTTTATTAAGTCATGCACAACAAATATGGGATCAAGACGAAGTAGAAAGTGAAGATGGAACAGAAGTCACTATCCTTGCCGATCGCCAAGTACCATACAGTTTACTCAAGCGAATAATGCAGACCTTATCTGAAACTCCCTTTAAAAAGATTTCTTTGGCCGTCAGTAAGAAGGCCTCAAAATAAAAATGAACCCTTTGCGTACAAATAATCCACTCCCTTGGGATAGTGATCAAAAAGATGAGCGACGATTTCGTGCCATCCTGGGTACGCTGATATTATTATTTGTTATATTTTCAGTATTGGTCGCAACAACTGTACTCAGGGAGAAGCCTGTAAAATCACGGGCAGAAATTCCTGACCGCTTTGTAAAGTTAGTCATAGAGCAGAAAAAACGAAAAGTTGTGAAGCCGCCACCACCTAAGATTGTTGAAAAAGAACCTGTAAAAGAGCAAGAACCTGAAAAGAAAAAAGAACCAGAACCAGAACCAGAAGTTATTGAAAAGCCGAAACAGAAAGTTATTGTTGAAGAAAAACCTAAAGGTAATCGTAAAGATGCACGCGAGAAGGCGAAGAAAAGTTTAGCAGTATTTGATGTGTTTGCAGATTTGCGAGACTCATCCACCAGTAAAAAGGTTGCCAACGCTAGTGATTTATCCTCAGATGTGGGTAAAGCAAAAACAGTGACCCGTGACATGATTGTCAACAAAGCCAAACAGGGTAGTGGCGGTGTAACAATAGCCAAAGCCAGCAGCAACATGGGTGGAGTTGGCCTAGAAGGTGGTGGTTCAAGACAGGTTTCGAGTAATCTTGCCGCAGCTAAGGTCGATCAGTCTCGCTCAGCTGATGGTGGTGGATTAGCTCAAAGACCCGCTGAAAATATAGAACGATTCATGGATCAAAACAAGAGCTCTTTCTTTACTCTTTATAATAGAGCTCTTCGAAAAACTCCGAGTATGCGTGGCGAAGTTATTTTCAAAATTGCCATTGAAGCGGACGGACGAGTCTCAAAAGTGTCCATTGTTTCAAGTGAACTCAATAATCCAAAATTAGAAAAAAGGCTTCTATCAAAAATTCGCTCCATCCGATTTACCGCAATGAAGGTTGCTGTTTGGAACGACAATTATCGCATTAGCTTTATCCCTTCCTAGTGAAACCATCCTCATTTTTGATTAAACAAATTCCATTATTTGTTATTTTGTGTGCCCTCAGTGCGAATCTTTATGCAGAGTGGATCGACCATCGTTTTCCTGTAATGGGAACTGAAGTTAGAGTTCGATTTTATTTAGACGACCCAGTTAAAGCTCAGCTCGCCAAACAGGCTGTGTTTGATGAAATGCATCGCATTGATACGACAATGAGCCCATTTAAAACTACTTCGTTATTATCGAAAGTCAATCGACAGGCCGCTGAATCTCCAGTCAAAATATCGGTAGAGTTATTTGAAAT
>JAUUZN010000132.1 GCA_030589945.1 Gammaproteobacteria bacterium | reverse complement strand
GGTTCTTTACGATCGGGGACATTGGCGATGTCATCCAGTGAGCGGGTGTCGGTAATATGGGTATCTGATAATTCTGACATTTTCTAAACTCCGGGTGCTTATTTAGTCTACCAAAATTCAATCAGCCAGCAGTTGCTTGGCGATGATTACTTTTTGCACTTCTGTTGCACCTTCATAAATTCGTAGTGAACGAACTTCTCGATAAAGTTGTTCAACCTTAACACCCTGTACCACACCCATACCGCCGAATATTTGGATTGCACGGTCAATGACATGCTGAGCTGTTTCTGTGGCATGAAGTTTTGCCATGGCCGCTTCACGAGTCACTCGTTGATCCTTAGTGTCTTTGGTCCAGGCTGCTCTATAGATCAACAGAGCTGAAGTATCAATGTCAACTGCACTGTCTGCTAACATGCCTTGAACGAGCTGTAAATTATGTAAGGGTGCACCAAACAAATGGCGGTCTTTGGTTCGTTGAATGGCATCTGACAGTGCTCGTCGAGCTAAGCCCATTGCTGCCGCTCCCACTGTTGTTCTAAAAATATCCAGTGTGGCCATGGAGACTTTAAATCCTCCACCAGCTTTACCCAACAGTTTTGATTTTGGAACCTTGCAATTTTTAAAGGTAATGGTGGCTAGAGGGTGAGGAGCAATGACATTGATGCGCTCGGAGATCTCAAGACCTTTGGTATCTGCGTCTAGGATCATCGCTGAAATACCCTTTGCACCAGGTGCCTCTCCTGTTCTTGCAAAAAGCGTGTAGTAATGTGCGATACCACCATTTGAAATGAATGTTTTTGCACCATTGACCAGATAATGATCCCCCTTATCTTCAGCCGTGGTACTCATGTTGGCAACATCAGAGCCAGAGTCGAGTTCGGTGAGCGCAAAGGCGGCAACTTTTTTACCCTTCGATACGGCATTTAAATATTCTTCTTTTACGGCATCGGAGCCAAAGAGACTTATGGAGCCACTGCCGAGCCCCTGCATTGCGAACGCAAAGTCAGCCAGTCCATCATGACGCGCAAGGGTTTCACGAATGATGCAAAGTGATCGTACATCAAGTTGATCAAATTTACCGCCGTATGCTTTGGGCACGGTATATTCTAACCAACCGCCTTCGGCAAGACGTTCAACAAGTTCAGCACAACTTTTATCAACATCTGTGTGGAACTCTGGACTTGCTGCAAGTGGATCTAGTATTTGACAACACCATTGCTCTAAATCAGTCGCTAATTGGCGATGATGATCTTCAAAAAATGGCCAATCTAGATAGCTTTGATCAATCATTTTTGTTCCCTTTATGTAATTGGCCTTAATTTAATGGGCCTAAACTTAATCGCCCTTAAATACGGGTTTTTCTTTTTTAACGAATGCCTCATAGGCTCGAACAAAATCTTCTGTCTGCATGCAAATGGCTTGAGCATGAGCTTCAGCATCAATGGCTGCATCGAGTCCCATATTCCATTCTTGATTGAGCTGATTTTTAGTAATACCATTTGCAAAGGTTGGGCCGTTGGCAATTTTACGCGCCATTTTTTCAGCCGCAGCAGTCAGTTCGTCTGAGGTAACTAGCTGATTAAAGTAGCCCCATTGATATCCTTCTTCACCACTCATAGTACGCCCTAAATAGAGTAGTTCGGAGGCTCGACCCTGTCCAATAATTCGTGGCAAAATGGCACAGGCACCCATGTCACATCCTGCAAGTCCGACCTTGTTAAAGAGGAAGGCAGTTTTGCTGTCGGCAGTTCCAATGCGTAAATCACAAGCCATGGGAATAATCGCTCCGGCTCCAACAGAAATGCCTTCAACGGCTGCGATGATGGGCTGTGGACAGGCTCGCATGGCCTTTATTAAATCACCCGTCATGCGAGTGAAGTTTAAGAGTTCAGTCATGTCCATTTTCACTAAGGGACCAATGATGTCGTGGACGTCTCCGCCTGAAGAAAAATTACCGCCCTTTGATGCGAAGATAACCGCCTTCACATCATTAGAATATTGTAAGACTCGAAAAGTATCGCGAAGCTCAGCGTAAGATTCAAAGGTTAGGGGATTCTTGCGTTCAGGATTATCGAGACTGACCGTTGCGATGCCATCAGTAAATGACCAGCAGAAATGTTTTGGCTGGTACGTAGCGGCATCAAAGGTAGTGTGTGAGATTAAATTCGTCATTACATGAGTTCTCCGCCAGCGATAACAATGGATTGACCAGTGATTGAGCGACTTTCCCTCTGACATAACCAGAGCACCGATTCAGCAACTTCTTCAGGTTCAATGAGCCTTTTTTGTGGACTATGAGCGGTCAATTGTTGCAGTGCTTGCTCCTCGGTGAGCCCTGTTTTTGTGGTGATGTTTTTTATGGCTTCTTCGACAATTGAGGTATTGGTAAAACCCGGACAAATAGCATTCACCGTGACATTGGTTTTGGATAGCTCTAATGCAAGAGAGCGCGTGAGACCAATTACTCCATGCTTGGCGGCAGAATAGCCACTAGTGTATGCATAGCCCTTGAGTCCTGAGGTGCTAGCAATATTGATGATGCGACCATGTTTTGCCAATTTAATATCTTCAAGGGCAGCCTGCGTTGTTAAAAATGTACCATTAAGGTTGATATTGATCATCGATTGCCAAGCATCAAAACTTGTTTTAGCAAAAGGCGCGGTTACCACACTTCCTGCATTATTGATTAAAATAGAAATCGGTGCGAATTTTGATGCTTCATCAAATGCTTCTTCAACACTGCTTGGATCAGTAATATCCACCTGAATAGCCTGCATGTTTGAATGATTTGCGGCAACATCATCAAGCCGTTGTTGATTACGTCCCATAATGGTTACTGTCGCACCGGCCTTATTTAAAGCAAGACTAATGGCAAGACCAATCCCCGTTGCTCCACCCGTTACTACCGCATGTTGATTTGCTAGTTTCATTATTTTTTTCCGTTTGATAATTCTGCAATCGAGCTTCGTGCTTCACCGAGCATTTGGGTGATCTCTTGGAGTCGAGTCGTTTTCATGGAATCAAAGACCTCTGCAATCCAATGAGCATGATTGTCGGCCATTTCTTTGAATAAGGCGAGTCCTTTGGATGAAATTGTTACCACAAAGGAGCGTTTATCTTCAGCCTTTACTGTTTTAATAATGAGTTGATCATTAATCATCCGATTGACTAAACCGGTGATATTGCCTTGAACCGCAATTAGTTGTAACCCTAACTCGGTCACGGTTAATCCAGTTTCTTGATGACGAGCCAGTTGTGAAAGTACATCAAAACGTGAAATGTTTTGCCCATGATGTTGACGAAATTTTTTATCGATGGTCCGTTCGAGTTGGTTCGAACAACGGATCAATTCAATCCATAATTTTAAACCAGCGGATTCCTTTGCTGAGTAGTTGTTCATAATAAATTATTCATATTAGTGATTCATCATTTTAAAAATTAGTTTACACGTAAGGTAACTAGGTATAATCTAGCACAGATAATTGAATAATGGGTAAAAATCATGAAAATAACCGTCATTGGTGGTGGCCCGGGTGGACTTTACTTTGCTTTGTTAACAAAAAAAGCAAAACCCGATTGGCAAATAGAAATCTACGAGCAGAATAGGGCCGATGATACCTTTGGCTTTGGAATTGTTTTTTCAGACGATACACTGGATGAGTTTTTAAGTCTTGATCCAGAATCCTATGAACTGATCCGGGATGAGTTTGCTTATTGGGACGATATCACTATTCGTTATAAGGATGAGCAAATCAGCTGTGATGGAAATGGTTTTGCCGGTTGCTCAAGAATTAAAATTTTAAAAATTCTGCAACAACGTTGCATCGCTCTCGGTGTTGAAATACATTTTGAAACGAGAATTGATCCAACGACTTTAGAAACACAATTTGCTGACTCTGATATGATCCTTGCTTGCGATGGCATTAGCTCATCGATACGTGAACATTATCAACAACACTTTGAGCCCTCAATATCTGTAAAAAGTAATCGATTTGCTTGGATGGGCTCAAACAGGGTGGTTGATGGATTTACCTACTTCTTTAAAGACTCAAAATACGGACCTATCTGTGCCCACACTTATCAGTATGAAGCCAACACCTCTACCTGGGTGTTTGAAATGTCGGAAGAATGCTGGCAAAAGTGGGGCTTTGAGGAATTTGACGAACCAGGTTCTGCTGCAAAGCTAGAAGCGATTTTTGAAGATGAACTACAGGGGAATCCACTCATATTGAATCGTTCCATGTGGCGGAAATTCCCAAGGATTTATTGCAAAAATTGGCATTATAAAAATATTGCTATTTTGGGTGATGCTAAAGCATCTGCTCACTTTTCAGTGGGGGCGGGTTCAAAATTAGCCATGGAATGTGCCATAGGCTTATCGAATGCCATGGTTAACTTTGGTGAAGATTCCATCGATAAAGCGTTTGAACAATATGTAACTGAACGGGAAACTCCGACACAAATACTGCAACATAATGCCGATGTTTCATTGGCTTGGTTTGAGCATATGAACCGCTCATGGGATATGGACATCAATCAATTTGCCATGGTGGTCATGTGTCGTGCTAAATCGATTACTTACGATAATTTAATCTTAAGAGATCCAGAATTTGTCGCTCGTATTGATGATGCCTGGTATCAGCGATATTTTGATGAGACGGGATATGATTATCGTCAAAGTAAACCGACACCCATGTTTACTCAGTTCAAACTCAAAGATATGGTATTGCGTAACCGAGTTGTGATGTCACCCATGGCTCAATATTCAGCAGATAAAAACGGTAACCTCACAGATTGGCATTTTGTCCATTACTCAGGACATGCCAAGGGCGGTATGGGACTGATGTATGTAGAAATGACCTGTCCATCAGCCGATGCGCGCATTACCGAGGGTTGTCCCGGTCTGTGGACCGATGATCAGGAATATCAGTGGAAACGTATTGTTGATTTTGTTCATGAAAACACTGCAACAAAAATCTGTATGCAGTTAGGACACGCCGGAAGAAAAGGCTCGACGCAACTGGGTTGGGAAAAAATGGATCATCCAATGAGTAACAAGCAAGATAATTGGCCCTTACATTCTGCATCAGCGATTCCATATTTTGAAAACGAATCTGACATGCCTTTAGAACTCGATAGAGAAGGTATGGACAGGATCATTAATGATTTCAAAAGTTCTACCCAACGTGCTAATCGCGCTGGATTTGATATGCTCGAAATGCATGCAGCGCACGGTTATCTTCTGGCATCATTCTTATCACCAATCACCAACAAACGAACCGATGACTATGGTGGAAGCATTGAAAATCGCTTGAGATTTCCCTTAGAAGTGTTCGCTGCAATGAGGGGAGAGTGGCCGAAGGAAAAGCCGATGTCGGTGAGAATATCCGCATCTGACTGGGTCGAAGGTGGAATCACTGAAGAGGATACCATCGCAATCGCCTATGCTTTTGAAGAGGCTGGCGTTGATTTAATGGATGTCTCCTCTGGTCAAACATCACCCGATCAAAAGCCCATTTATGGTCGTATGTTCCAAACTGCCTTCGCTGAATCGATTCGTAATGTCAATAAAATTGCTACCATGACGGTTGGTAATATTACCGAACCCGCACAGATCAATACCATCTTGCACACAAGACGTGCTGATTTGGTTGCTCTTGGACGTCCATTTTTATGGAATCCCTATTTTGTTCGAGATGCAGCAGCCTGGTACGGAGTTGATTTGAGCGAGGCTGATTGGGAGAAGCAGTATTGGGCTGGTCGCCAACAGGCCTACAGTGTCAAAGGCAAGCAGCGATTACAGCAGCTCGAATGGCAGCAGAAGGCAAAGCCTAAAAGACATGATTAACATCGGTACGCATGATAACAAGAGATTATCATTGACCATAAATAGGAAACACCCTAGTCTTCATGCTACTTATATGAAAAGGATAAGTAATGATGGAATTTTTAGTGATGCTGGTTGTGGCCATTTTTGGTGGCTCTATATTCGGATTGATTGCCTTTATTCAAGTGAGGGGTCTCAAGCAAGAAATTAGACAAATCAAACTCAAACTTAATGAAAGTGTGTCTAAGAAACAATCTGTAGAGAAGCCGTCCAGTACTGAAACAAACCTACCAGATTCTCAATCTCTCAAAGATGAAGAGAAATCAAAATCGATCCCTTCAGTGAAGGCCGTCGAGAAAATCATTGTTGCTCAAAAAACGATTACACCAGAACCAACTTCAATTCCTCATCGAGATGAGCAGATACCATCAGAACCATCTGCCTTTATCCAATCGTTACAAAATAACTGGATGGCATGGCTAGGCGGACTTTGCGTTGCCTTGGCAGGAATATTTTTAGCGAGATATTCAATTCAACAAGGACTCATTGGTCCTACAGCCAGAGTCACTAGTGGAGTACTCTTTGGTGTTGCTTTACATATTCTAGCTGAATGGTTAAGACGTAAAACTGAAGACAACAATACGGTTTTTGCCATGCTTGCAGGTGCAGGGAGCATCACTTTATTTGCGAGTCTTTTGGCAGCACTCCACTTTTATCAAATGTTTAACCCTATGCTCATTTTTATTATCTTGGCCGTTGTTGCAATTGCGACCATGTGGTTAGCAAGAATCTACGGACCAGCTTTGGCGGCCATGGGGATGATTGGCGCTTATGTTGTACCCATATTGGTCTCTACAGGCAGTGGTAAAATATTAGGAGCAATGCTCTACAGTCTGTTGATCAGTTCATCCATTTTGTTTTTATTAAGACACGTCTATCGGTATTGGTTGTGGGTAGGGTTATTAGCTGGAGGTTTTCTCTGGTGGGCAATTTCATTGGACTATGCTGCTGCAGATGGCTGGCGACTAGGGTATCTTGCAATATTTGCCTATGGCTTAATGAGCATTATTCCCAATGATTGGTTCTTACAAAAGACAGAATCTCTTAGAAACTCTAACACCCCGTTAACAATTTTTTATAAATTTGCGCCTGAGTATGAACGTCTACTTCCTCAATCGTTGCTATTGGTTTGTGTAGCTCAATGCCTGACGATAGTTTCTGAGCATAGTGCTGTCCCATCTCTTTTAAGTTTGACTCCCTTGGCATTGGTTTTGTTGCTCGGTGCAAAATATAAAGAAAATTTAACCGCTCTTCCTTGGATCTTATTTCTGGGCCAATTGGTCGCATTAATTCTTATCAATGTGAGTCATGGTCAAGATTTTTATATCAAAGAAGTGATGCCTAACTTACAGAGCGATTATTTTATCTTTTTAGGGATCACCTCTATAATCTTTAGTCTTTTATCAATTCGTAATGTGGTAACGAGTCAGTTTAAAGCATGGTGGGCCTCGCTTGCCATTGTTGTACCATTATTCGCACTAATGACAGCCTATATTCTTGGAACCTCTTACATGGAAGATTGGTTGTGGAGTTTGAACGCTCTACTTCTCGGAGCCTTGTATCTCTTCCTTGCATCAACAGGCAATCTAAAAAAATGGGATACAGTTTGGATTGTCTGGCTATTTTTAGCAGGGCATTTCG
The DNA here is from genome assembly GCA_030589945.1 of Gammaproteobacteria bacterium. Taxonomy (GTDB): domain Bacteria; phylum Pseudomonadota; class Gammaproteobacteria; order Enterobacterales. The sequence goes on along the minus strand of JAUUZN010000132.1, from coordinate 194 downwards.
CCTATACCTTTGCTGCGGTGATCATGCTAGATAATGCCGGATTAACGCTAGCATTGGCAGTCCAAGCGATCTCAATTGCAGTTATTGTCAAACGTTTTGAGCTAGATGATATTGGCTGGTTATTAAAGATTGTGATGATGTTGGTGGTCGCTCGTTTGACAGCAAACCCATGGCTTGCAGAATACCCTGTTACG
>JAUUZN010000091.1 GCA_030589945.1 Gammaproteobacteria bacterium | reverse complement strand
CGATCACTAAAAGCATAGATATTGATTTCATGTGCATATTCCTTAGCCTAAGCGAATAACTGCTGAGGGCTAGATTAAAATTTGGCGTATATTAGCATTATCTAATATAAATGCAAATTTATAATTTTCAAGGGGAGAGCTGACAATAAAAGTGGCTAGATTATAACTTAAAATGGTGAATTTTATACGATAAATCACTAGCCATTTGTTGCTTAGTCATATGGTGAATCTGAGTATTAAGTTCACATATCATGTACGAATCGATATCTAGCCTATTCTAGCTAAGTTAATTGTGTAACTAATTGATTTAGATCTTGTATCATGTAATTAATCAAAAATAATAAAGAGAAGACTTATGAGTACCCAGATCCGAAGAAACTCCACTATCAGAACATTGTTGGTTTTATCTCTATTGATCTCTTCGGTTAATTCCTTAGCAGAGAAAACCATCATCCATGCGGGAAAATTATTAGCAATACCAGGCAAGCAACCTAAGGCAGAACAAACCATTATTATTGAAGATGGAATTATTCTTGAAGTCAGAGCGGGTTATGCACAACCAAAAGAGTTTGGTGATGATGTTTCGGTTATTGATTTAAAAGAAATGTTCGTTCTACCGGGTCTAATGGACATGCATGTACATTTACAGATGGAATTGGGTCCTAACCGATCGAAAGATGCCATCAAGATGTCTGAGCAATTGGTAGCGATGCAAAGTATAAAGTATGCACAAAAGACACTTGAATCAGGCTTTACTACGGTGCGTGATTTAGGTTCAGATCCTCAAGCAATCTATGCCCTTAGAGATGCAATCAATAAGGAATGGGTACAGGGACCAAGAATTATCGCAGCAGGGGTGGTCGGCATAACCGGTGGTCACGCTGATGCAAGTGGTGTTAAGCCTGAGCTACTGGAACTTTATACAGCGAAAACAATTTGTGATGGACCTTACGATTGTCGCAGAGCAACGCGTCGAGCCATCAAGTTTGGCGCTGACTGGATAAAAATCACATCGACCGGTGGAGTGCTTACAGACAGAGCAACAGGAACGGGTCAACAGATGGAGATGGATGAGCTTAAAGAAGTTGTTCGAGCTGCAAATAGGATGGGGCGAAAAGTTGCTTCACATGCTCATCATGAAGATGGAATTATTGCAGCGCTTGAAGCAGGCGTTGATAGCATCGAGCACGGCTCTTATACCGGCAAGAGAGCTATCAAACTCTTTAAAAAGACCGGAGCCTATTTGGTACCCACATTACTGGCAGGGGATACGGTTGTGAAAATGGCTAAATCGTCTAATTTTATGAGTGAAGCGATTCGGGAAAAGGCAATACGGGTGGGTAGTGACATGATGGGTAACTTTTCAAAAGCCCACAAGGCTGGTGTAAAAATTGCCTATGGCACAGACAGCGGAGTATCAATACACGGTACCAATGCCAAAGAAGCCGTTCTGATGTTTAAAGCGGGCATGAGCCCAATGGATATTGTTAAATCAGCAACGGTTAATAGTGCTGATCTTTTAGGTTTATCTGACAGTATTGGTACCATTGAAGTTGGAAAGCATGCCGATATTATTGCGACAAATAACTCACCACTGGAAAATATTGAAGAATTACTGACCGTCGATTTCGTTATGAAAGGTGGCAAGCAGGTTAAATAAAATAATTACTAAAAATTATCAATCAAGGGAAACAATATGCGATTTTTACAGGCTATTTTATTTAGCATAATACCGATGAATTTCATCTTGGATGTGAGCGCGGGAGATAAAATGACAACGGGTCTAGAGCAACTAAAATCTCAATATCAGCACATTAAGCAGTCGGGCTTGGATAAGCCAAATATTAAACCTGAAGATGTGCACCCTTTAATTGAGAACATCAGGAAACAATCAACTTTTCCTGTAACTCAGGTTGGTCAATCATTTGAACAAAGACCCATCTTCAAGATCGATATTGGCAGCGGTCCTTTACATGTCTTGATGTGGTCACAGATGCATGGCGATGAGCCAACAGCAACAGCCAGTCTTTTTGATCTAATAAACTATATACAGTCACCAGACAATAAAGAATGGGTGAATGGCTGGTCTAGTCGACTGACACTTCATTTGGTACCGATGCTCAATCCCGATGGTGCTCATGCAGACCGTCGTCACAACGCTCAAGGAATAGACATCAATAGAGATGCAAAGCGCTTGCAAACGCCTGAAGGTCAGACGTTGTCAAATCTTGCTGATACCATAAAACCAAAATTTGGTTTTAACTTGCACGATCAGGGACGCTTTTACAGTACAGGAAAATCGAATAATACAGCGACAATTTCAGTTTTGGCACCTGCCTATAACGATGAAAAAGACATCAATGAGAGTCGTGGTAATGCCATGAAGTTAATTGGCTTATTGAATGAATCTTTGCAGAAAGAAATCCCCAACAGAGTAGGGCGATATAATGATACCTATTCATTTCGAGCCTTCGGAGATTTACTGTCATCGAAAGGAATTGCCACTACTCTCATTGAGAGTGGTCATTATCCTGGTGATCAGAATCGCCAGACCGCTCGTTGGTCAACATTCATGATGTTGGTGCAGTCCATTAATCTCATCAACAATGGTAGATACGCAGATGGAACTTTAGATAAGTATCGTTCCATTCCTATGAATCGTAATTTTGGTCTTGTGGATATATTACTCAAAAATATTGATATTAACGCAAATACTAACGGACAGTATCATGCTGATTTATCCATCAACTATAATCGAGTATTTGAAAATGCCCGTATTAGAGAAATTGGTGATCTCAGTGCAAATTTTGCACTTGAAACTTTTGATCTGTCGGGTTATCAATTACAAGCCTCCAAAGGCTTCCTACTTGAAGAACATCTATTATTGACTGATGAAGTGTATCTAGGGCTTTTGAGCAAAGGTTTTGGTTACTTTGAAGGCGATAAGGAATTACTCAAATTAGAAACGGAACTTCCTGTGATGATTAATCCTTCCAATGTAGTGAGTAAGGTTCCACAGCGATATCAATTGGCGAATCTTTTTTTCGCAAAGGCTGGTCAATTGAAAAAAGTGATGATTAATGGAGAAATGATTGATCTTAACTGAGTTAAAATCATCGTCATTTACTTCGAGTGGAATCAATTGCTGCACAAATTTTCTCAAGCCCCTGAATCGCTCTGGGGCTCAATCGATGGAGTAGATCACCATTGATCACCGATATTTGATTATTCTTAACCGCGGGGATAATATCCCAGTTCTGCCAATGTTTTACCTTCGATTCTTTACTACCCGAATGATGTGGAACAATGATGACCTCTGGTTTTTTTACAATGATGTTTTCAAGTGAAACCACCGGATATCCTGTACTGGAATCGTTGAATACATTCTCACCATTACAGTCTTCAATAAGAGAGTTTATCCAGGTGTCAGGACCAATGGTTCTCAGTGGATCGTGCCACAGTTGATAGAAGACTTTGATCCGAGGTTTTGTTACGTTATTTAATAGTATTTTTTGATGCTGTATGCGAACGTTTTCTGCAGCTATCGCGGCATTACTCTCAAGGTTAGTGAGCTTCCCAAGTTCTATAAGTTCGAGGCTAATCTGTTCAATATTTTGTGGATGAGAATAAAAGATTTCGAATCCAAGAGATTCAATTTTTTTAAGATCATTACCTTTATTACCACTGTGCCAAGCAACAATGAGATCGGGCTGTAGTTCTACGATTTTTTCAATCTGTAGACCATTGTAGTTCCCAATTCTTGGTATTGTTAATGCGGCCTCTGGAAAGTCAGCATATTCGACGGTGGCTACAACACGATCACCTGCGCCAATGGCAAATAATAATTCAACAGCGTGTGGTGAGAGTGCAATAATTTTTTGTTTGTGCTTAGATTGAACTTCAGTAGCGGAAATATTTAATGGTGCAGAAACTAATACTGCAAGAGCTATGGAAAAAGCAGGCAGTAACAGAAATGCTTTCAGTGCTGACAGACGTATGAAAAATTTCTTTAATATTGAGCTCACCAATCAATGCCTTTTCTGGCTTTTATTCCAGCCGTATAGGCATGTTTGATATCTTTAATTTCGCTGACCGTGTCGGCTAATTCTCGTAACTCTTTAATGGCACCACGACCGGTAATAATGACAGATTGATTTTCAGGACGGTTTGCAATGGCATCCAGTACTTCCTGTTTATTGAGATAATCAAAACTAAGCATATAGGTTAACTCATCCAGAAGAACAAGGTGAAGTTCAGAATCAGCAAGATATTTTTTACAGTCTTCCCAGACAATTTTTGCTGCAGCAATATCGCCTTCTCTATCTTGAGTATCCCAGGTAAAACCAGTTTTCATGATTGAAAATGGAACACCCTGGGATTCCAATAAGGTACGCTCACCACATTCCCAAGTGCCTTTGATAAATTGTGCGACGGCGGCTTTTAATCCATGCCCTACAGTTCTAGTGACGGTACCAAATCCTGCGGTTGACTTTCCCTTGCCGTTACCGGTAATCACTAAAACAATGCCGCGCTCTATTTGTGCTTTATCAATGCTTGCATCGACCTTTTCTTTTAGTTTTTGTGATTTCTTTTTATGTTTTTCAGCTTTTGATTGTTGGTTGTCTGACATCTTGAATTCTCGAATTGAGTTTAGTGGTTGACCGTACGATTTTTGAGTATGACAAAAAAGAATAGACTACCCAAGGCTGAGGTCACAATTCCTACGGGTAATACTTGATTTTCCAAAAGGGTATGAGCGATAACATCGACCCAAATCATGAAGCTACCTCCGAGGACAAGGGTCATAAATATTTGTCGATGAATTTGTGAACCGACCAGATATCTGGAGATATGAGGCATCATCAATCCAACAAATCCAATACCACCAACATGTGCAACAATAACTCCAGTGATGACTGCGCAGACCATTAACATGAATAAACGCATTTTATTAACAGGTATTCCAAGCGTTAGTGCACTTTCATCGCCGGCCATAATGGCTCCGAGCCACCTTCGGTAGATTATGAATAAAAAGACGCCAATGGACAGTGCAGAAGCAGGCATCCAAAGTTCATCCCATTGACTATTAGAGAAACTCCCCATCATCCAAAAGAGTAGGGTTGCTGCGGTATCGGGCTCAGAATAATAGAGGATCAAACTGGTGAATGCGCTCAGCATGAAGGAAACAGCTACACCCGACAGAAGCAATCGTTCAACGACGACTGCTGAACGTCCCGCCAGTGTTAACATCAGTATCACAGAAAAGGCACTGCCCATTAATGCACCGATGGTAATTGATGAGGGCATGAAAGCGATGGTTGTTGCAGATAATGCAGACATTACAATGACCGCACCGAGGGCCGCACCACTTGAGATGCCGAATAAGTATGGATCGGCCAGTGGATTGCGTGTCACCGATTGTAAAATAGCACCGGTGACTGAAAGTCCTGCACCCGTCAATAGCGCCATCAATATGCGTGGCAGTCGTATCTCCCAAATTATTTGATGATCGCTTGAACTGAGTTGGCAGGCTGTGTCTGTTGAGCAATTAAAGAGGTGGGTGAGAACTTCAAAGAAAGGGATCTGAACACTGCCTGAGCTGGCTGCAGCTACGACAGAAAAAAGTAATAACAAAACTGCAAAAAATCCCCAAACTATAAAGTTTTTTGATCGCAATAGTGTTTTAGTTCCTGCACTTTTGTTTGATGATGTTTTCCTGTGGGATGCTGTCATGTCAGTCATGGTCATTAAGATCAAAGGTAATGCGAACTTTATTACTGAATGGATGACGGTCGAGTTCAGCATGTATACCGAAAACCCTGTGAAGAAGTTCTTGGGTCAAAACCTGTTCGGGTGTTCCATCTGCAACGATAACGCCCTCATCTAACATGATTAAACGGTTACAAAAAGTGGCGGCTAAATTCAGGTCATGAATGCTCACTAGAACGGTAATGTTCATAGAGCCAGCGAGTTTTAATACATCAATCTGATGACGGATATCCAGATGATTAGTCGGTTCGTCCATCAATAATAATTGGGGGTTTTGTAAAATAGCCCGGGCAATAATTGCTCGTTGTTTTTCACCACCCGATAATGAATTAAAGGATTGGCTTAAGTGATTGCTTAAATCTACTTTTTCGGCGGCAGCAAGGATTGCTTGCTGATCTTCATCAGTGTCAAAGGACAGCAGTGATTTATTCGGAATGAGGCCCATGCGGATTACGTCCAATACACTGATGTCAAAATCAGTGGGCGGTTCCTGTAAGACAACAGCTATTTTTTGTGCAATTTGTTGGCGCGACAACTGTTGTAGCGGTCTATCTTCAAAGTGAATGGTTCCAGAAGAGGGTGATATCTTATGATATAGACAGCGAAGTAGTGAGGTCTTTCCTGCGCCATTTGGCCCAATAATACCAATGAAATCGCCTCTGTTGATGCAAAATGTAAGGTTTTTTAGGATCGAACGACCTCTAACTGACCAATTGAGATTGTCAGCACTAAGGAGGATGTTATTGTCCTGATTATTCAAAATAAATGCTCTTGATTTAGATCTTGCACAGCATTGTCTAGTAGTGCTTTTATGGGGTGAAATTGTAACATAAGAGAAAATCCCTCACATCTTTAAGAGATCTGCCCTATTCAGCTTCATAGAGACCTCCGTATTATTGGTGCATTATTTAGATAGAACAGATTCATAACCCAGCTTCAAGGATGAAGAAGATGCTCGTTAACTCAATCTATTTTGCAAATTGCAGGTCTCCAGACATCAATGAAATCATTCGTGCCTGCGAAGCAGAACTATTTAAACATAAAATATTAATCAATCTTCATCAGGTGCTTAAGAACTGCTTCTTTCAGTCTGAATTGGACATGGCTTGTTTAGCGCGAAATATTGCTCTTAGTGAACGGCAGATCTATCGTTTTTTTAAAGAGCAATTAAATACGACACCATCAAGATTTCTGAATAAATATAGATTAGAAAAATCCCTGAGACTGATCAATAAAAATAACTCTACCTTTGGCGTTACCTTGGGCGACATATCCTTTGATGCTGGCTTTTCAAGCCAAAGCTACTTTTGTCGATGTTTCAAAGACTATTTTGGAGTGACGCCATCTGAGAATATTATAGGTTGGCAGAATATTGCTAAAGACAAAAACCAGCTGATGCTATCTTGAGATTGTCCAGATGGACAGTTTATTAAATTGATGCCGCCAAGGAGTGGCAAAGGAGTTAGAAATGAGAGTTTTAAAAATGGAAGAAATATCCTCTGTTTCAGGGGGAAGTCAAATAGTTTGTACTGTAGGTACAAGTGGCATTAATTGCACTGCATCAGGAGAATACTGGGAAGCGGTATTTACTGATTTTTATGATGGTTTGGTCGAAGCTTTTGTAGACTTTTATGAATGGATAGGAGTCCCTGTACCTGATGATCAGCCTTAAAGAAATATTCTTAAGTAGCTGAACTTAAGTGATTAGTCCAAGATTATGGTGGACTTTAAAATAGACAAGTTTCTACTACAGAAACTTGTCGTCTTAGGATTAAATGATGAACAATAGAAGTGAGATAAGATCTAAAGTGAACTTGCCTGTTATCAGTTCATTGATAATGTATACATCGATTAGTTTTGTTACGATCGCCATTTTTAGATGGCTACCGATAAAAGAGGAGTACGAATATTTTTTGTTTTGGACGTTCAAAGCATCACTTTTATTTATATTAATAAAATTAATTGTTTCTAAATTTGGCGAGAGCTTTACGAATTTTATTGGTGAAGTCCCCAATTGGTCTCAACTCAAAGATGTACTTATCATTCTAATTATTTATTTCATGATAGGCGTTGGAGCTGTGGCAGTTCAAATATTCGTAGAGTCATCAATCGATCATCAAACTGCTATTGAAAAATGGAATCTGGTGAGTCCATCTGTTTTTGCATCATCTGATTTGCATTATAAATATCCTCTCGCAATGTTGTTATTACGGGCTTTAATTGTTCCTGCCTATGAAGAACTTTTCGTTCGCGGATTGATCATGAATCGATTACGTATAATTTATTCGACCGTTTTTGCAGTTATTGTATCGGCACTTATATTTGGTGCTCTGCATTATAATAAAGGGTATTTTTCAGCCTTTATATCAGGAATAATTCTAGCGTTAGTAGCTGTCAAATATTCATCGCTATATATTCCAATATTTCTTCATGGCACTTGGAACGGTTTAACAAATTTTTTACAACTTAAGATAGGTTTTTTAAAAAGTTTAGATCTTGAAAGAATCAATGATGCAACATACTGGTGGCCTGAATTTGCTCTACTTATTGTAGGTGTAATCTCAGCCTATTTATATTTTGGTCACTGGTCAACCTGGGATAAATTATCAATAACTAACAAATAGTTATACATACATAGCCAAGGAATGGCTTAAGGAAAACATTATGAGAGAACTAATCAAGGAAGAATATAAAGAAACCTCTGGTGGGATAGTAGTAACGAGTTGTAGTCAAATGAGCCCAGTCAATTCTTTTGCAGGTTGTATTGTAGAGGATTTTTATGACTCAGCAGTTGAATTAACCATCGATCTGTTCGAGTGGTTTGATGATATAACATCTGATGATCCAGACGGTGGTGGTTGATTAACAGAGTCTTGTTTAATTGTGAACAATCCTCTTTTTCGCCAGCAGGTTCTTGAACATCAAAAAGAACGACTCTATGGCAAAGTGATCATTCATCAGCCCCTAACTTTTGTACTGGTCACTTATTTTTTACTTTCACTTTGTCTTGTTATTTTCATATATCTCTATTTTGGAAATTATGTCCGAAGAGAAAATGTCTCAGGATATCTCGTTCCAGATAAAGGTCTTATAAAGCTTTATGTTCCTACAAAGGGAATTCTTCTCAATAAATTTGTAGAAGAGGGGCAATTGGTGAAAAAAAATGAATTGCTGTTTACGGTTTCTACATTAAAAGCCACATCACAGACAGATGATCAAGATGCTCTGCTGCTACAGAAGTTAAATACGCAAAGAGATAACTTAATAGAAAAAAAAGTACATGAAGAAGCGATATTTGAATTAAGAAACAAGCAGTATAGTGAACAAAAGTGGGGGTTAGATAATGAATTAAAGGTCTTGCAAGCATCCATCAGATTATTAGTGCAGCAACAAACTCTTTCAGAAAAACAATTCGTTAATTATAAAAAATTGTTAACAAATGGATTTGTTTCAGAACGTAATTTTGAGGAATCAGAACAACGCCTGTTAGATTCCCAGTCGAAATTACAAGTTGCAAGACAACAGTATGTAAAAATTGAAAACCAAATAACAGACGTTATAAATCAGCAGCTTCAATCGCCTGTATTTTATGGAAAACAATTATTAGATATTGAACAGTCCATATCATCAATGGAACAAAGAATCGTTGAAGTTTCTGGACGCAGGACATTTAGTATTCGTGCACCATTAAAGGGTCGTGTCACCGCTATTCAAATTTCACCTGGACAGGCGGTTAATACACTCTCACCGTTAGCTGCGATATTACCAGCAGGCTCAGCACTTCGAGCGGATCTATTCTTGCCCACAAGAGCCGTTGGATTTGTTGAAGAAGGTCAGCCTGTTTTTCTTCGTTACAATGCATTTCCTTATCAGCATTATGGTTTACAGTCGGGTCATGTTCTCAGCATCACTAAAACCATATTGTCACCCAAGGAGCTGCCTATACCATTATCGCTACAGGAACCAGTGTATAGAGTTCAGGTTGAACTCGACCGCCAATTTGTAAAGGCTTTTGGGAAGTCGTTCTCGTTGCAATCTGGGATGTTACTTGAGGCTGACATTGTCTTAGAGAGTCGATCAATAGGCCAATGGCTTCTTGCTCCACTGTATGGTCTTTCTGGATATTAATTAAAGTGATAAATCCCGCTGCTCTATTACGATATACTGGTTTTACAAGACACCAAGTTATATTACAGGCCGAAGCATCTGAATGTGGTTTGGCATGCCTTGCTATGATCACCCGTTACTACGGATATAAAATTGATCTTAATTCATTGAGACAAAAATTCCCTGTGTCATTAAAGGGTGCAACATTACAAAGTTTGATGAATACCGCAGCATCATTAAAACTTGCTTGTCGACCACTTAGAATTTCTGTTGTTGAAATCAGCCAAATAAGAAAACCATCAATTCTCCACTGGGACCTGAATCATTTTGTTGTCTTAAAAAATGTGTCTAAGAAAGGTGTGTTGATTCTAGATCCCGCAATGGGTGAGAAATTGATCTCTATTAAAGATTTTTCCAATCATTTCACTGGGGTAGCCTTAGAATTAACACCGACAAAAAAGTTTGAAAAAAAGAACGAACAACGACCACTAAAATTGGCACACCTTTGGGACAGCAGTACGGGCCTAACTAAGAGTCTATTGAAGGTATTTATTTTGTCGATGTTGTTGCAGGCATATTCTATAGCATCACCCTTTTATATGCAGTTAGTGATTGATGATGTCATTATCAGTCATGATCAAGACTTATTATTGGTGCTGGCATTAGGCTTTTTATTATTGCATCTAATCAATGTAAGTGTGACCGCGCTACGCTCAGCAGTCATTATGTTTCTCAGCACCCAACTGAATATGCAAATCGCTAATAATCTTTTCTATCATCTTATTCGATTACCCCTCGACTGGTTTGAAAAACGTCATATTGGTGATGTCATTTCTCGCTTTTCTTCGCTTGAACAAATTCGCCAACTTTTTAGCACAGGAATTATCGAGGCAGTTGTTGATGGTCTAATGATCATTGGTACATTAATTATGATGTACATCTACAGCGCAACATTGGCCTGGGTAGTTGTCGGTGTATTGTGCATCTATGCAGTGATCCGTTGGGCTTTTTATGGACCATTACGAAGACAAAATGAAGAAAACATCATTACACATGCAAAGGAAGATTCAAATTTTATTGAAACAATTCGTGCGATCCAAACCATAAAAATATTTAATCGAGAAAGCCTAAGACAGTCTATCTGGCAGAATCTTTATGCGGATAGTATTAATACAGGCATCCGATTAACAAAAATCAATATTATGAATAAGGCGGTAAATACGACCCTGTTTGGCATTGAGAATATCTGTGTCATTTATTTAGCAGCACTTCATGTGCTTGATGGCGTAATGTCAGTGGGAATGCTTTATGCCTTCATGTCTTATAAAACGCAATTCACATCGAAGGCGACATCGCTCATTGAAAAGGCGATTCAATTTAAGATGCTGGGCCTGCATTTATCAAGGATTGCGGATATCGTTCATGCTGAGCCTGAGAACGATG
>JAUUZN010000076.1 GCA_030589945.1 Gammaproteobacteria bacterium | reverse complement strand
TATGGTGCATTTCGTGAGGAAAAAGACCAATTTGAGATCTTTGTCTTTAGAGTCGAAAAAGAGGCTATTGATTGGTTAAATGAATAATTGAATGAATGGTATCTGTGTTGTTCTTTATAAGAAAAGGTATAAAACAACAGCTACAGCCACAACCGATTAAAAATCAGAGCGCGTTTTAAAGGCTGTTAATAGAGGATGACTAATGGTAATAAAGAATATATTCCTAGGTTGAAAGTAGGTTGCATTGATTTGAAGCCCTAGTTAAGTTCCAGATTCTGAAGTGTATCAAGTCTATTTACACCGCCCTATTCTTACTTGATAATAGTCTGAGGCTTTTAACAATTCAACAGAAGATTAATTAAGGATTGTAGTTGATTACTGAGAACTCAAAATTTACCATCGGTGTGACTGGACATAGGGATCTTCTTACTGAAGAACTTCCTCAAATCAAACAGAATCTGATAGAAAAACTCCAATCAATTAAAGACCATTTGCCGAACACTGAAATCAGGGTTCTGACGGGTATGGCTGATGGTGCGGATCGTCTTGTAGCTGATGTTGCTCTCGAGTGTGGCTTCTCTGTCGAAGCGATATTGCCCATGCCGATTGAAGTGTATAAAGACGACTTCGATGATGAGTCCTTTGCAGATCTTCAATCCTATTACGATAATGATAATTTTTACGCCACTGAATCCGTCTATTCCACTACCGTGAATTTTAGCCAGTCCTTTGGGCAATCAGAAAAGAATCAATGTTACGCAGAAATGGGGCAAGAACTTATCGACAGAAGTATACTACTCGTTTGCCTCTGGGATGGACAAAATGCCGCTGAAGAAGGCGGTACTTCAGATATTCTTCTAAGGTTTCTCGATTCGGGTCGCTTTGATGATGGTATTTCTGATATCAATATAAACAAGATCGAAGAAGCGTTAGATCCTCAGGTTCATTCGCTAGCTAAATTAATTTTATGGCAGCCGGTCAATCGTAAAAAAAACCAGTCATTGATATGTAATAATTTTGAATTAAAAACCCTCGTTGCAGATTTGATTCACCATGAATTGCTTTCATTACCTGAGCTACCCAATCAGTTTTGTCAGCAACTCAGTCAGTTAGATTTATATAACTCTAGTTATAATGAAATGCCTGATGCGGACAAAAATGTTTATGACAATCGGTTAACCGCAAAAATTGATTGGTTAGATAAACCGACAGAACAACATACCGATGCAATGGATGTAGCTTTTGTGAAAGCGGATAACATTGCAATGTTTCATCAAAAGTCTTCCGATAAGCAATTTAAGCTATTTGCTTATATGGCTGCATCCATGGGAATATTCTTTTTAGTTTATGCAAAAATTGTAGCAGCAAAAATATTCATTATTTTATATGCCCTACTCTTCATTGCTGGATTATTTCTTTTTAAGAAAACGGCCGCACAAAATTGCTTTACTGGACATTTGACCAGTCGAATTATTGCAGAATCATATCGTGTAAGAATTTTTCTTGCTCTCGCTGGAGTGGATGTAAAGCTTCCTGTTGAGAAATTATTTAAGTTATCTGGTGTGAAGCAATTTTCTGGTTTCAATTGGATCAATTGGATCCTTAAACCGCTTAATTACAAACCCGTACATCATGATGCAGCCATTGATAAATTAGCTGTGGATTACACCATTGAACATTGGATTGGTGATCAGGCAGACTATTTTGATAAAAAAACGTCAATGCTTGCTATTCAACACCACAATCTTGAAAAAATTAAAACCATACTGTTAACGGCCTCCTTTCTAGCCGCTATAGCTTTAATCTTTTTTAAAGAATCGTTGGTTTCTATGATTATTGCTGGTGACTTTTCGACCAAAGCGTTGCTTGTTTTTCTGATGGGTTTGTTGCCCCTATTACTGGGTATTTGGGAGATTTATCAGGGTAAAATGGCGATAAAAGAATTACATTGGCAATATAAAAATCAAAGCCTACTATTTCGAACAGCCTATACAAAAATTAAGAAAACCACGTCGATTAAGCGGCAAAAGAAGATTATCTTCGAGTTAGGTGAATATTCCTTAATGGAAATTTATCTATGGTCCATCCACCGATATCATCGTGAGCATGAACCACCCAGTGCTGGTTAGTTAGAGCATTTTATTCTAAATCGCCTTGTGACAATGCGGGCATGTAGCTTGGGTATCGCCAAGCATGCTAATTTTTTGCGATTCGATAATACGTTGAAGGTCTTCTTCTGAAATATCGAGTTGTCGACTGAGTTTTTGGAGATCTTTTTGCTCTAGTTCAGAAACATGACCATCGCTCAGTGCATGAGCAACATGTGCGGTTAGATGCTTTTTTCTTGACTGTAGTTCATCACCAAATCTGGCAGCAAGAATACCAGCTGGTAGAGCGACTATCCCTACTCCGATTAACATAATAAACGTTGCTAAAAGCTTACCACCCATGGTCACTGGTGTTACATCGCCGTAGCCCACGGTTGTCATTGTAACTACCGCCCACCAAATAGCATCAGGAATCGTTTTAAATGCATCTGGTTGAGCCATATGTTCTAAGTTATACATCAAGCTTGCGGAAATAATGACAAGTACTAACATGGTAAATATGGCTGAACTGATGGACATGGCTTCTTTTTTCAGCACGGTTACGAAAAAGTTAAGTCCTTTAAAGTAGTGTGATAATTTAAAGAGTCTTAATATACGTAATAGTCTCAAGAATCGTAGGTCGACTGCGGTGATGGCCGAGAGATAAAAGGGCAAAATTGCAAGCAAATCGATCATTCCAATGACTGAGAAAACGTATTTTAGTCGTAATTTAAAATTACTTAGGTTAGCTGGATTATCAACTTCAACGCTGATGAAAATACGAATAAAATACTCTAGTGTAAATATACCGACAGAAATGTATTCAAAATTATTGAAAAAGAATTGATATTTTTCATGTATTTCAGGGTCTGAATCAAGTATTACTGCCAAGACATTGAACAGAATGAGTGTTATGAAAAAACGGTTTAACCATTTTCCAAACTCTGAATAAAATAGAGACCCTTCAAACAGGCTGTATAGGTGAGAGCGTAGTCTTAATATCATTTATCAGTATCTCAATAGGGTGTGCGAACCGTTAGTTTTATATCATTTTAAACTAAAGTGTAAATAATAGTAGCAACAATTTATTCACCCTGTTGTTTCAATTACGATAGTAGTGATACTATTTGCTGAATTGATTAAAATAATTAGGAGTATTTAGAATGAAACTTTTAAAGTTAATGATGTATCTAACCATATGCATTCTTTTTTTTAATTCCACAATAGAAGCTGCTAAATCTAATTTTGATCGCAGTAAACCCCACATGAAAGCAGACTGTAAAAAACTCAAAGGTGATGCAAAGAAAGAGTGTGTTGTTTCAGCAAAAGACAATGCATCAACCCGAGCGACAGACTATAACTCCTCTCGGTCGAATAGAACAGTGAGAGCTCCTACTGGTGATGGTGATGCTATCGTTCGCAAGAAGCCGGGTCGAACAAAATTAGCGGGTGATTGCGATGATGATAGTGATGGCGATGGTTTAAAAGAACAATGCAAGAAAAATAAGGCTAAAAAGCCCAATTAACTTAGTTTTGTCATGAAATAGGCTCACTAAGAAATTGGATTTGAACGTCCTCTTACTAAATAGGCAATAGGAAAATAATGCGCAAAATTAATGTAATACGTCATGCAACAATCTTTAGTTTACTAATTTTTACTCAGTTTTCCTGTTCTTTTGCTGAGGAATCAAACCTCCATCGAGCCAAAGAACTTCTTAAAACTAGCCCAATAATTGATGGGCATAACGATTTGCCTTGGGTTATTCGTTCAAAGTTTAATCACGATGCTGAAGGTCATGATATATCTGTTCGTGCTGAATTTGATACCGATATTCCTCGCCTAAAAGCAGGTATGGTTGGCGCGCAATTTTGGTCAGTTTATGTACCGAGCTCTTTATCTCCTGTTGAGGCGGCACGAGCACAGTTAGAACAGATTGATATTGCTCGCAGAATGATTTTGCAATATCCAAATGATTTATCTTTCGCTTTAACAGTAGAAGATATCAATAAAGCAATATCGCAAAATCGAATCGCCTCAATGCTCGGCATTGAAGGTGGGCACAGCATTGTTAACTCTTTGGGTGTACTACGAAGTTACTATGATTTGGGCGTTCGTTATATGACTTTAACCCATTATCACACCATTGATTGGGCCGATTCAGCCACCGATACTGCAAAGCACGATGGTCTTACCGATTTTGGTGAAGAAGTCGTTCGAGAAATGAATCGTTTAGGGATGATTATCGATTTATCCCACGTCTCCCCCGCCACCATGAATGATGCTCTCGATGTTTCTAAGTCACCGGTCATGTATTCCCACTCTTCTGCAAAGGCACTCACAGCTCATCCTAGAAATGTACCGGATGATGTCCTCAAGCGTGTTGCTAAAAACAATGGCGTGGTCATGGTGACTTTTATCCCTCCTTTCGTAAGTGAAAAGCGGCGTGAATGGGAAGTGGGTAAGGTTGAATTAATCAAAAAGGCAAAGACAGATCAAGATATGGAAGCTGCTGGTGTCGCCTATCGTAAAGAACATGGAATACCTCCCCTCGCCTATCTGTCTGAAGTGGCTGACCATATCGATCATGTTGCTAAGGTTGCAGGGTTTGACCATGTCGGCATTGGTGGTGACTATTATGGTCAACAGGGTGATGATCTTGTAGTTGGTTTGGAGGATGTATCAAAATACCCACATCTCATTGCAGAACTTATGAAACGCGGTTGGACGGATGAAAACCTGGTTAAACTCACGGGTAAAAATATACTTCGCGTATTCAGCGATGTTGAAAAAATGAGTGCTAAGTTAAAGGAGTCACAGACACCTTCGCTGGTAAAGTTTGAAGAGTGGTGAGACTCGAGTGTTTCGAAAAGAAGAAGCTGTAATTATATGATTAAATAAGCCTAGAGTTTAATCCGTCTAATGAGAAAGCATCTTGCCGACAATTTCTTTGAGTAACTTAGCAGCCACCATTGCGGTCATGTTGTTGATGTCTCGATCTGGGTTATATTCAACAATATCAGCGCCGATGATGGGTACATCAATTGCTTGAATGATCGTTAAAACATCACGAACTGTTAATCCTCCAGGTTCATGATGGGACACACCGGGCGCAAATGCTGGGTCAAGTGCGTCCATATCGAAGCTCAGATAGAGCGGTCCATCGAATGATGGTTTAAAGTGGGTTACATCAAAGTCTTTCATTTCATACTGTTCAACAGCATACTTTTCAGCTTGAGAACGCTGATGGTCATTGAGGGTACGTACACCAACCTGTACCAGTCTTTTTGCGAGTCCCTGTTCCATTATGCGAGCAAAGGGGCAAGCGTGTGAATATGGATTACCTTCATATTCATGATAGAGATCGGGATGGGCATCAAAATGTAGAATGTTAACCCTTCCATGGAATTCATGAACTGCTTTGAGAATAGGATAGGTGATTGCATGATCACCACCCAAAACCATCGGTTTTGCACCTGTTTGTAGTATGGGCGTTATCTCATTGGTGATGGACAAAAAACTCTTCTCATTGTCCTCAATTTGCCGATTACCAAGGTCTTTAAACTGGGTATTTTTATTTAAATTGATACCCAGTTCAGACGTTTGATTTGCAGAGCCATGAAAGAGAGAATCTCTGATGACATCAGGAGCTTTAGCTGGACCCCTTAAATAAGATGAGTTTGCATCACTGCATATGCCAATAAGAGCGATATCATGATTGTTAATTTCGTCTATTGTGGAAATATTCATTTTATTAATGGGATCCTATTTTATACGATTCGTAGCTATTCAGGCATCCAACCACTCACCGCCTTCACCTCAAGATAATCTTCTAGTCCCCATTTTCCACCTTCGCGACCGTTACCCGATTGTTTGTATCCTCCAAAAGGACTTATTCCATCAGGAGTGAAGCCATTGATCTGTACTCTACCGGCACGCATTCTTCTTGCAACTCGTCTTGCCTTGTCCATATCGCTAGTTTGAATTCTGGAATCTAGGCCATAAGGGCTATCATTTGCAATCTGAATGGCATGCTCTTCATCATCAAAAGGTATGATCACAACAACGGGACCAAATATTTCTTGCTGGGCAATCTTCATATCATTGGTCACATCAGTAAAAACAGTAGGACGTACGTAACATCCTTTATCAAGACCATCAGGACGTCCTAATCCTCCTGCTGCTAGAGTTGCTCCCTCATCAATACCAACTTGAATCATGTTTTGCACGCGATCAAATTGCATGGATGATGACAAGGGTCCAATATGTCTTCCTTCAACGGCAGGGTCACCGACTTCAGTTTTATTAGCCGTCTCAGTAGCAATTTTCACTACCTCATCATACACCGAGCGCTCAACCAGCATTCTTGTTGGCGCAATACAGGTTTGTCCACAGTTAGCAAAACAATTGAACGCACCCTGCTTCGCAGCCTTTGCTAAATCAGCATCAGCAAAGATGATGTTAGGAGATTTTCCACCGAGTTCTAAAGTCACTCTTTTGACCGTATCTGCTGCGGCTTTTGAAACAGCTATTCCAGCGACTGTCGAGCCGGTAAAGGAAATCATTTGTAGGTCTTTATGATTTGAAAGAGCCTCGCCAACGCCTAAACCATTACCGTTAACAAGATTAAATACACCGGCTGGGAATCCAGCTTCATCAATCATTTCAGCAAATAACATTCCGCACAGTGGCGATATCTCGGAGGGTTTTAACACCACAGTACAGCCCACAGCTAATGCAGGGATGACTTTCATTGTAATTTGATTAATGGGCCAGTTCCAAGGCGTAATCATTCCACAGACACCAATGGGCTCATAAATAATTTGATGATCAGTATTATCAGGATGAAGTGAATATTCAAATTTAAAGTCAGAGGCTACCTTAATAAAGTTTTTAATATGAAATAGGCCTGAAGAAGCCTGTGCATTTCGAGACAGGGTAATTGGTGCACCCATTTCTGATGTAATGGTCTGCGCCATTTCTTCAATTCTGCGTTCATAGATGACTGCAAGCTTTTTGAGAAGCTCTAATCGTTCAGCAAGTGTGGTTTGTGACCATGATTCGAATGCAGTGTTTGCACACTTCACAGCCTTGTCTACATCTTCTTGGTTGCCTAAGGCAATGAGCGCAATCGCTTCATCAGTCGCAGGATTCATTACTTCCAGTTGCTCACCTGATAAGGAGTCGACCCACTGTCCGTTGATGTATTGGTTGGTTTTATTATTCATTGTTGTTCCTCATTTGGGAGTCGGTAATAATGATTGGGATAGGCCATCTTTCCCCATAGTGATAATATGAACTAACTCGATTTTTGTCCCTGTTCTTTGCCCAATCGATAAGCTAAAAGTAGAGCCTCTTTTATCTTAGGATTAGATTCCAAATTTAAATCTAGGGTAGAGTAGAGTTCTCCAATGAATCTCTGTTCATCTTTTGCATCTACAAATCCATGATAATCAAATTGGCCATCAGCTAAAAAGTCAGTCGCTAGTCCTTTCGCTTCAGAATAAACAATGGGAGATGTCTGCATTACTTCAAACTCATAGGAGTACATATCAATCTCATTGTTCTGAGCAATTGCTGCATGAAAGTGTTCTATCTGAAGATTTTTAGATATGGATTTTTCAAGATCTAAGACAACCGATGGGCGATGTTCAATGCCCTTAAAGGAAAACTCAACGGAGATGGTAATAAAATTGCTCATCAACAAATTATGAAGTAAGCGCCGTAAATATCATAGGTAATTTTTCAGGGAGTTTACTAATGTTATCAACAACCGTATATCCTCCCGGACCGAAAATGTCTTCTATATAATCATCGGCCTTTTTATCAAGACTGATGCAATAGCTGTACATACCTTTTGAAGAAAGTTCATCCACAGCCTTTTTCGTGTCCTTGATGAGATACTGTTCATCTTCTACATCAATGTCAGCCGGTTCACCATCGGTTAATATCAACATAATTTTCTTATCTGTATTTTGTGCTTCTAAATAATGAGATGCATGTCTTATTGCCGCACCCATTCTTGTTGAATATCCAGCGTCCATGGCAGCCAATCGAGATTTAACCGTATCATCAAATTGTTCGCTGTAACCTTTTAGATGGTAATAACGTACGTTGTGCCGGGTGTCGGAATGAAATCCTGCAATGGCATATTGATCGCCCAATTGCTCAATGGTCCAAGCTAGGAGGGAAACCGCCTGTTGGCTAAGTTGTAGGATACTTTGATCCGAACCATCTGCGGATTCACTGAGCGAGGCTGACAGGTCGAGTAAGATCATTACTGCTATGTTGCGTCCATCATGCTTGTGATTCATATTAATGCGTGGGTCAGGCTGAATACCGCACTTAAAATCAATGATAGAGCGTATAGCAATATCCAAGTCGAGATCACTGCCCTCTTCCTGATAGCGCTGTCGTACATAAAATTGCGGTTTAAGACGGTCAAGAATTTGCTTGAGTCGCTTTGCTATATCCTTATGCTGCTCTAAAATATCATCAATATCCTGAGCATTTGCCGAGGGATGAATTGACTCATACAGACTCACCCAATCAGGTTTATAGGATGAAGTATTATAGTCCCATTCAGCATAATGTCTTGGCGGCAGACCTTCATCATCAAGTTCTTCCGATTTTGATGTGCGGTGATCATCAAAATCTTCTGCTTCGTCATTTTCTTCGATAAATATCCAGAGATGTCGATTGTCATCACGGTAATCGACCTCGGTGTTTTCAAAGCGTACCTTTGCCGACTGGTCACTTTGCCGACGTGTGCGAGTGGTAAAGGTGATCGCTAAATTGACGATGGATTTTGTAGTGGTTTCCCCTGCATCCACAATCTCATAAAAACGTTTCACAAACTCATTGATAGTTTCGTTTTGGTAATGGTGATCCTTATCTAAGATTGCTCGAGATAAGATCGCAAGACGATGACGAATACAGGATTCGGTTTCATTATCACAATCACCTTCAATAGGCTTTGGATGCAAGGCAAGAAGTAATGGCCGTAATCCAGGATATTGCTCTAGCATCAAATACTCAACACGTGAATCTTCAAAATGTTCAATGGCTAGACGTTGAAAGGGACTGAAGTTGTCAGCAATTATACTGGTGCTCCAACGGCGGTGGGCAGCAATATGTGCAATGAGCACTCGGTAGCGATCGATGCCTGCAACAGAGTTGAAATCATCATATACATCGGGGATGCGGATACCCGATTGATCATAATAGGGTATAAGGTTTGCTGTATTTTCAAAACGTGTTGAATAGGGAACAAAATAAGATTCATCCTGCCACAAGCTGCGAAGAACCATATCGAGTTTACGGTCATTATCCATGTATAGGGTTCCATGGCGTTCACGTTGTAACATCGCTTTGCTATCGGAGGATTCTAATCCAAAATAGTTTTTTTGACGTTCAGGATGATTGTTGTAATTACGAACTCCGTAATCAACCCAGTTCTTCAATCCTTCCAATGATAATTGACTTAGTAAATATGGGATCTGGTTGAGTAATGTTGAAAGTGATGGGCTGGGTATTGTTGTATGAATGCCATGTATAGAGCCGGTCGTTGCAACCATCATGTCATCAATGATGATTAAAAAGTTTGTCATTTGTTCAATGGAGCCCAATCTTCTTGATGCTTCTGGTAAGCACTGCATGAATGCTGGTATGGCATTGCCGTTGGGTGTGCGAGACATTTCCCATACGGTATCTGAAATCGTTTTTAGGATGCTTTCATCAAGACGCTGTACCATCTGAGGCATTTCTTCAAGATAGATGCACACAGGTTCCCAGCCACGACCAATCATGCATATTTTAGAGGCACCGTTTAAATAGTCATCAACGCCTTCATTGCTGATATTTCTCAGCGCATCTTTAATGTAATCATCGAAGCATTCTTCAATCTGCTTAAAGTTACATTTCAGTTGCTTTCGATAGTGTGTATACAAAGGACTTAGCCAAAGATGCTGTTAATTGAATGATCCAATGTACTGCGTATGTCAGCATCATCGGTAATTGGACGAACCATCGCCATTTTACAGGCGGCCTTCGCCTCAATACCATTGTTCATAAGAGCGGCTGCGTACACTAATAATCGAGTTGATATACCTTCATCAAGACCGTGCCCCTTTAAATTTCGAGCCGTATGAGCTATTTGTACAAGTTTCTTTGCAACCGTCTCATCAATAGCGCCCTCTTTCATAACAATAGCAACTTCAGTTTGCTCATTGGGGTAGTCAAAATCTAGACCCGTGAAACGCTGTTTGGTTGATTGCTTAAGATCTTTCATCAAACTCTGATAACCGGGATTGTATGAGATCACCAATTGAAAGTCTGGATGAGCATCAATCAATTCACCCTTTTTATCGAGAGGTAGTGTACGTCGGTGATCCGTCAATGGATGGATTACTACGGTCGTGTCTTGTCGTGCTTCAACGATTTCATCAAGATAGCAAATTGCACCTAAACGAGCTGCTGTAGTCAGAGGACCATCGAGCCAGCGAGTACCGTTTGCATCTAATAGATACCGACCTACCAGATCCGATGCAGTCATATCTTCATTACAGGCCACAGTGATTAAGGGTTTACCTAATTTCCAAGCCATATGCTCAATAAATCGGGACTTTCCACAACCTGTGGGACCTTTAATCATGATGGGCAAACGACCTTTATAAGCCGCCTCATAAAGAGCGACCTCTTCACCTTGAGCTTCATAATACGGTTCATCGTTGATTAGGTATTGCTTGATGTCGATGTCTGTTGGTTCAGTCATTCTATAACCCTTAATATTTCGTCAATCATTGTTCATTCTAATTAGATTAATTATAGATAAATAAATGATAGTTAGTATCGTTATTTATTCGATATTTAATCATTGTTGGGATAAAAAAAAGCCCCACCGAAGTGGCGAGGCTTTAAAAAGTTAGTTTTTCGTCCAACCTATTTGTGAACACCTAACTTGTCTCTCCAACCAGGGAATATGGCATCTGCGTCACTAGGGAATGATTCAAAAGCGCGGGCAAACTCCTTATGCTCTTTCGCGTATTCAATTGGATCAGCACCCTGCTTCCAGCAATCAAATGCTTGATGTAGAGAGCGTGCGCCATCAGCTGGTGAATCGATGTGACCATAAGAGCCACCACCTGAGGTATTGATAACATTACCGTGACCTAAGTTTTCAAAGAATCCTGGTAATCTGAGAGCGTTCATACCACCCGATATAATCGATGTAGTTGGTTTCATGCCATACCATTTCTGGTAGTAAACAGGTCCTTGGCATTCATCACGCTCAAGCATGTAACAAATAATTCTATCGTCGTTGGTACCTTCCATCTTACCGTAGCCCATAGTACCCACGTGGATACCTGATGCGCCCTGTAGACGAGCAAGTTTACCCAATACATAAGCATCATAACCACGCTTTGCAGAAGGAGAAGTCACCATTCCGTGACCTGCGCGATGATAATGTAAATACTGATTAGGATAGTTACGACGGGCTGTTGTAATCATTCCTGGACCACCTACGAAACCATCAACGAGAAAGGCAACATGCGATGCATTTTCTGCGAAAGTTTCAAGAACATAATCAGCTCTTGCAAGCATTTCGTAATGGTCATCAGCGGTAATGTTTGCTGAGAATATCTTTGCTTCACCCGTTTCGTCCTGAGCTCGCTTCATGGCGTCAGCTACGAGAGGAAGGACTTTCTTCATTGGGCAAAATGTTTGGTTACCTTGAGGCTCATCATTTTTGATGAAATCACCACCTAACCAAAATTGGTATGCTGCTTCAGCAAATGGCTCGGGTCTCAAGCCTAACTTTGGCTTAATGATTGTTCCTGCGATATAACCACCGTCCACTAATGGACGTCCTAATGTTCTCCACATATCAGAGATGTCTTTTGATGGTCCATCAAACTCTTGTAGGAACAAAGGTGGCACGTGGAAGTCATAAATTTTAGCTTCCTTTACATCACCCATACCTTGGTTATTACCAATGATGAGGGTTAAAAGAGAAACAACCATTGCACGTCCATCAATGACGTTCCTGTCGAATAGTTCTACAGGATAAGCAATTCGCATTTCTAGCTCTGCTTCATCAATATAATAAACCATGGCATCAACGCCTTTAGTAAAGTCGTCTGTGGTACTAACTTCAACGTTAGTCCCTGTTGATGACTCTGCAGCGAAATGAGCGGCGGTTTCTAAATATCCGTAACCTGCTGCTGGTTCCATCTTATAAGCAACAAGTAAATGTTGACCTTCAGCTAACAGCGTTTCTTCGTCTAGACTTAAGTCTGCATAACGTCCTGATTGATCCATCGGTAGTTCCTCTGTGTTTAGGGATATAATTAAGGATGTAATAAGTTATGGATGAACTATAAGCAGTATTGTGTATAAATAAAACTCAGATATTTTGATATAATGCATAAGTGTTTGCTTATGCAATAAATAGCGACTTAATTGGAGGGTATTACTAAGGATTAATATACATGCATTAGGCTACGTCTTTAACGGTATAGCTCGAGTCCATCCTCCATTCACTGGACGGTGCGAGCACATCCATGTGACCTTCGCTGCTGCTTCCCTGCAGCAGAGACCAGTGAATGGAGGATGGACTCAATCTACACCTAATTGAGTAGGTGTGTGGTGTTTAATCTTCGGGACTGAAGACTATTAATCCTTCTTGGACATTTTTTACGTCGGCTTTATTCATGTATTGGCGGCGGAATTGTCCTTTTGAGTGCATTTCTGCTTGATCACCGTAATGCTTATCTAGGACTACTCCTGACTGACCTGTTGGGTTTATGCCTAGGTTGTTGTCTATGTTGCCAAAGTCAATTATTCTGCGTGTTGATGGTCCCCAGCGGGATGTGAAGTCATCTTCTGTGATCTTGAACATTAGATTATTGATGGTTCTGTTGCCGCCTCTTGCTTCATAGGGGCCTACGTTGAAGAGTTTGTCGAGTGGGGCTACTTTTCCTAATGGGTGTGGATGCATGATGCTCATGGTGTTTCGCCACTGCCAATCGCTTATGTTTGGGCCAAACTTGGTCTCAAGATAGTCGATAGTTGCGTTCCAACTGTTGGTTATGATGTCAGAGCGACTTTCTACTTGCTCAGGTGTAGAGATATCGTCCCACCAAGGTGAACCTTTGCGGCTGAGCATTGTCCAGAGGGTTTTATCGTGTAATTTGCTGCCTTCAAAGAT
>JAUUZN010000096.1 GCA_030589945.1 Gammaproteobacteria bacterium | reverse complement strand
TTCATTATAACTTCTCAAATCCCATCCTAATATATACTTGTTACGCTAGGATCTTAATGATTAATTATTCTATATTTTGCACCTGTTCGCGCATTTGTTCGATGATGACTTTCAATTCAACAGCAGCAGAGGTAGTAATTTTATAAATTGATTTAGAACCAAGGGTGTTGGCTTCGCGATTCAATTCCTGCAATAAAAAATCAAGACGACGACCCACATTTCCGCCTTTGTTGAGAATACGGCTTATTTCGTTGACGTGAGTATCGAGTCGGTCGAGTTCTTCTGCAATATCGGCCTTTTGAGCAAGGTAAACCAGTTCATGCTCTAAACGATCTTGGTCGGGCTCCAGTTCAGCTTCTTTGAAACGATTGATTATTCGGTCTTTTTGCCACTGAATAATGGCTGGAAACTCACCACGCACCAGCTTGACCTGCTCACTAATGGTAGCAATTCTGTCGAGTAATAAATCTTTCATCGCTTCGCCTTCGCGACCACGGGCCTCAATGAGTTGTTTAAGTGCTTTATCAAATAGGTCCAAAATTAGTAAATCTCGTTGTTTCTCATCCGTTGCAGCCTCTTCCAAGACCCCCGGCCACTGCATTATTTGTACGGTTGATAGCTTATCACTGTTGTTACTGAGCCCAGCAATTTTAGCGTGAGTAGCTTGAATAGAACTAATTAGACTCTCATTAATAGATAGGCTCTCTGTTGCTGAAGAATTTGATGTAAATCGTAAATTGATATCAAGCTTTCCACGACCTAATTTTTTTCTGATGCGCTCACGGATGGGCATTTCTAAATGTCGTAGTATTTCTGGAAAGCGGAAATTAAGATCGAGAAATCGTTGGTTTACCGAACGGATTTCCCATTGAACGGTACCGATATCAAGGTTTTCATTGACTCTTGCGAAGGCGGTCATGCTGTAAATCATGCTTTTTGGGCTCCAATCTATGGGTTGTAATCAGTTTATATCGATCAACTTTTATCAATCAATTTGATAAGTACAGTATATCGTAAGACATCGTCACTGAAAATGAGAATGACTTTTCTTTGTTGAGGTTGAAATAAATATTCAAACAAATAACCTCTCTGCTCTAGATTCAAGTTAGATTCAGGATATAATTATAGTCAACTTGACTACTATTGATTGGCTGAATGAACTTTGAGTATTCTTGTTTGAAAATTCTAGCCAATCCACTCACACAAATGAAAGGAAATGAAATGCGCCCAGATGGCAGAGCAAAAAATCAGATGCGACCGATAAAGGTTACCCGTAACTATACCTGTCATGCAGAAGGTTCGGTATTAATAGAATTTGGAAATACAAAAGTTCTTTGTAATGCCAGTGTGATTGATGGCGTACCCCGATTTCTAAAGGGTAAGAAGCAAGGCTGGATCACTGCTGAATATGGAATGTTACCTCGCGCAACACATACGCGATCGGGTCGAGAAGCTTCCAGAGGTAAACAGGGTGGGCGTACTCTCGAAATTCAGCGTCTCATTGGACGTTCTTTGAGAGCCGCAGTGGATTTAGGTCAACTGGGTGAGTTTACGATACAAATTGACTGTGATGTTATCCAGGCCGATGGTGGTACACGAACCGCTTCAATATCGGGCGCCTGTATTGCTCTTGTCGATGCATTAAGTTGGATGCGTAGTCACGACAAGATTAAAAACAACCCATTAAAACAGATGATTGCGGCCATTTCTGTAGGCATTGTTAAAGAAGAAGTGGTTTTAGATCTTGATTATGTTGAGGATTCGTCCTGTGGAACAGATATGAATATCGTCATGACTGAAGATGGTGGCCTGATTGAAATTCAGGGTACCGCAGAAGATGGTAGTTTCAGCGTAGATGAATTGAGTAAAATGCTTGAATATGCGAAGTTTGGAATCACTGAAATTATTGATATTCAGAAAGAAACGCTGATTGCGGGGTAGGCAATGAAACCATTTCAGCAAGAGTTTTTAAATTTTGCCCTAGAGCGGGAAGTTTTAAAATTTGGTAGCTTTACATTAAAATCAGGCCGTAATAGTCCTTATTTTTTCAATGCTGGCAATTTTAATACCGGTAAAGACCTCGCACGTCTAGGCGTTGCCTATGCTGATGCCATTATGGAATCGGGTATTGAGTTCGACGTGTTGTTTGGTCCTGCTTATAAAGGTATTCCTTTGGCTGCAACCACTTCGGTGGCACTCCATTTGAAATATCAGAAGGATGTTCCCTGGTGTTTTGATCGCAAAGAAATTAAAGATCATGGTGAGGGTGGTAAAATAGTGGGTTCTAAAATGGAAGGTCGAATTCTTATTATTGATGATGTTATTACCGCCGGTACAGCCATAAGAGAAGCGATGGATCTTATACATCATGAATCTGCCGAGGCCGCAGGTGTTGTGATTGCGCTTGACCGACAGGAGCGAGGTCAGGGAGAGCGTTCTGCGATTCAAGAGGTTGAAGAAGACTTTGATATTCCAGTGATATCCATTATAAAACTTGAAAATATTTATCAGTATCTGGTACAACAGGAGTCCAATAGTGAATTTATAGACAGGATTCAACAATATCGAAATGATTTTGGCATATAATGGTGATCGCGCAGAACGCATCAAGCCGGTCGTTATGTATTTAAAAGCAGTAGATTCTAGTCAAGAATATAGGAAGATTTATGGGTAAAGTATTAACCAAACAACCTCTCAGAGATAACTACAGTCAATTTCAGCTGACCGTTGTCTCGTTATTGATGCTTATCTTAATTTCCATGACGACTAACGAACTTTTGGCCGCCAAATTTTATAAATTCAAAGACAAAAACGGCAAGATTGTAGTCAGTTCAACTCTTCCACCGGAAGTCTCACAAAATGGTTATGAAATAGTCAATGAACACTACGTAGTGATTGAAACCATTGCTCCCAGAAAAACCGAAGCTCAGCTTCGAGAAGAAAAAATTAATAAAGTCAGGCTTGAAAAAGAAGCTAAAATGGCTCGAGAACAAGAGCAGCTCGATTCAATTTTAATCAATAGTTATACCGACATCAGCGATATTGAACGTGCGCGCGACAATGAGTTAGTTGCACGGGAGCGAGACATCATGTTACTCAAGCAGAATATCCGACGTCTTACACGTCTGCTTGAAGATACTCAAACGCGTGCTGCAAGAGATGAACGTCTCGGACGAGCTCTCAGTAAAAAATTGGTTGCCGAAGTTGCTAAGTTCAAACGACGCATAGCCTCTGAGAGTGCTGAAGTTATTAAAATTGAGGAAAACAAAGACATTATCACCGAGCGTTTTTCGAGCAGTATCATTCGTTTTAGTGAGCTCAAGGCCGCTGAACAACTGCGTCGGCACAATCCAGAGACTCTTGCATCGGCAGATTCTAAAGCCGTAATTTTCCAATGCTTTGGAGAAGAGCGGTGTAACCTCGCATGGCAAACAGCGCTACGTTACGCCAATGATAACTCAACCACAGAGCTTGCGTGGGCAAATGAAACTACCATTATGATGCGTAAGCCGAGAGACGCAAAAGATATTTCAATCATGCTGACACGAGTGGTCAGTCGCAATAAGCGAGATTCTAGTATTGTGATGGAAGTGCGTTGTAATAAGTCTCAAAAAGGTGAGGATTTATGCGCATCCGAGAAAGTACGGGTAATTGAAAAAGACTTTATACCTTACTTAAATTAAAAAGCTTAAATTAAAAAGCTTGAATTAAGAGCTTAAATTAAAACACGGATTGATGTAATAACTTCCACTGCTCATCCCATTTTTCCACGGGTGAGCGTTTGAAATCGCTGCGTACAAATTGTTGCAGTCGACCATCAATGATATTAATGACAAGATTTGACACCAGACTAGCATCAAAATTGTGGTTCCCTTCACTCGCCGCCTTTTCTCTCAAGACCTGCTTGATCTGAACCTCCAGTCGATTAAACAGCTGAGCAATACGCTGTCTTAGCCGATCCTGTTCACCGGTTAGAGCTTCTCCAGTTAAAATACGGGTTATACCCGGATTCCTAGAGGCGAAGGTGATCACTAAATTTATGATTTGGCCAACCCGATCGTCTTCCATATCAGATTGACTGACGATGATGTTGATGCGGCTGAATATTGATTCTTCAATGAATTCAATCAAAGATTCAAACATTCGCGCCTTACTTGGAAAATGTCGATAGAGTGCCGCTTCAGATACGCCAACCTTTGCAGCTAGCTTTGCAGTAGTAATGCGATCGCCCTTGTTTTCCTCAAGCATAATGGCCAGAGATTCAAGGATCTGTTGTCGACGCGAAGGTTTGTCAGTTGTAGTTACAGTCATTAAAATGGCAACTTAAGATCGGCGTCAAAACGGAGTAACTGTTGTCTAAATACGGCCTGAATATTCAGTAGATCTTGCTCAGTTTCTGCTTCAAATCTAATCACTAGGCAGGGCGTTGTATTCGATGCTCTCACTAATCCCCAGCCTGTTGAATAATCAATTCTGATGCCGTCTATATCGGTGACTTTACCGCCTGCAAAATCACCCTCTGCAACCAATTTGTCGACGAAATCAAACTTTACATCATCGTCCATATCCAAGTTAAGTTCGGGTGTAGAAATAGACTCAGGTAGTTCTGCAAATATAGCTTCAGAATTGGTGAGGTCACTCGAGAGGATTTCTATCAGACGTGCTGCTGAGTAGAGTGCGTCATCGAAGCCATACCAGCGTTCCTTGAAGAAAATATGTCCAGATTGTTCGCCAGCAAGTAATGACCCGGTTTCTTTCATTTTAGCTTTAATAAAGGAATGTCCGGTACGCCACATAATTGGATTACCGCCTGCCTTTTTAATAATAGAGCGTAAATGACGAGAACATTTTACATCAAAAATAATGTCAGCGCCTGGGTGGCGACTGAGTACATCTTTAGAAAATAGCATCATCAGTTTGTCGGGCCAAATGATATTTGAACCCGAATCAATGACACCAATTCGATCACCATCACCATCAAAGGCAAAACCGATATCGGCCTTTTCTCTGACCAGCGCTTCCCGCAAGTCTTCAAGGTTTTCAGGTTTGCTAGGATCTGGGTGATGATTTGGGAAGTTGCCATTCACCTCACAATGCAGGCCGATGACTTCGCAACCCAGCGCTTGGAATAAAATAGGTGCGATTGCTCCCGCAACACCATTACCCGCATCAATTACAATCTTTAATGGTTGAGTGAGAGTGATATCATTGGTGATTTTGTTGATGTAATCGGCCATGATATCTTGGGATGTTTCTGTTCCTTCACCGCTGAGCAAATTGCGACTCATGATTCGATTATAAAGTTCGGTGATTTCCTGTCCGTGAAGTGAATCGCCACCGAGGACAATTTTTAAACCATTGTAATCCGGTGGATTGTGAGAGCCAGTCAGCATCACACCAGAACTGGAGGGTAGAAAATGTGTTGCAAAATAAAGCAGCGGAGTTGGCACCATTCCAATATCGATAACATCGCGGCCAGAGGCAAGAATTCCCGCCTTTAATGCTTCGATGAGTTCTGGACCTGAATTTCGCCCATCGCGTGCGACAATAATGGTTTGTTCGCCGCGCTCGTAGGCTTCACTGCCAATGGCTTGCCCTATCCAACTCACGGTATCCACAGTGAGAGTTTCACCAACAATTCCGCGGATATCATAGGCTCTAAATATTGAAGGCGGGATTGCCACAGTTGTTGATTTCTCCTCCTCTACTTCAAGGCTATCATTGGACCCAAGTTGTTCGCCTGCGGCCTCTTTAGTCTCTGTAGAAGGTGGTTCAGCTGGAACATCACCCTTCATTATTTCTTCAGAGCGGTTGTCTGCTACAGTTGATTTTCTTGGTTTAGTATTATTGGTTTTAGAAATTCGAACATTTGACGAACGTTGTAAGGTATAAGCCATATCGTAGAATATTCGAAGAATGAAGCCCTTTGAAGGAACCTGAATGGCGCCATCAGGGTTTTCGAGTATCAGGCGCATCAATACTGAAGCATCGGCGTTGAGTGTGTCATTGATTTGTTTGTAACCACGATAACCAAAGATAGAGATCAACATAAAGATAATCATCAGGCCAATGATGAAAATGAGTTGCTCATCACCGGCTGAAAAATCTTCATCTGGAGTTGGCCAGTAAGCCATTTGCCAAAGAGAGTTTTCAAGACCAGATATATTCATTGGAGGTCCTTGTTTGAGCGCAACATCACCCACAGAGCCAAGAATATGCACTGAACCCGAGTACTCCTGTCTAAATTCGATATAACCAGGAATTGAGCGAATGTCCTGTAGACCATCGTTGATAATTGACACCTGAATTCCCGCAAGTACATAACCGACGATGTCGCCTTTATCATTAATTACATTTTCAACCATAGCGATGTATTGATCGGGTTGGCCAACCTTGACCACTTCTGGCGGTTGTTTGCGACCACGGCCAGAATTTCTCAAAAGCTCCAGTGTGACATTTGATATTGGAGGAACACTGGACATGTCGATATCAAGCGTGCCTAGTGGGACGAGTCTCACGCCAATAGCCTTGGGTAGTATATTTTTTAATCGTGTTTCAATTTTTTTAATATCGTCAGTTGATGTTTTAGTAAAACTCTCGATAACATCAGGAGAGCGGGCAATTACTTCAAGTCTTTTACTCACCGCTGAGACACTCGATTCAGCGAGTTCGGCGTAATTTGAAAAGACAAAGTCAAGGTAACGTTGACTGCGTTCCTTTTCTGGAAGGGCAATGATAAAGAAATAGAGCGCCATAGAAATTAATGCGGTAACGATGACAACAAAGAGATAAAGATTACTGGATATACTCGATAAGGTTCGGCCCGCCCGATTAACTCGTTTTGACTTAGGGGCCTTGTTGGTAATCGCCGGTTTTGGCTGTTTTTTACGCTTCACAATATTATCCTTAATTTTTCGTATACATTTGCATCAACTGATGCATGACAGTTTAGCAGTTGTCGATGTTATCGTTTTATATCTTCTGGGCTATTAATTGTATTAATTGTTCAGCCAATACTTTTTTATTCGACTTTTCAAATTCAGTTGTTAATCCATCATTGGTTAAAATAGTCAGTTGGTTCAGATCACTATTAAAACCAATCTCAGAGTCAGACACATCGTTGGCGCAGATCATGTCTAGATTTTTAGATTTTAGTTTGTGCTTAGCATTTTCTAAAACCTTGGTTGTTTCAGCTGCAAACCCTACGCAATAAGGTTTCTCAGGCAAATTTGCTACTGACGCTAGTATATCTGGATTTTCAACCATAGTAAGTACTAACTGTTGATCATTTTTCTTTATTTTATGTTGAGCTACTTCACAAACTCGATAATCGGCTACAGCGGCACAGCCAATAAAAATATCAATGTCATTGATGTTCTCGTGCACCTGCTGATACATGTCGTTGGCACTGATCACATCAACTCGTTTGACAGATATCAGGGCATCTATTGTGACAGGACCACTTATCAGAATGACGTTTGCCCCAGCACGACTTGCAGCATTGGCAATTTCAAAGCCCATTTTTCCTGAGCTATGGTTGCTGAGATAACGAACAGGATCAATATCCTCTCGAGTGGGTCCTGCGGTAATCAAAATGTTTTTACCCGACATGCTTTGGGTTAACTCAGGGTCAAATCGAAGACATTCAGCAGCAAGTACAGTGGGCTCAAGCATTCGACCCAGTCCGGTTTCACCACAGGCCTGTTCACCCTTGTCGGGTCCAAGTATTGACAAGCCGTTTTGCTGCAACTTCTTGATATTTGATTGGGTCGCTGCATTGGCCCACATTTGCAGATTCATTGCTGGAGCTATAGCGATGGGCGCTGTAGTCGCAAGGCAAATGGTGGTCAGTAGGTCATTGGCCATACCATTGGCAAGCCTGGCGATAAGATCGGCCGTAGCTGGAGCAATCAGTACTAAATCTGCCCAACGTGCGAGCTCAATGTGCCCCATGGCCGCTTCTGCCTCAGGGTCAAGTAAATCGGTTGATACCGTATTGCCAGAAACTGCCTGCAAAGTAAGCGGGCTTATAAAGGTTGTGGCGGCATGCGTCATTACAACGCGAACTTCTGCACCGGTTTCTTTAATGCGTCTTACTAAATCTGGGCTTTTATAGGCGGCAATACCACCACTAATTCCTACAAGTATTTTCATTTTATCGTGCTATTTCAATGTTGATGATAAGGCTATGATTACCAAGGTAATATATCAGGGTAGATTACCTAGCTAGATTACCTAGCTAGATTACCTAGCTAGATTATCAAGGTAGATCATCAAAGTAAAAATTAACTTTATTTATTGTTTTTTTATCTTAATGGTTTCTTCACCTATTTTGAATGACTGTTTTAAGTTTTTTCTAATTTTCGATAATCATTCAATCGATCATTGTTTAGTGATCAATATTAAAAAGGACCACAAATGACCATAAAAGATTGGCCGGAGTGTGAACAACCACGTGAAAAAATGAAGCGTCGTGGTACCAATGCACTCTCTGACGCGGAATTGCTGTCCCTCTTGCTGGGGCAAGGTACGGGTGACTGGAGCGCTGTTGATGTGGCTCGAAACCTCATTAAAGAGTTTGGAGGCCTAAGGGCTGTCTGTGATGCATCCTTAAAGAAGCTCTGTGATAATCGCGGTCTAGGTATAGTGGGTTCGACCCGAATTCAAGCGACTCTTGAGCTTGGACGTCGCTATTTGTTCGAAACCATTAGTCGGGGTGATGCATTTGAAAATCCAACTGTCACTCGACGATTCTTATCTTCGCGTTTGCGACACCATAGCCATGAGGTGTTTGGAGTATTGTTTTTAGACAATGCCCATAGAGTGATCGCGTTTGAGGAATTATTCCATGGCACCATTAATGGCGCGAGTGTCTATCCGAGGGTTGTTTTGCAGCGAGCACTTGCGCATAATTCAGCAGCGGTTATATTTGCCCACAATCATCCCTCTGGAGTTGCAGAGCCAAGTACAGCAGATCGTCAAATAACGGAAACCTTATGCTCGGTACTCTCTCTGGTTGACATCCGAGTACTCGATCATTTTGTAATTGGTGAAACGGAGGCTGTATCCTTCGCTGAGCGAGGCCTACTCTAGCTTTCGGTTAATGTGATGAAATTAAGATTGTGTAATTAAATTGCATAAAATTTCAAATCAGCTTGCCTAAAAACTCAGGGTCTGGTATAAAGTGCCGCCTCCTAGCAAGGCTATGAGAAAAGGGTAGAGAAAATACCTATAAGAATTAATATCGGAGACAAGAAAATGGCTAAAGTTTGTCAAGTAACGGGAAAGCGCCCTGTTGCAGGAAATAATGTATCTCACGCAAAAAACAGGACACGTCGTCGTTTTTTGCCTAACCTTCACACACACCGTTTTTGGGTTGAAAGCGAAAAGCGATTTGTTAAGCTTCGTTTGTCCGCTAAAGGCATGAGAATTGTGGATAAAGTTGGTATTGATGATGTGCTTAAGAAAGTTAGAGCAAACGGCGTAAAAGTTTAAAGATTAGTCAGGAGACGAATCATGAGAGATAAAATCAAATTAGTATCTAGTGCCGGAACGGGTCACTTTTATACGACAGATAAGAACAAGAAATTGATGCCTAGTAAAATGGAAATCAAAAAGTACGATCCTGTTGTACGTAAGCACGTTATGTACAAGGAAGCAAAAATTAAGTAATTACATCGTTAATACTCTAGACTAATTAGCAAGATTAATTAGCAAGTTCAGTTTTCTAGATTAATGACATGAAGTGATAGTGAATGTCTCCGCAATCATCTATGACTTGTAAAACCCGCTTTTTGGCGGGTTTTTTAATGGCCATTTTTTATTTTAAAAACTGACCAGCTCTAGACTATCTCGGCTGTGCTGTTTATGCTTAGTTTGCTTCTTCTTAGTCTGAAAAAGCGAAGACCGTAATCCGTTACCTGTAAACTTAAAGAGAATGAAGCCATGACCAATAGACGAATTATTCTAAATGTAATGATTGTCGCGATGCTGACGTTCTATTTAATTTTTAATCTTGTGTTCCAGAGAGTCATCAATTCGCCCGAAGAACTACCTGAAATTGTGGTCGACGTTTGGGATCAGCCCTTCCTAG
Source organism: Gammaproteobacteria bacterium (assembly GCA_030589945.1). Taxonomy (GTDB): domain Bacteria; phylum Pseudomonadota; class Gammaproteobacteria; order Enterobacterales. The sequence goes on along the minus strand of JAUUZN010000096.1, from coordinate 744 downwards.
TTGCCAATGAATGGAATCTCATTAGACTTGAATTACAAGATGTAACCATCCAATCTAAGCAAGGTCAAACCGAGAGGGCGGTACGAGAAAGCCATTGGTCGAGTAGTAATGAGCAGTTAACATCTTCTCAGATATCCGTCATCGCCAATTCGTGGCAGTTGTTAAAGGCTGTTCAAGTGTCGAGCTTTAGCCAACTTCCAGAGGATGGTCTCACCGCTCTTGCGTTTATCAGTGAGGATTCTCAACCATTAGTTTTTAGAATAATTGCCACGGATGATGAATTATTGTTTTATCGAATGATTGATCAGAAACTCTTTCGATATCCTATTTCCGCAAAAGCAAATTTCCTGCCCCTTTAAAAGAATCTCTTTATGCCTGAATTGCCAGAAGTAGAAACAACATGCCGAGGTATAACGCCTCATATATGCACACAAAAAGTGAAATCTGTGACCATCCGTGATTTTCGGTTACGCTGGCCCATAGATGCAAATATGTCAGAGCTTTTGACCGGCCATGTCCTAAAGAATATTCACCGAAGAGGCAAATATCTGTTGCTTAATTTCGATAGTGGTACGGCGTTAATACACCTCGGAATGTCCGGCAGTATTCGTATTTTAGATGCCTCTAATTATTCTGAAAAGCACGATCCAGAAAAGCATGATCATTTTGATATCGAGTTTAGTAATGGCAAGGTTTTACGCTATAACGATCCGAGACGATTTGGCGCCTTTTTATGGGCGGGCT
>JAUUZN010000057.1 GCA_030589945.1 Gammaproteobacteria bacterium | reverse complement strand
TATCGTCCTGTTGACGATAGCTTAGTTCAACATGACCCACCTTCTCTCCCTTCCAGTGCAGACTGTACCAATGATGTTGACCATCAAGGCGAAACGTACTCCAAGGGCTACTCAATTGATAAAAGAGTGCTATCGATATCAATAGCAACATCGATAGCAGAATGATCTGTGGCCATTTGAATGAAATAGTCAACGAAGAATTGTCTTAACTAGTTATTTACTTTCTTCCAATTTTTACGCGTAACCGTTTTAGATTGTTTGGTTGGCGTTGAAGTTCGTCTTGTAGTTGTTGGTCGCGCCGACTCTGTTCTAGTGTACCTAGGCTTGGTGGTTGGGAAATTTGTAGTCGGTACTTTATTTGTCATTCGATAATCTCGAATGTATTCAGCTTCTCTGAGAACTCGTCTTGAATTCCAGTAAGGGTTGGTACGCATTGTCCAAGTTTGTTTTCCCCTTGGAATAAAGACACCCGATTGACGACTGGTGGGTATCACCTCTTGAGAACGGTTAATATGTCCAAAAATAGGATAATAGGGATAAAAACCATGGTGATGATGAAGTCTAACTCCGTACCCATAATAAGGATAACCAAAGGAACTATATCCCCAATATGGTGACATTCCATAGTACCAGTACCCAGGAGTAATATAGGGATATCGACGGTAATTTACTTTGGGCCATAAATGATGATTTGAAACCTGAACTACTGGATAGTCATAGTTATATTCGCCAATTTTACCTTCAATTTGTTTTGCCAATTCACCGACAACAGTAATGGAAAGACCATCCTGATAGATTTCAGGGTCAAGAAACTGACTTACTTTAGCAATGAAACGGCCGGTACTTTTCATTCTATTGGACAAAGGCTTAGCATTGGATTTTAGATCAAGCGCTAATATTTCAATCCAAGTTTCCTGCTCATGATTAACCACCTGAGTGATTATCCCACCCCATCGTACTAACTGTCCTTCATAGTTTGCAGAATTTTGTTGCACCGACTGAATGGATATTGATGTGCTGATTTCGGTAGAAATTGATTCTGGAATTGAAGCACAACCCGTCATAATCAGCACTAGCGAAAGCAAACTCGTTCTCAAAATAAATGCGTTGTAGGTCTTCATTATCTTATCCTTCGGATCGAATATATCATCACTATAGTATAGCATCTGTAACTACCATTTCTGTGAGTTAACTCAAGAAAAATTGCTGGATATCAATAATTGTTACATCAGTATGTCAAGGGAGATAACGATTATGGCCTCATCGCCGATCTTTTTCTTAAAATACCGCACGGATCTTAAATAAGTAGCTCAGATAAAAATATCGATTCCCACCAAATTGGTGAGTTCATCCTTACGTTCAAAATCTGCGACATCAATAAAGGATTGCAATGCACGTCCAGATTCACCACTGGATACACGTGATTCTTTCTGTAATTGAAATTGCGTACGCGAAGATTGGGCGTCTGCCAAATCTCTTCTTGAAGGGGTTGCTTGGTTCGTGTTGAGCGGAGCGGGAACGGTAGTAATTAATTCAGATTTATTTGCATCGTTAGCAGTTGTACTGTTTATAACTGAAATGTTTGTTTCTGTAGCAGCATTTGAATTAATTACACCACTGTTTGAATGGCTATTGCGTTGCTCTGATTTTAATTGCTGCTCGCGCAATTCCCCACTTGAGCGTGGTATAAACTGTGCGACGGATTGTATACCTACTCCTGATACAGCCATTCAAAAAAACCTTAGTTTCTCTTAATAAACAGTCTATAAAACAGTAAAACCTAGACAATAACACTAGACACTTTACTCTTTTGGGAACCAACAAGTATATACCGATCAATTCAGGGTATAAACTAATTTTTACCCCTGACCACCTGATCTCGTACGTAAACAGGCAATGCATCCGCAGCATCTATCATTCGATTATCTAGATAGTCTTGGCGCGCTAGCGTGATGAGGTCTCGCGCTTCTGGATAAAATAGCTCCTCAGGTGCATCGATTAACCAATCTTTAAATCGCGCAGACATAGCGTCATAATAATGAGTCCAGCCTGCACCAATGGCATTCCATTGGTCGTTGTCATTGGATGAGTGTTTAAATAGGACTTCTATGTTCTGTGGTGAATCCACTTTGTCGTCCTGTAGGGCAATCATTATGTTTTTATCATTACACTGATAAAATCCATAATAGACTTCTGACATACGCGCATCCAAGGTAGCAATACTGTGAGTTTGCCCCGTTCTACGGAAGCTACCTTGCGCAAGTACCGCCAATGAAGAGAGCGCAATGAGTGGAATTCCAGATGCGACTGACAAACCTTGGGCTACCGAGGTCCCTATTCGAACACCCGTAAAGGCACCTGGTCCTCTGGTAAAAGCGATGACGTCGAGTTCTTTAAGCTGTATTTTGGCTGATTCTAAAAGAGTTTCAATCATCGGTAAAATATTATCGGCGTGTCCTCTTGGCTCAGTTGATATTTTCTGGATGACAACTTCTCGATGCAGTAACGCAACTGAACAGGCTTCGCTGCAAGTCTCAATGGCAAGGATGGAAAGGGTCATTAATCAATATCTCCGAGGAAGCCTTTTACTAGTTCTAAATCTCTTGTTTTATGCATGTTCGGTAAGCTTTTAATAAATGAACCGCCATAATTTTTACTGATAATTCGAGGGTCACCAATCACCAGTACACCTCGATCTGACGGGTCCCTAATCAATCGACCTGCTCCCTGCTTAAGACTAATCACCGCCTGAGGTAATTGTAACTTTGCAAAAGCATCTTCACCAGCTTTTCTACAGGCTGAGATACGCGCTTGAATTACTGGATCCGATGGTACTGAAAAAGGTAGTTTGTCAATAACAACACAACAGAGATCGTTTCCACGAACATCAACACCTTCCCAGAAACTAGCCGTAGCCATCAGGACACAATTATCACTCTGGGTAAAACGTCGTAACAGCTCTGTTTTATCGGCACTACCTTGAATTAATATCTTAAACTGACCATTTTCAGACAACCAGATTGATGCCGTTTGTAATGCGCGATAACTGGTGAACAAACAAAATGCACGACCCTTGCTTGCGCGCAAAATCGGCAAGATTGATTTCATCAATTCTATTGGATGATCGGCAGACGAGGGTTCGGGTAAACCTCTGGGTAAATACATCAGCGCCTGTTCTTGAAAATTAAAGGGTGAGCTTAATAGAAGAGACTTAGCTTCTTGAAGTCCCATCTGCTGTTGAAAATGGCTTAGCTCTCCGTCAATTGCCAAGGTAGCGGAAGTAAAGATCCAGCTGCCACCTTGGCTCTTCCACCGTTCACTGAATGTTTTCGAAATATCAACCGGTGTCTGATGGATCTGGAATGAACGAGTCCATGTTTCACACCAATGCACCATATCCGTAGATGAATCTTTGGTGAGTTCGACAAAGGCTTCGTGCAAACTCTGGGCACGACCGAAACAAGATTCTAGTCCGCGACTTCTTGGGCATAAGGGTTCTAAAATTTCTTCGAGTTGCTCAAACAAGTCTGTTAGTTCTGCGATTTTTTCAATAATGGGCTTTAAATTCTTATATCGATCCCATGCAACTCTCTGAGATTTTTCGCCCAGAGCTAAGCGGAACTCTTTAACAATTTGTTCAATGGTCGATGCAGCATCATCCAACTCTCGACAATCTTTGGCCTCGGTTAAGTATTCTCTTCGCATATCCGTTGCCAATTCGAGTAGTTGTCGACTCGATACAGAGCGTCCAAAAAATTGCGTCACAACATCCGGTAGCTTATGGGCTTCATCAACAATGATAGAATCTGCATCGGGAAGCAAATCGGCAAAACCATCGTCTCTCAACACTAAATCTGCGCAAAGAAGATGATGGTTAATCACAAGAATATCGGCCTGTTGGGCCTTCTTCCGAGCAATTTGTAAATGACAGTCATCAAAATCTGGACAATCCTGCCCGAGACAATTATCGACTGTGGAGGTAATCAACGATCTGACTTCACTGTCATCCGATAAATTGACCATCTCGGCTAAATCGCCACTTCGAGTTTCTGAAGACCAACGTCGAGCAAGTTGTAAATCGTGACTTGCCTGTCGACTAGATAAACGCCCATCTGAAACGGTCATTTCAAGTCGATAAGTACAGAGATAATAATTTCTACCTTTGAGCAAAGCAATTTTTGATTTTAAATTTAGAGTCTTACAAACCAACGGTAAATCTTTATAAAAGAGTTGATCCTGTAAATTACGGGTACCGGTAGAGATGATTACAGATTTTTTTGATTGAATGGCAGGCACCAGATATGCAAAGGTTTTTCCAATGCCCGTTCCTGCTTCAGCAACTAAACTAGTCTTGGTCTGAATAGCATTTTCGATGGCCTGTGCCAATTCTTGCTGTACGGGTCGAGGCCGATAGCCGGTTATGGCATCAACGAAAGGTCCTTTTTCACCCAGTACTGAGAAGCTATTAAGCTTATCGAGAGTGGTTTTACTCATTAAACATCCTGTATGGGTTCTTCGACCTGCTCTGACTCTAGACTCCAGACTGATTCTGAAATAGCTTTAAATTGTGCAACGGTCATTGCGCCACGTTTGTTGACTTTTTTATCACCCAGCGCAGCAGCGATAGTGTTCTTGTCTGCAGCAAAGATGTCTTCAGATTGATAATCTTCGTTTAAAATGACCAAAAGACAAATATCCCAACTCCCGTCTAAGCTGAGTTGTCCAATTCTTTGCTGCTTCCCTTTTAAATTTTGGAAATGTACTCGACCTTTAATTTGAAATTTTTGTCCCTCAAGTTCACCCGCTCCGATAGCATCAATACCAGCTTCTGGTTGCTCGGGCTGTCGAAGATTAAGTAGTCGAATAGCATCATAACAAGCAAGGTCGTGACTGACAGGCAGTGGCTGACCAGTAGCATCTTTATACTTGGCCGCTAATTGTCTTGTTTCTTCCATCAGTTTGTCGAGCTGATAAAGTTCCATGTATGCCTCAATTCATCACTATAGATTCGTTATATTAACCTGAATCGAAATTTAGATGAAGGGGCTAAAACCTTGTTTCGCAAAAATAAGTATTGGAACCGATTATGGAGGGAGTGAACCTAGACTTCTAGGTCGATTATATGACCAGATTTGTGAGCATTTGCCAATTGTTCTTGCTTCTTAGTAATGCTTCGTAGGGATTCACGACGTTTAATCAAATTGCGTTTATTTCGAACCACTGAAAATTTACGCTTACGGCGATCATCACCACTTCTTCGGTCTGGATTTTGAGCGTGATCTTCTACCTGCTTGATTGCCGCAGTACTAAATACAGGCGCTGTTCCTGTAGGCCGTCGTGTGGCATTTGCCTCAGATGGTGTTCGATTAATATCGAATGGAATGTTATTGATAGTACTCATGTTAGCAACCTTTGCCTAACCCCTACTCAGAATGTTGAATAAATAACTTTACAGAAATCTACTAGTATTGTACAAAATATCGACTGTTATGGCGTTTTCTTTAATAATTTGTCGTTTAATTGTGTCAACCGATTGTTATTTGATGCGTTTTATACTTTGGGTTTAATTAATAATATTTTATAAATTTTAGATTTGGACTGTTGGGAGCGACAATTTGCTACAATCGATGGACTCAACATTAACTTTGAACGGAGCGAATGAGCGATTGATGCCTGACGTAGAAAGCGATATTCAGCAACGTATTCGGATTGATCGATTTCTGGCTAATATTCAGAAGAGTGGTTACCGGATGGCGCAGTTGGCGACTTCTAATCCTGATGATGCGCTGGATTTGGTTCAGGAGACTATGCTTCAATTAGTGAAGCGGTATGCGGACAGACCTAACAATGAACTGCGGATATTATACTTTCGTATTCTGTCCTCACGGATTACTGATTGGTATCGTAAGACTGCTTTTAGACGACAATTTCAGGCATTTTTTAGTACCGAAAGTTACCAACAGGGTGATCCGGTACAGGAATTGTGTGATGAATTTGAGCAAACCATTGATGAACGTCTCGATTGTGATAAGCAAATTAGCAGCTTGGTTTTTGCACTTAAGAACCTATCACCGAGGCAACATCAGGTATTTTTACTAAGAGCTTGGCAAGGGTTTAGTGTGAAAGAGACTGCTGAAATCATGGGTTGCTCTGCGGGTTCTGTTAAGACTCATTACTCAAGAGCGCTTTCGGCTTTAAGATCAGAGTTAGAATTAAATTTTCAGACAAGCTTTCATCAAGAAAATAGTCAAAAAAGTAGCAAAGAGAGCATTCAAATAAATAAACAGATAAACAGATAAACAGATAAACAATGATCCTTCAAATGGGAGAAAATCATGAACAGCAAACACACTCTTGAGCAACAAGAGTTACTTGAGCAAGAGCAAAATATAGAAACATTTCGTTCACTGTTAAATGATGTCAGCAACAAAACCAGTGACGACATCAATAAGCGACTTAATGAATCTCGTGCGCAGGCTGTTGAACAATTAGCGCAGGGTCACTCTGCTTCATCGCTCATGTCATTTCCAATGTGGCGCCCCGCCCTTGCATTATCAGTGCCGGCACTTATTGTTGCCTCACTACTATTGTCACCACAGGAGAGCAATCAGAACCTTGGAGTATCATCCGAATTTGATATCTATGCTGACCTTGAATTGCTTGCTGACGAAGAACAATTAGATTTTCTCGTTGATCTGGATTTTTCTGAGTGGATGGCAATCGAAAACGACGCTGAAGACGAGGGTTAGGACCACAAAATTTAATCGATTAACAATTAATTTAAATTTATAACAATTTTCTGCTGATCCATCCTTAAAAGCTGCTTATAATTCAACATTCAAATCTGACTAAAACTAAAGACCCTTTATTATGATTGTTGATTGTTGTTCTGCTCCCAATCTAAAGCCCTACCATGATGCCTTGGAACATATCGTTGGTTCAATTTCCCCCATTACCGATATTGAGACCATTGAGTTATCAGACAGTCTTGACCGAATATTAGCCTCAGATATAGTGTCCAATAAAAGTTTACCCTCATGGCATTGTTCGGCAATGGATGGTTATGCCATGTCACAACACTCGCTAACTACATCGACACGATTAACAATGGTAGGCCAATCCTTTGCAGGACATCCCTATGTTGGTAACGTCGCCGATGGTGAATGTATTCGAATCATGACCGGTGCCTGCCTTCCAGACGATTGTGACCTGGTGGTGATGCAAGAAAATGTTGAGGTCGATGAAAATATCATTACTCCTCTTGGCGACAGTAATGATATTTCCCAATGGCAACATGTACGCAAGTCAGGTTCTGATGTCACTGAAGGAACGGTTCTGCTAAAACAAGGACTCAAAATTAATCCTGGCAGTATTGGAGTCATTGCATCCTTAGGAATTAAATCAGTCCGTGTTTATCGAGATTTAAAAATTGCGATATTTTCAACAGGAGATGAACTTGTAGCTCCAGGTGAAGAACTTGGTATCGGTCAGATTTATGATAGCAATCGATATTCAGTCATAGCAGCCTGCCAGCGACTCGGTTACCAAATTATCGATCTAGGACTCATTCCTGACGACCCCAAACAAATCAAAAAAGTCATGATTGAAGCCTCTGAAATTGCTGATGTGCTGATAACAAGTGGTGGCGTATCTGTTGGAGAGGCTGATTATGTGAAGCCCATCGTTGAAGAAATCGGTCAGATCGATCTTTGGAAAGTTGCTATCAAACCAGGAAAACCAATCGCCATTGGCTCAATCGGTTGTTGCCTGTTTTATGGACTACCCGGCAACCCAGTCTCTGCGATGGTGACACTTAATCTATTAGTGCAACCTGCTCTTAAAAAACTTTCAGGCATGCAGCAATCTGAACCACTTTTGTTTTCTGCCATCTGTAACAGCCCATTGAAGAAAAAAACCGGACGTCGCGACTTCCAGAGGGGATATGCTCGCAGAGATGAAGATGGTCAATGGCAAGTAAAATCAACAGGCTTTCAAGGCTCAGCTAAAATCACTTCAATATCAGATGGAAATTGTTATATTGTTTTAGAAGAAAACTCGACCAATATCGCGGCGGGTGATATTGTAGATATTCAATTGTTTGACAATATGATTCGGTAACATTTATCTCAGAACTTAACCAAACATACAGTTAAGAAAACAAAAAATACAATAGCATTTAAAAATAACGAATGTAATCACTTTTGGTACCACCGTTCAATAGGAATTTAGGATAAAAATGGCCCATAAAAAGAAATCTAAAATCAAAGATGTTTCAATGGAAACTGACTTAGAATATCTACCGTCTGAAATTTATCTATTACCGCTCTCCGAACGTCCTTTTTTCCCACCCCAAACTTTGCCCATATTGATGAGTGAAGAAGTGTGGCGCGATTCAATTGAGAAAATTTCAGACAGTGAAGATCAGGTTGCCGGACTTATCCTGACAGAAACTCCTGAAGTTAACCCCGCCAAGGCAGATGAGTTTTATACCATTGGTACATTAGTGAGTATTCATCATCCGGTTATGGCATCGGGTAAAGTACAATTCATTGCTGAAGGTATTCACCGTTTTCGCATTGTAGAATGGCTATCAGATGAACCACCCTATCGAGTTAAGGTCGATTATCCTCAAGAACCCGATTATAGAAATGATGAAAAATTAAAAGCCTATGCCATAGCAATCATCAACTCACTCAAAGAATTGATGCCCTTAAATCCACTGTACAGTGACGAACTTAAATACTTTTTAAATCGTTTTGATCCCAATGAGCCATCTGCTTTAACTGATTTTGCATCCAGTTTAACCACGGCTGATAAAGAGTCATTACAAGACATTCTTGAAACAGTCAATCTTCGCGTTCGTATGAAGAAAGTTTTAAAACTCATACAACAAGAACTTGAAGTTGCTGAAATGCAGGCAGAAATCCGTAGTCAGGTCGAAGATAAGATGTCTCGTCAGCAGCGACATTTTTTCCTCAGAGAGCAGCTTAAAACCATTCAGAAAGAACTGGGTATAGCTAAGGATGATAGGACAGCTGATTTAGAACGGTTTAACAAAAGCTTATCACGACTAACCCTGCCGAAAATGGCTCAAAAGCGTGTTGATGAAGAAATGTCAAAGTTCGGTATCCTCGAAACAGGTTCTCCCGAATATGCTGTAACTCGTAATTATCTTGATGTCATTTGTAATCTACCCTGGGGTATTTATTCTGATGACCGGTTAAGTCTTCTTGGTGCAAAGCGGGTGCTTAATCGTGATCACGCAGGCCTTAAGGACGTTAAAGAACGTATCTTAGAATTTCTAGCTGTGGGTAGTTTAAAGGGTGAAATATCAGGCTCAATTTTATTATTCGTCGGACCTCCCGGTGTTGGTAAAACATCCATCGGTCGTTCAATCGCTAATGCACTCGGTCGTAAGTTTTACAGATTCTCCCTGGGGGGAATGCGCGATGATGCAGAGATAAAAGGTCATCGAAGAACCTATATAGGGGCGATGCCGGGTAAGATCATTCAAGCTCTGAAAGAATCTGAGACATCTAATCCAGTGATCATGCTCGATGAGATCGACAAGGTCGGTTCGTCATATCATGGCGACCCAGCTTCTGCATTATTAGAAGTACTTGATCCCGAACAAAATGATAACTTTCTTGATCATTATCTTGATGTTCGCATGGATCTCTCACGGGTTCTGTTTATCTGTACTGCTAATCAACTAGACACCATACCGCGAGCATTACTCGACCGAATGGAAATCATTCGTCTTTCTGGTTATCTAACTCGTGAAAAAATTGAAATTGCACAAAAATATTTATTACCCAAACAGATAGAGAAAACCGGTTTAAAAGATTCACAGATGAATCTAACTGAAACGGGATTAAGGAAAGTAATTGAAGACTATGCTCGCGAGGCTGGTGTTCGAAATCTCGACAAGCAATTGGGTCGTCTCGCTCGTAAAGTCGTTATGAAAATCGCTACGGGCAAAGCGAAAAAAGTAACTATCTCCGCAAAAAATCTGGTTGATTTTCTAGGGCAGTCTCGATTTGATCCCGATAAACCAATGCAAAATATTGGCGTGATGACCGGACTCGCATGGACTTCTCTTGGTGGAACAACGCTCAACATTGAAGTTGCGCGTATTCACCAAAGTGCTAGAGGTTTAAAACTAACGGGGAATCTCGGTAAGGTAATGAAAGAGTCTGCTGAGATTGCATACAGTTATGTCTCTGGAAGCTTTAGCGATAACTTTAACGTTGACTTACATGGCAAGAAGTTACGTGGCAAATTATGTGCGGATAAAAAACCTGAAGATTTTTTCGCGAAATCATTAATACATTTGCATGTTCCTGAAGGAGCAACTCCAAAAGATGGTCCCAGCGCAGGCATCACAATTGCCGCCGCCCTTGTCTCTTTAGCGAGAAATGAGAAGGTCAAAATTCGATATGCGATGACTGGAGAAATGACCTTAACTGGACAGGTACTAGCCGTCGGTGGAATTCGCGAGAAAATTATTGCAGCCAGGCGTGCAGGAATTAAAAACCTAATCATTCCTGAATCTTGCAAAGGTGTGTTTAACGAACTACCGAATTATCTAAAGCAAGGATTATCCGTACAATTTGTAGGCCATTTTAAAGAAGTATTCAAAATTCTTTTCGGGAAATAACCTTAATTGGTTGTTCCCCACTAAAGATATGAGAAGTGTCTATCTATTACCATACTATGCTACGGTTTGGGCTAGTGCTGTTAAAGAGCGATCTTTAATTTCTTCAACGCTGCCCGTACCCAATACCCTAATATAGCAAGGTGCTTTTACTTCTTCAGCATCTGACCAATCTAAATAATAATCGATGAGTGGTCGCGTCCGTTGATGATAAACGCCTAATCTTTTTGCAATGGTTTCTGGTTTATCATCTTCACGCTGGATAATTGGCTCACCACTTACATCATCAATACCTTCAACTTTTGGAGGATTGTAGAGCGTGTGATAAACGCGACCTGAGTCAGAATGAACTCGGCGGCCGCCTAAGCGCTTAATTATTTCCTCATCAGCAACATCAATTTCGAGAACAAAGTCTACGTGTATATTGTTCTCACGCATTGCGTCAGCCTGAGGAATGGTTCGAGGAAAACCATCGAGCAAATATCCGTTGTCACAATCGGCTTCGCTAATACGTTCTTTAACAAGTTGGATAATAATCTCATCAGAAACCAAATCGCCCCCGTCTATAATAACTTTTATTTTTTTACCTAATTCAGTGCCCGCCTTAACAGCAGCTCTTAGCATGTCACCGGTTGAGATCTGAGGTATCCCATATTTATCAGTGATTAATCGTGCTTGAGTACCCTTTCCTGCACCGGGTGCACCCAATAAAATTACTCGCATTAAATAATGCTCCAAGATAGTTATATCTATTTATTATCTACAGCCGCTAGGTTAGCTTGGGCAGTACAATAGGACAAGTAAAATGTAAAAAAAAATGGACCTTTATCAAGGTCCATTTTTTCGATTAACGTGTAACGACTAATTGTTCAAACTATTTGGTTAATTCCAAAAGTAATTTGTTCAATTGACGTGCAAATGTTGATGGATCTTCAAGAGCACCCCGTTCAGCTAAAAGTGCCTGTCCCATTAAAACAGAAATCCAATCTGAGAAACGCTGTTCATCAGTCTCATCCTGCAACTTAAGGATTATTTCATGATCTGGGTTAATCTCTAGAATAGGCTTGCTATCAGGAATCGCCTGTCCAGCAGCCTGCATCATCTTAGCAATCTGTGAGCCCATTTCATCTTCACCACCGACAATACAGGCTGGTGACTCAGTTAAACGGTCCGTGGTTCTAACATCGGCAACCTTATCACCCAAACTTTCTTTAACACGCTCTATGAAGGGTTTCATTTCATCAGAAGCTTTTTCACGTGCCTTTTTATCATCATCAGTATCTAGATCACCGAGTTCTAGCTCACCACGGGCAACGGATTGAAGTTGCTTGCCATCGAACTCTGTCAAATGCATCACAAGCCACTCATCAATTCTGTCAGAAAGGATCAAAACTTCGATATCTTTCTTCCTAAATATTTCAAGATGAGGACTGTTCTTTGCTGTTTCAAAGTTTTCTGCAGAGACAAAATAAATTTTATCCTGACCTTCTTTCATTCTAGAAACATAATCATCAAGTGACACCGTTTGATCGGTAGAATCCGTGTTGGTTGAACTGAATCTCAATAACTTAGCAACCGCGTCCTTATTGGTATGATCTTCTGCAGGGCCTTCTTTTAATACCTGACCAAACTCATTCCAAAAGGTTTGATATTCATCAGCCTTTTTATCAGCCATTTTTTGCAACATGCCTAAAACACGTTTACTACAGGCATTGCGCAAAGATTCTGTGACTTTGCTATCTTGTAAAATTTCACGAGAAATATTAAGCGGCAAGTCATTTGAATCAATGAGTCCTCGAACGAAACGTAGATAAACAGGTAAGAACTGTTCGGCTTCATCCATAATGAATACACGTTGAACGTAAAGCTTGATGCCACGAGGCTTGTCTCGATTCCACATATCAAAAGGAGCCTTAGATGGAATATACAAGAGACTGGTATATTCGAGCTTTCCTTCAACTGCGTTATGACTCCAAGTCATCGCATCGGCAAAATCATGAGAAATATGCTTATAAAACTCCTGATATTCATCGCTGCTGATATCCTTCTTCGGACGCGTCCAAAGAGCCGTGGCCTTATTAACTGCTTCGAATTCAGGCTCAGTAGGAGCTTCAACTTCTTTAGGTTTGCCCTCATCATCATATTCAGGAGTAATTTGCTTCTCCATCTCAACGGGTAGGCTAATGTGATCTGAATATTTACCAATGATTGAACGTAAACGGAACGTTTCTAAAAATTCTTTTTCTTCTTCTTTAAGATGAAGAATAATATCGGTACCACGGCTGTCACGTGTAGCGTCCTCTAGACTGAACTCACCTTCGCCTTCTGATTCCCACTGAACGGCCTCATTGGCCTCAGTACTTGCAGCACGACTGATTACAGTGACCTTGTCGGCAACAATAAATGATGAGTAAAAACCAACACCAAATTGTCCAATTAATGAAGAATCTTTCTTTTGGTCACCCGATAGGTTCTTTACAAACTCGGATGTTCCAGAACGTGCGATGGTACCCAAATTGCTGACGATTTCGTCGCGATTCATACCGATGCCGTTATCGCTGATGGTTAATGTTCCAGCATCTTTATCCGTTGTGATTCTAATTTTTAAATCAGCATCACCCGCGTAGAGAGCATCATTATCAAGGGCAGTGAAGCGAAGTTTATCAGCAGCATCTGCCGCATTCGAAATTAATTCACGAAGAAATATTTCTTTATTTGAATAAAGAGAATGCACCATAAGGTGTAATAATTGTTTAACTTCAGTCTGAAAAACATGCGTTTCTTTTCCAGCAGTCTTAGTCATATTAAAAAGCTCCTTGCTTAGTATTTTCTGAATAGATTTTAGTTTTTGAAAAACTGTAATTTATATTCAAGGAATAGTTGAATTTGTTAGAAACTATATGGGGTCAGATCATCATCATTCAACAAAGGAGAAAAAGAATTTATGAAAATTTTTGGCGCCCACTGAAAGAATGAGCCAAGGTGCCACCATCAACATATTCGAGTTCACCACCAAGCGGAACACCATGGGCAATTCTTGTCACCTCAATCGTCGAATGATCACACAGATCGTATATATAATGGGCTGTAGCTTCACCCTCTACGGTTGGATTTGTTGCAAGAATTAGTTCTTTGAATTCACCCTGAGATAGACGCCGTTCAAGTTGATCGAGCCCAAGTTCTTCAGGACCAATACCGTCCAAGGGTGAGAGGTGACCCATAAGTACGAAATACAGTCCACGATAACTCGCTGTATTTTCAATGGCGATAATATCTGAAGGACTTTCAACCACGCATATTTGATCCTGTATACGTCCTTGATTACTGCAAATGTTACATAACTCATCTTCAGTAAAGGTTCGACATTGTTGACAATGCTTGACCTTATCCATTGCGCTACTCAAGGCTTCAGCTAGGCGATGACCACCATCTCGGTTTCGTTCTAGCAAGTGATACGCCATTCGTTGAGACGAACGCGGTCCCACACTAGGTAAGCATCTTAGCGCTTCAATGAGGTCATCGATGACCGATTTATTAGCCATAAAAAGTATCTGCCTAGAACGGCATTTTAAAGCCGGGTGGTAATTGCATACCGGCAGCCATATTAGCCATATTATCTTTACTGTTCGCCTCAACTTTACGAACAGCATCGTTGACGGCAGCAGCTACAAGATCTTCAAGCATTTCTTTATCTTCACTCAAAAGACTGTTATCGATTTCAACACGCTTTACATCGTGTCGTCCCGTCATGGTAATTTTGACCAGCCCAGCCCCTGATTCTCCAGAAACTTCTAGTTTTGCCAGATCTTCCTGAGCCTGCTTCATCTTTTCCTGCATTTCCTGAGCTTGCTTCATCAGGTTGCCTAAACCGCCTTTCATATTCATTAATTTCCTATTGTTTCATCAATTGTTTCATTGGTTGCTTTGTTAGTTTCTGCAGTAACGTTATTTTGGACCTCGGTCTCAATCAATGATTCCACCGACTCATAATCGAGTTTGGCATCAAAGATTTTAACCATATTTTGCACCTGAGGATCGCTATTAAGATTATTGCAGGCCATGTCATGGCGTTCCTGTTGTTTACGTTCGCGTCTCAATCTTGGCGTTTCAAAAGAAGGCTCAGTATCTGACACCAGAAGTGTTGCTGTCGATTGATAAATGTGATTGAAGGCCGCTGTGATTTTGTTGACGTGCTCATTGGTTAGCATGGTGCGAATATTGTTAGTCAAACTAATCTCAAAACATTCATTGGTTACAGAGATAATTTGGCTATTCAGGGCTATTTGCTGCGTCACACCAGTTATCGACATTGTTCCAATAACAGCATGCCAATTGTTCACATTAATCGATTCTAAAGTAGGTAACGAATGTACTGATTCTACATCAGCTAGCAACTGTGGATTAGGTTCTTCGATATGTAAGTTCGTTGACTCTTCTGACTGTGTTTTCTGTATAGGTTCAACTGTTGCCGGTGTAGATTCTGGTCTTTTGGATTGCTTAAACTCGTTAGTATTCTTTGGAATCTCACTGTTTTCAACGATTTCAACGTCAGGAACATCTGCCTTTTGCTCTGTTTTATTTCTAAGTAACGGACTCTGTAAAGATGATGACGAATATTGAACTACAGGCTCTACCAAAGGTGGATTATTAGCCTCATCCGAACTTTTTACAACCTTATAATCAACTTTAGGAAGTTTGTCTATTTCATTGTTAATTATAGCTTTATTGACACCTTCGTTCTTAATGACAACTTCTTTGTCCGAACCTGTGTTTTCTCGAGACTGTGCAGCAGGAGCATTAACATTGTTAGAAATATTTGATTCTAAGCTCGCCTTTAATTCAGCGACAGCTGAATCTTTAGACGAGCTTTCAAACTTTTTTACCGGGGGCGCCTCGGTGTTTATCTTAGGTCTAAAACTCATCATCCGCAGGACACTCATTTCAAAACCATTGCGGGTATCGGGTGCAAGGGATAGATCTCTTCGACCATGCATAGCCAGTTGATAAAAGAGTTGGATATCTTCAGCTGAAAGTTGCTCTGCAAGTTGTTCTATTTGATGCTGATCTTGATGGGCTGAACTACTATCGGGTATTTGCTGATAGATTGCCACACGGTGCAATACCGCTAAGAGCTCAGCAAGTACGTCGGAATAATCTGGCGCAAACTGGCTCATCTTCTCAATAATAGCCATACATTTGGCACCATCATTGTCAGATAAGGCATTGAGTAACTGATAAATTTCTTCACGATCAATGCTCCCCAACATCTCACGCACTTCACTTTCTAAAACCTTGCCATTACCGTAAGCAATTGCCTGGTCAAGTAAACTTAAGGCATCTCGCATTGATCCTTTTGCAGACCATGAAATAGATTCCAGTGCAGTAGACTCAAATTCGATATTTTCGGCATCCAGAATGAAAGATAAATGCTGACTAATATCATTAGGTTGCATATTCTTTAGATGAAACTGTAGGCAACGTGATAATACCGTAGCCGGTAACTTTTGAGGATCTGTTGTTGCGAGTAAAAAGACAACATGGGGTGGTGGCTCTTCTAGTGTCTTCAGTAAAGCATTAAAACTGTGGTTTGAGAGCATATGGACTTCATCGATTAGATAGACCTTATAGCGCCCTCTTGTTGGACGATACTGGACGTTTTCGAGTAACTCGCGAGTATCGTCAATCTTGGTTTTAGATGCTGCATCCACCTCAATGAGATCAACAAAGCGACCTTCACTAATTTCAGTACAGGATGAGCAGACTCCACAGGGTTTAGAACTGACGCCCTCATCGCAATTTAAACAGCGTGCAAGAATACGCGCGATAGTCGTCTTACCCACCCCTCTTGTTCCTGTGAAGAGATAAGCGTGATGCAGTCGTTCATTATCCAAGGCACTGCTTAAAGCGCGCAGAACGTGAGCTTGACCCACCATTTCTTCAAAGTTACTTGGACGCCACTTACGGGCAAGGACTTGATAACTCATTAATAAAATCCAATCTGATTGATAGAGAAGTTCATTGTTTAATCTGGTATCTAAATAGGAATAAGTTCTTATGCTTAATTAGACCTAATGCTATCACAGCTCAACTCGTTTATTAATCCTATAAAACCAGAATGTCAGAATAAACATTAACAAAATAACCGGTATTGTCACTGAAATAAGCGTCGACCAACCACTACTGAAAAGAATGATCCCAGCAGAGAGTGAAGCTAGAGCCTGTACAAAAAAAACACCAAAATCATTAACTGCCTGTACTTTAAATCGTTCATTCACATGATAGGTCTCAGGGAGAATTAATGTACCGCTAGTGAATAAAAAGTTCCAACCAATGCCAAGCATCACCATGGACCACCAATAGTGCATTATCGAATACCCTGACATTGCAACCAATACAACAATCACATAGAAGATTGAGCCTATGGTCATGAGTTTGTTAATACCAAACCTTTTGACTAAAGCTGCCGAAAATAAGGATGGCAGATACATAGCTATAATATGACTCTGAACGACCCACTTAATTGAATCAAGGTCATAGCCATGATTTTCATGCATGCTAAGCGGTGTAGCCGTCATCACGTAGCTCATCACAGAGTAACCAATAATGGATGAAAAAATTGCAATGATAAATAAGGGCTGTTTAACTATTTCAGATAATTCTCGAGTGTCAGCCACCACGTCGTGTTCAATGGGTTTGATAGGGTCTAATTGACTGATAATTATGATTGCCACAACAAATAAAATACTAAGGCTTAAAAATGAACCCGCAAAGCCATGGGGAGATTCAATTGCATAGGCAGCATTAACCGCAATTTCGGGACCAAGTATTGCAGCAAATAGGCCACTGATCATCAATGTTGATATTGCTTTAGGATTCAACGTTGGGTCACCTACACTCTCCAAAGCAGCAAATCGCAACTGCGCAACGAAAGCCATGGTAAATCCACTGAGAGTTGCGCCAATATTTAACAGTATGAAACTGCTCGAAATTGTCGCCCAGGTCTCTAATAATGCACCAATAATACCGATTGTTAGCCCAATAATCGTCCCTCTTTTGCGGCCAATTTGCTTCATTAGCATCGATGCAGGAACAACCGCTGTGGCTGTTCCTAATATCATCAGGGTCAACGGTAATGTTGCTAGTTCTGGGCTCGGTGCCATTTTAGCGCCAACTAAACCGCCAGCAAGAACAATCATTGGTGCAGCACACATGGCCAGAGGTTGGGCCAGAAATAGTAACCATATATTTTTGGGTAACTGGCTGTAACGAAGTCCAAGAGCCGCGCTTATAAATAGAGCAATAAATGTAAGGATAAGTGTTATGGACATGATGATAATTCTTTGGTTGTTCCACGCTAAAAACAATACAGATTGTATCATTGCAGTAAACCATACCAGGGTACGATTACCTAGTAAAAATTTTCCATAAGATGTAATTATTATTACACTGAGTGACTAGGTTAATTAAATATAATTTACTCAACAACACTGAGGATGCATAGTAATACACCAAAGTGGCACACAAGAAGGTGACTTCGAATATAAGTGAGTTGTATTTACTTAATTATCAGGAACTTACAAAACTGGTGGCAGCCTTCCCAGCCACACCCCGGCACATGAATCAGTCGCTACCGTTGCTCCCTTCCATTTGAAATCGGATTAGGATAACCACGTGTTATGCGGGTTACAGCATATCTACTTGTTAAATGATAAAAAGTTTAAATTCTTTTGAATACATCAAAATAATGCAAAGTATAAAAATCTCGACTTAGGTAGACAGTCTATACTGTTATTAAC
>JAUUZN010000024.1 GCA_030589945.1 Gammaproteobacteria bacterium | reverse complement strand
CTGAGTGGGTTCAAAACTCCAATAAATGCTAACGAAATAACCGACGACCAATAACAGTACTAATGCTGACGTTATTAGTTTTGGTAAATTAGACGTTAATTTAGTTTTTGAAGATGTTTCCATTTGTTCGATGCCTCTACACAGTTGCTAAATACTGATTATCCATTAGTTTAACACCATTAGTTTACCACTATTAGTTTACTAAGAACCGGAACCTTAATCGACAACATACAAAAATCAATTGTTGATATTGTTTCAGCGTCGCCGAAAGATGTTAAGCCACATTAGAATTTCTGAAGCCACACCAACCGTGATAAAAACGATCAATGAATAGCCTGTAGACACTATGGATACAAGGCTATAGCAAATGAGTGCGAGAAAACAATAAAAAAGTGTTCTACTACGTCCGTTCATTGAAATGAGTCCCTATACCTTATTTAGATATTTATTTTCTTACAAATAACTCCAGCCTGGTCTTCTTGGAAGTATCACTGCTGCGATTAAATAAATACAGATGGTCGGCGTAGTAAAAAAGAATCCAGAGACAATGGTTAGTATTCGTACCAAATGTCTATCCGTGTCATAAAAATCTGCAAGCCCAGCACACACTCCCATCAAACGTGCTTTGCGAGTGTTACGGTATAGTTTGTTTCTGGATATAACATCATCTCTATCATTAAATTTCATGACTCTCTCCTAGTGCTCCCAATACATGCTATCTATGATTAAATTGGGGAAGAGCAGTAAAGCTCTTCCCTTCTGTTTCATAAAACTAATTAGCTCGCCTTTTTATACTTCGTTTTTAAGGCCTCTAACTCATCTTCTACCTTTTCATTCACAACTAACTGCTCAATCTGATCACTGAGTGACTGGCTACGACCCAAATCAAATGACTCGACTTCAGCTTCAAGGCGATCCATCTTCTGTTCATATTCTTCAAATTTATTAAATGCAGTTTCGATTGATTTTTTATTCAGTTGCTTTTTAACTTTTATGCGACTGACTACCGTCTTCTGACGAAGGTTCATTGCAGCTCTACGACTCTTAGCGTCCTGCAATTTTTCCTGTAAGTGGCCAATGTCTTCATTAAGTCTTGCAAGTGCAGATTCAAGTTCAACTAGCTCACTCTCTTGTGCAACAAAAGAGTCTTCCAGTGCCTGCTTTTCTACAAGAGCTGCTCTGGCAAGATCATCTCTTCCTTTACTAATTGCAAGTTCAGCCTTTTCAGCCCAGCGTGTGATGCCTTTAGAGACATCAGCCATATAACGCTTAAGCTCTTTTTTCTCTGCAATGGTTTTTACTGATGAAGAACGAACCTCAACGAGAGTCTGTTCCATTTCTTGAATGATCAGTACCAACATCTTGGCTGGGTCTTCTGCGCGATCAAGCATAGAATTTAAGTTTGAATTTACGATGTCTGCAAACCGTGTGAATATTCCCATTTTATGTTCCTCTCTCATTTACGAATTTATTTGCTACTTACTAAGAGGTTATACAGATTTCATGCCAGAATATTTTTTTAAAGGTATGCGCCTGTTTTTATTGACTTTATTAGACTATTGTTGATGGCGTATGAAAATTTATATCGTGCTAATTGTTAATTTATTAATCATAAAAGCGATGTTCTACGAATCATTGGTCATTTTCACCAATCTATTTTCAATTCTATCTGCCTGCACTTTCATCACGACAAGTGCTTCATTGATGACTTCAATACCGGCTCCTTGATGATGAGCATTTTCACTGATGTAGCGGCGCCAATACTTGGCTCCGGGTTGAGCCTGAAACAATCCAAGAAGATGCCTAGATACCTGTCCCAGCTTTCCCCCCGCAGCTAAATGCTTTTCAATATAAGGAATCATTGAATTAATAATTTCTAGTCGAGATGGAACTGAATGAGTAGAGCCGTAATAGCGACTGTCAACTTCTGAGAGTAAGTACGGGTTTTGATAGGCTTCTCTACCAATCATTACACCATCAACATACTTTAGATGCTCGTCACATTCTTCCAGTGTGTTGATACCGCCATTAATGATAATTTCTAAATCAGGAAATTGTTTTTTAATTTTATAAACACGGTCGTAACATAAGGGTGGGATACTACGATTCTCTTTTGGACTAAGCCCATCTAACCAAGCTTTGCGAGCATGAATTATAAAGGTGTTACATCCCGAATCCCTCACCCTAGTGACAAAACTTTTTAATTCATCAAAAGAGTCACTGCGGTCGATTCCAATTCTTGATTTTACAGTGACGGGAATCTTAACCGCATCAATCATCGCTTTCATGCAATCTCGAACTAACTCAGGCTCAGCCATCAGACAGGCTCCAAATTTTCCTGACTGAACACGATCACTTGGGCAACCAACATTCAGATTGATTTCAGAATATCCCCACTGCTCGGCAATGACAGCACATTTAGCCAAGTCTGAAGGGTCACTCCCCCCCAGTTGGATTGCAACGGGTTGCTCAGCGGAATCAAATCCTAATAGATGATCTTTATTGCCATGTAAAATAGCACCGGTAGTAATCATCTCCGTATACAACAATGCATGTTTGGAGATTAATCGTAAAAAATAACGGTCATGGCGATCGGTCCAATCGAGCATTGGTGCCACAGAGATTGTCCGAGAAATCATATAGTTAATAATTAAGCCTGTTAAATAGGAGTCTGAAAATAGGGTCTGAAAATAGGGGTCAGAGTGAATTTATTATGGCTAATTTTTTACCCATAATAAATTCACTCTGACCCCTATTTTCAGACCCTATTTTCAACATCTATTTTAATTCACTCTGACCCCTATTTTCAACCACTATTTAAATTCACTCTGACCCCAATTAATTAAATCTAATAACGATTTGGCTTAAACATCGAATATCAAATGATTCAACATCTAATACTTTGATACAATTGAGCGTATGAGACGCTATTTTATAATCCATTTATGACGTAAAATTCAAGCCTCAAAATTATAGGGAAAAGTAATATTATGAAAGTCTTTAATCAGACACTTTTGGTTTGCTTCATATTAATGAGTTCTTACTTATCGGCAAGTGAGGTATCTGCAATTAAATTATCAGAATGTAGAATTGGCTCTGAAGCTGGAGGGCGAACAGTTAAAGCAGAATGCGGAACTTTAGCAGTTGCCGAAAATAGAGATAATGCTTCTCGAATGATTGATCTTAATATCGCAATCATCCGAACAAAATCCACTAAGAAACTTAATGATCCAGTCATCATGCTCGCTGGAGGTCCTGGACAATCTGCTGTCAGTTCATACATTAGTGTCGCTCATGGCTTTAGAAAAATACTAAAAGATCGTGATATCGTTTTAGTGGATCAACGTGGCACTGGAAAGTCAAATCCTCTTAAGTGCGATTTTGATAAAGAGTTACAGAAAAAAGCACTAAAAAATCCTGACATTATTTACCCTGAACTTGAGAAATGTGCTGCAAACCTAGATGCCGATACTCGATATTACACGACTACTGAATCAATCAAGGACCTTGAAGAGGTTCGTGAAGCGCTCAACATTGATAAATGGAACATCATAGGGATTTCTTATGGGACCAGGAAAGCGCTGACCTATATAAAACTTTTTCCTGAATCTATTCGTACAGTGATTCTAGATGGTGTCGTGCCTCAACAAGAACCACTCGCTGCAAGTCATGAGGTCAATCTGATCACTGCATTACAAAAACAATTTGCGCAATGTGCTAAACAACCTGCCTGTCACGATGCCTTTGGAGATGTCGAGTCAAAAATGTGGGCTTTATTTGAAAAGGTTGAGACAGAAAAAACTATCGTTCGAATTCAAGACCATAGGACCGGTGAATATGAGGAGATGACGCTTTCAAAAGAATCTCTTGCTATGGCGATTAGGATGTTTTCCTATTCAGCATCAGGCATGAATCTATTACCTCTGATGATTCAAAAAGCCACTGACGGACAATTTGAGACCTTAGCATCACAGGCAAATATGATAGCGAGTTCAATGGATGAGAGTATGACAAACGTTGAAATCTCAATTCTTTGCGCTGAAGATGCGCCCTTTTATACTGAGCATAGAGTAGAGGCTGAACACTATATCTTCGATGAGGACTTTCTGGGTTACCTCAAGAAAAGCTGTGATGTATGGCCACATCTCACCATGGATTCAAGCTTTAAGGACCCTGTCACTTCAGATCTTCCTGTATTGTTATTATCTGGTGAACTTGATCCTGTGACGCCCCCATCCTTTGCTGAAACCACCCTACAGACCTTGTCCAACTCTCAACATTTGATTGCAAAGGGACAGGGGCATAATGTATTCCCGCTGGGATGTATGCCGACCATTATTAATGATTTCATCACTGACCCTAAGCAAGAGCTTGATGTCGAATGTATGGATGATTTTGATTATACGCCGTTTTTTATAACCATGATGGGGCCAAAACAATGATTGAAGTAAAAGCAATAAGTAAAAGTTTTGGCGATGTGAAAGCCGTTAAAGAGGTTACATTCACAGCACCCAATAATCAAATAACCGCTCTGTTAGGAGCAAATGGAGCGGGTAAAACAACCAGTCTTAGAATGATTTATTCATTGATAACACCTGAATCTGGTCAGGTTCTAATTGACGGTATTGATCCCGTATCAGAGCCCGAAAAAGCACGTTCATTATTAGGAGTACTACCTGATACACGAGGTTTGTATAAGCGATTAACTGCACGTGAAAATATTTCATATTTCGGACGACTTCATGGAATGACTGAGGCGGATATTAAATCTAGAACTGACTCATTAGTTGCTGATTTAAGAATGGAAGATTTTATTGATCGCAAAACCGAAGGTTTTTCACAAGGTCAAAGGGTGAAGGTCGCCATCGCCAGAGCACTAGTGCATGACCCTAAGAACATCATCTTAGATGAACCGACAAACGGATTGGACGTGATGAGTACCCGTGGAGTTAGAACCTTCCTCAGAAAAGAGAAAGCTCGAGGTAAATGTATTTTGTTTTCATCCCATGTAATGCAAGAAGTTTCAGCAGTCAGTGATGATATATTAGTTATTCATGATGGTACCGTCTGTGCGTCTGGTACTGAACAAGAGCTACACGAACAAACGGGAAAGGATAACTTAGAAGATGCCTTCGTGCATATTGTTACTGATGGAGAAGGTCATGAATAAGCAAATTTTAGTTGTCACAAAAAAGGAAATTACCGATAATTTTCGTGATCGTAAAACTCTAATGTCCTCCATCTTTATGGGCGCCGTATTCATGCCTGTTATTTTTGTGGTAATGATGAATTTCATAATCAACATGCAAAAAGACAAGGCTGAATCGCAATTAGAAATGACGATTATGGGTGCTGCTAATGCGCAAAGCTTTATCAGTTTCCTGAGAACAGAGAATGTCAAAATCAAGGAGTTCAGCGGCGATCCTAAGTCTGCTATTTTGAACAAAGACGAAGAAGCTGTCATTGTTATCCCAGACACTTTTTCTGAAACCTTCGCCAAAGGAACACCTGCAAAAATTGAGGTTTATTATGATGCGACAGCCAAGGGTGCTGTTAATGTTACCCAAAAGCGCATCAAGTCCTTAATCAATGAATATTCTCAGACTATTGGCATGAGTCGACTAGTTCTAAGAGGTGTCAGCCCACTCATACTCAGAGCAATCACTGTTGAAAGTCACGATGTATCTACGGCACAATCAAAGGCCGCACGGATCATGACCTTTTTACCGTACGCACTCATACTGGGGCTATTTATGGGCAGTATGTATCTCGCCATCGACACCATGGCGGGTGAAAAAGAACGTAACTCTCTTGAGGCTTTACTTCTTAATCCAATTAAACGTTCTGATTTATTATTAGGAAAGTTATATGCAACGGTTACCTACGGATTAATTACCATGGCTCTCACCCTCATAACATTTAAACTGGTGATGCCCTTTATGCCACTGGAAGAATTAGGAATGTCATTAAATTTAGGAGTGAAAACCTTATCCATATTAACAATTGTATTAGCGCCTCTGGCAGTACTTGCAGCTTCACTACAAACAATCGTCGCAACGTTTAGTAAGTCGTTCAAAGAAGCTCAAACCTATGTGAACCTGTTAATTTTTATTCCCATGGTTCCTAGTATGGCTTTAATGCTAATGCCCGTAAAAGAAAAATTATGGATGATGGCCGTTCCTATATTGAGTCAAAATCTAGTCATTAACCAAATTATGCGCGGTGACGATGTGGCGATTATTTCTATTATAGCTTCAATCGCTGGTTCATTAATTACAGGATTTGTTCTGACCCTACTTGCTATAAAATTATACAAAAGAGAAAGTATGCTGTTTTCAAGTTAAGATTGTATTTACTAAATAAAAATAAAGGTCTAACAATGCCAAACCAATTAGAGCAATTAAAAGCAATGACTAAGGTTGTTGCTGATACCGGCGATTTCACAGCAATTGCCGAGTTTTCACCAGAGGATGCTACAACCAATCCTTCACTCATACTAAAAGCTGTAGCACTTGCTGAGTACGATGAGACCATCGTTAAAGCACTCGAATATGCAAAATCTGAATCTAACCTAATTGAAACTCAACTTGAGAAAGCTGGTGATTATCTGAGCGTTCTTATTGGTGAAAAATTACTTTCAATAATACCTGGGCGCGTATCAACAGAAGTTGATGCAAGATTATCATTTGACACTAATGCGACTGTACAGAAGGCTCGACAATTAATAGAGCTTTATAATTTTTTGGGGATTGATAAATCTAGAATTTTGATCAAAATCGCGTCAACCTGGGAAGGGATTAGAGCCGCTGAAATATTAGAAACTGAAGGTATTAACTGTAATCTCACATTACTTTTTAGTTTTACACAAGCCCGCGCCTGTGCGGAGTCCGGCGTGTTCTTAATTTCACCCTTTGTCGGCCGAATACTCGACTGGTATAAAAAATCAACGGGTAAAGATGGATATCCTGCTGCAGATGATCCGGGCGTTCAATCAGTTACCGAAATCTATGAGTATTACAAACAACATCAGTATCCCACTATTGTAATGGGAGCCAGTTTCAGAAATATCGATGAGATTATAGAACTTGCTGGCTGTGATCGGCTCACCATAAGCCCAAACCTAATGGCTGAACTCACACTTAAATCTGAAACCATTACTCGAAAGCTTTCTCCAACAGATGAAACGCTCGAACGACCAAGCAAATTAACAGAAAGTGTTTTTCGGTGGCAGATGAATCAAAATGCCATGGCTACTGAAAAAACAGCCGAAGGTATTCGTGGCTTTGTCGTTGATCAAGTTAAGCTAGAGAAGATTTTATCGGATAAACTATAAATAATATCATCAATTGAGTTGTTAAAGATGACCACTAAGTCACTGGCAGAAAGTGCCAACAGAGCATACCAACTGGCAAACCAACATTGCGCCCATAATGAAGAACTTGGACACAACTGTTCTTGGTATCATGGGTCTTGGATGTTCTTTAGAGCATTGGGACTCGTTTCTGATCCAAGTGTTCACCAGCAATTTTTTATCGACGCATTCAATTCTCTTGTGAATGAAGGCAATTTCAGTCGTATATTAGTATCAGGTGCTGTTGATTTTTCTATGTTAGAGACCGTACTTCAAGCTTATAAAGATCAAAATGAAATCGCTGATATTACTGCAGTCGATATTTGCCAGACACCATTAGAACTAACTCACCACTATGCTCGTCAACAGAATATTAATATACAGACCATCACATCAAACATTTTAGACTATTTCACTGAAAAAAAATTTGATGTCATCTGTACCCATGCCTTCATGGGGAATTTCGATCAGTCTTCTCGGCAGAGTTTAATCAATCGCTGGGCGAGTCTATTAAGAGTCGGCGGTAAGGTAATAACAATACAAAGAATTCGTCCTGACTTTACAAAGAAAAAAGCTTATTTTTCCACGAACCAAGCGACTGTATTTATTGACGAAGTGTACCTTAGAGCAGTAGCGAAGGAATCAATGTTCGAATTAAATCCCAAGAAGATTCAACAACTCGCTGCGACCTATACGAAACGTTTTTACAGTTATCCAGTCACATCAGATGCAGAATTGAAGACCATGTTTTTAAAGGCAGGCTTTAAATTTGACAAATTTAAAATAAAGCAGCAAGGTAAACAATCAGACAAAAACCTGAGTGGACCTACAGTTCCAGATAGTGCAGAGTATTTGTATATCATTGCTGAAAAAAAGCATAATAATCAATTTCGCTAGGACCCTAGTATGAAACATCTTCAGGAATTAAATTTGTGTGATGGATTAATGCAACTCATTAACTCAAATGCACCTTACTGGGAAGCTGAAGCAGAAGTTGTTCGCACCTACTGGAATTCCCCAATCAGAAATAAACAAACCGACCAAAACTGGCTTTCCAAGCAAATGTATAAGGAGTTGTGGGACGGTTGTTATGCTTCCTTGCAAACGTTGAATGATGAGTTTATGAATATTGAACAGTCTTTCAGTAGAGTTCAAGTTAGAAATCAAGCTGAAATACTCGCCGAAGAATTTGAACATTATTGCTTATTCGCAGATGTTTATAATACATTATCCGTTGAAAATGCTGAGAAGCTTACCCCAATGCAGCTGAAAGAAATGGCTGTTTGGAAAGAAAATGATGATCTTATGTCACTCAGAGCCGGTCATTGCAAAGAATATGGTGATTTAGGAAAACGTGCTCACTTTTTCACAGAAGGCGGCTATTGCACCCTTTATTCAGAAGGTATGAAACTTGAAGGCACAGGACCAATCAATGATTTAATTGCGAAGGCCTGCAAGCGTGTTTATGAAGATGAGTTTGATCATATGCTGCTTGGTATTGTTAGCACATCAGAAAATTCTTTATCCGACGAACAATGGCAATTAATGATAAAGATGACTACGGCACAGATGAAGTTTCGTATACATATGAGAAATGCTCAATTTGGATATCCGGTCTCTGAGCAGAGGATCCGTCAACTCTGTAATGGCGAATGTAAACCGATGGCATTCGATTTTGACAAGGCACTTAAAAAGTTCAATGTGAGCTCAAAAATGACAGCGACAACGTAAAACAATGCGAATTGCTTTATAAGCTTATACCTAAAGAGTAAAACTCTACTGATTTCATTTTATGTTGCCTCATCACTCATAAACAATCCTAGATACTCAGCTCAGATGCACAACAACAGAACGAACACCCGGATGGTGTCGATGCTCCCACAAATAAACACCCTGCCAAGTTCCGAGACAAAGTCTTTCGTTTTCAAATGGAATCGATAAACTAGTAGCGGTTAATACCGATTTAATATGTGCAGGCATATCGTCAGCGCCTTCAAAAGTATGTGTATAAAGTGGATCATTCTCAGCTACCAGTCGATTGAGCCAGTGTTCCAAATCTCGGCGTGCGCTGGGATCAGCATTTTCTTGAATGATTAAACTACAGGATGTGTGTTTGACAAAAAGAGTGCACAAACCTTCTTTTAGTCCACTTTGCGATACGATATTCGTAAGCTCAGAGGTAAACTCTAGCAACCCTTGGCACGTTGGAGATAACTTGATGGTCGCAATCATTTTTCAGAGCTAGTAATGATCATCATCAGGACTCGCATAATTATCAAAACGAGTGTACTGACCTTGGAAGGTTAAAGGGAATTTACCAATGGGTCCATTACGTTGCTTGCTGATGATAATTTCCGCCATACCCTTATGTTCAGTATCAGGATTATAAACTTCATCGCGATAAATAAAGCATATCAAGTCAGCATCCTGCTCGATGGAACCAGACTCACGTAAGTCAGCCATCACAGGTCGTCTATCGGCTCTTTGCTCAAGTGATCGGTTCAACTGTGATAAGGCGATTACAGGAATTTTCAATTCCTTGGCAAGTGATTTTAACGACCGTGATATTTCTGATACTTCAAGGGTTCGATTGTCTCCCATACCAGGAACACTCATTAATTGAAGATAGTCGATCACGATTAAAGACAACCCACCATTTTCTCTAGAAATTCGACGCGCTCGACTCCGAATTTCAGCAGGACTCATATTCGGAGTGTCGTCGATGAACATATTGCCCTGCTCTTTTAGCAGGTTAAATGCACTAATGACCTGATTCCAATCCTGATCCTGCATGTTGCCACTTCTCATACGCGATTGATCTACGCGGCCAAGAGATGAAATACAACGCATTAATAAAGCATCGGCAGGCATTTCCATACTAAAAATAATGACTGGTTTCTCTTCTTTTATGGCCACATGCTCTGCAATATTCATTGCAAAGGTTGTTTTTCCCATAGATGGGCGTCCAGCAACAATGACCAGATCTGCGGGCTGCAAACCGGTGGTCTTTTTATCAAAAGCAGTAAATCCTGTGGATAATCCGGTGATACCACCTTTTGCTTCGTTCATCTCTTCAATGCGAGCCAGGGTTTCATCCAGCAGACCCGTTCTTAAAGAACGAGGTCCTTTGCCGTCACCACTTCGGTTTTCAGCAATTTTAAATATTTGTGTTTCTGCCAAATCTAATAAATCGGTACTGTTTCTACCTTCAGGGTTAAAACCTGCGTCGGCTATTTCGTTGGCAGCCGATATCATTTCTCGAATGATGGCTCGTTCTCGAATCGCTTCAGCATAGGCCTGTATATTCGCCACACTGGGTGTATTTTTAACGAGTTCGGCCAGATAGTCTAATCCACCGGTATCATCGCCATGACCTTGACGGTGTAGATATTCTGATACTGTAATAGCATCAAGTGGTGAACCGTTGATAGACAAATCAATCATTGCCATAAATATTAAACGATGGTCACGTCGATAAAAATCATCTGGAACTAAAATTTCCTCAACTCTCTCCCAAGCCTTATTATTCATCATCAGGCCGCCCAGGACTGACTGCTCAGCCTCAAGTGAATGAGGAGGAAGCTTTAGGCTTGAAACTGTTGATTTTTCGGCTGGAGTTGGCATATTTCCTAGTTCTTATTTACGGTTAAACTATATTCTTGATGATGTGAACGATGTGAGCAGTTCTTTCAACAGGGGTGATATTGTGCCAGTGCAACGTCAACTGATCAATGAACATATCAGCAATAATTGATAAATAGTCGTAATACCAGTACATTGTTGTTAATGGACCTATAACAATAACACTTCATAAGAATAATAACTTTCATGGCAGATTCTTTTTTCAAAGAACTTAAACGACGTAATGTCTTTAAAGTAAGCGTTGGCTACCTACTTTTGGGCTGGGTTGTGTTGCAAATAGCGGATGTTATTGTCCCTGCAGCTAATCTTCCCGAATGGACCATTACCTTTCTTTTGGTGGTTGGAGCTCTCGGATTCCCCTTTGCAATATTTTTCGCCTGGGCCTTTGAAATCACACCAGATGGCGTTAGACGCGAGACTGATATATCAGCCGAAGAATCTATTACTGCACACACAGGTCGTAAGCTCGATTTTACCATCATTGGTTTACTCGTCGTCGCACTCGGATATTTTGTTTATGAGAGTCGTTTTCAAGAAGAATCGAACCCTGAAATTTCCTCAACTTCAAACACGAAAACTGAAGTGACGTCAGCAGCAACAACTGAAATACTCAGTAAAACAATTGCTGTTTTACCCTTTGCGAATTTTTCATCTGACAAAGAGCAAGGCTGGTTTGCTGATGGTTTAACGGAAGAGCTTTTAAATGCTCTTGCCAGAACTAGAGACCTTCTGGTATCGAGTAGAACATCCAGTTTTGCCTATAAGGGTTCTGATAAAGATATTAAAACTATTGCTGATGAACTGGGTGTAGAGCATATTTTAGAAGGCTCCGTTCGCCGGGCAGGTGATCAGATAAGAGTGACAGCCCAACTGATACGAGCAAAGGATGGTTTTCACCTATGGTCAGAGACCTATGACCGTAAGTATACGGACATCATTATTATTCAAGAAGAGGTTGCCATATCAATTGCTAATGCCCTCGATACAGTGATGGATCCAGAGTCATTGAGAAAAATGATCCGCGTAGGCACCTCATCAGTTGAAGCCTATGAAGCTTTTTTAGAGGCAACGGTCCCCGATGGCTCAATGATTGATCAAATTCCGAAAAAAATTAAATTACTAGAACGGGCAGTTGAACTGGATAATAATTTTTCTCGAGCATTAGGGACACTGGGTAATACATGGTTGTTTACTCTCGATATCTCAACCATAGGAAATTCGTCAAAAACACCTCCAGAGGATCGTTTCAAGAAAGGTATCAAGTATCTTGATAGGGCCATTGCTATGGAGGGCGATACCGTTGATGCAAAATATTATCAGGGCGTGATTGCTCAATACAGTTTGCGATATACCGATGCAGAAACGATCTATCAAAATATTTTGTTAACAAACCCTTCCCATCGATTAGCCAATTACGTACTTCCCAGAATTAAAGCTGATATGGGAAAGTGGTCAGAGTTATTGGAGTATTATTCTAAAGCTGATACTCAGGTTCTACAGGATGCTGAATTTGCTGAATCACAAATTGTAAATTTAGCACTATCCCAAAATACCAAGGCTGCAGCACGTGTAGCAGATAAGGCACGAGAACAGTTCCCAAGAAATAGAATGGTTGCCTACCAATCACATCGAGCCTATTTAATGAATGGGGAATTAGATAAAGCGTCTAAAGCCTTACGCACTATCTTAGCAAGCACATTACCTGAAGAGAGCATGATAATAGCTCAGCTTCGCCAAGCCTGTGTTGAGAGGAACTTTGAGGAAGCTGAAAAGTTGTACAAACTCGCAGATGAAGTCATTAATAAATCTCCTGCAACTCAATGGTTAATCTCAAAAACATACGGTGATGATGAAAAAGCATATCAACTGATAAAACACCTCGATAACTCAACCTCTCTTGTAGGTATCGCAAGCTTTATGAACTATTATCATTTTGATATAAACCGGCATCCTAATCTTTTAGCTGAGATGAAATATCAAGGAATTGTACGTCAAAAAATGACGCCAATGGTTATACGGTGTGATCGTTAAAACGACATTTTAATGCCCTGTAATCCCAATTCCACGCGAACGAAGCATCTTAAATCGTTCAAATCCTAAGGACTGCAAATGCTCAAGATCGGAATCAATCATGCCTAAAAGGTCTCGTTGCTTTAAATCCTGTGAGCATCTAAAGAGTGTGGGATCTTTAACCTTATTCGCCTTAGATATACTCTGATAGCAAATTTTTGATGGGCAAGTTAACGCACAACCCGCATTAGCGAATAATCTAATAATGCTCTTGTCTTCAATCGATATGAGAAATTCGTCGTCATAATTACAATTCATCGGCAGTACAATAGTGTCGTAAAGTTTTGATGCTTCATCAATTTTATTGAGGCTACCAATATTTTTAATTACACTGGCTTCTAGGTGGTAGTCGGGAAAGTCGGCTCTGATCCATCGAGCTAAATCATCATTAGTTACAATGATTGAGTTCCCCGGCCGATAGTACTTTTCAAGATATGGAATGTTCTCATTATACTCTTCAATACTTGCATAATGATTGGTTAAAGGCAGACGCAGATTAATATTCCTTTTATACATCGCATCAATGTCAGCTTCGCTGAGTTCCGCTGAATTGTCTTTCCTTATATCCCACATCCTTCCTCCATAGAGTGAAGAATAGGTGGTGAAGCCAAAAAAGCTATCAATTTGATCGATGGGAATTTCACGGAAATGATTCCAAAGAAAATCTTGGATCGGTTCCTCAGCCTTTTTATTGCGTGCTGAAATTGTAAATTGCATATGGTCTAACAAGCTCCTGAAAATAAATAAGCTTAATTTGAATCGGATTCTACCTCTATTCAATTAGACCGATATTGCTTTATATCAATGTATTACAAAAAATAATGCAAAAAAAACGCCGTTGTACCTAAGGTGCAACAGCGTTTTTAATTATTTGATTTGATTGATCTCAAACCAATATTTTGACTAGCTTACTCTTCTGCAACTACAACAACTTTAACTGTAGCGCTAACTTCACTGTGTAAGTTAACTGTGAACTCGTACTCGCCCGTTGAGCGAATAGAGCCATCTGGCATAGCAACTTCACTCTTTTCAAGCTCAGCTGTGATTTGTGCATTAACCGCTTCAGCAATATCTCTCGTTCCGATAGAACCGAATAACTTACCTTCATCTCCAGCTTTTGAAGTGATAGTAATTGTTAATTCTTCAAACAAATCAGCACGCTTTTGAGACACTGCTAATTCTTCTTTTGCTTTTACTTCTAATTCAGCGCGGCGTTCTTCAAATGCAGCAATATTTGCTTTATTTGCTGGAACAGCTTTGCCCTGTGGAATTAGATAGTTTCTTCCATAACCTGAACGTACATCGACATTATCGCCAAGACCGCCTAAGTTACGGATGTTTTCTAATAGAATGACTTCCATTGTAATATCCCCTTCTTACTCGTGACTGTCTGTATAAGGCAATAATGCAAGAAAACGAGCTCGTTTTACTGCACGTGCCAACTGACGTTGGTATTTTGCTTTTGTTCCAGTGATACGGCTTGGTACGATCTTACCGGTCTCTGTAACGTAATTTTTTAAAGTTGCTAGATCTTTATAATCAATCTCAACAACACCCTCTGCTGTAAAACGGCAGAATTTACGACGTCTAAAATAGCGTGACATATTCGTTTCTCCTAAAATTCATGGGCTGAAAGGCTTAAGCCTTGTCAGCTTCCTCAGATGGTTCGTCAGCAACTGCTTCAGCTGGAGCTTCTTCAGCTACAACTTCTTCAGCAGGTGCTTCTTCTGTTACTGTCTCTTCAGCTGGAGTTTCTTCAACAACTGGCGCTTTTTCAGCAGCAGGTGCTTCAGTAGCAGCTGGCTTTTCAGAAGAAGAATCTTCAGAACGTCGAGGAGCTTCTTTTCTCTCATCTTTCAATTTGATAAGAGGAGAATCTTCAGTCACAGCATCCTTGGTACGGATAACCATATTTCGGATAACGGCATCGTTAAAACGGAAAGCGTCTTCAAGCTCTTCGATGGGCTCAAAACCACATTCGGCGTTGATTAATACATAATGAGCTTTATGAATTTTGTTAATTGGGTATGCCAATTGACGGCGTCCCCAGTCTTCTAGACGATGGATTGTTCCATTGGCTTTTGTGATGATTTCGCTATAACGCTCAATCATACCTGGTACCTGGTCACTCTGATCAGGATGTACCAGAAACACAATTTCGTAGTGTCGCATTGTATGCTCCCTTTGGGGTCCAGCCACTCACGTTGAATTCTCGTTTAAGAATGCAGAGGTAATGCAGCAAGGAGTTAAAGTTAATTGTTAATTCCCAAAATCAACATAAAGCTGAATCTGGGACGCGCGATTATACGGTGAACACCCCAAAGGATCAATCTTTTAAGGGTTATTTATAGTAATATACCTGCAAAATATGGATATTCACTCCTCTGAACCCTAAAAATAATAATAAAACATTAATTGGAGCTTTCAAAATGTTTAAACACCTCATTATTCTAATGACTTTCTTCATGTTAAATTCCGTTACCTCTGCAGATGTCAAAGAGGAAAATGGTCCGGTAAAAACACCTCAAAACCTCGAAGAATTTGAAACAGCAATGGCAACGCTTCTGGAAGAAAATAATATTCCAGGCGCTCAATTAGCATTGATTGATACCAACGGAACCTATTGGTCGAAAGCCTTTGGTTATCAAAATAAAGCTGATGAAGTAATGATGTTACCTGAAACACTCATGCGTGGCGGTTCAACCACTAAAACATTCGTCGCTTTAGCCATTGTACAACTAGCTAACAGCGGTATTTTTTCACTGGATGATAGGGTCATTGACATCGTCCCTGAAATTGCCATCAGTAATCAATGGCGTGAAACACATCCAGTACTAATCCGACACTTACTCTCTCATACCGCCGGTTTAGATGACATGCACTTTCGCAATGCCTATAACCGCAATAATCCTGACATCAGCCTTCTCGATGCCGTTAATCGTGACGAGGCCACTCTTGTGGTGCGCTGGGTTCCAGGTACACGTCAAGCTTATGCAAATCCAGGTTATGGAATATTAGGTCATATTATCGAAAAAGTGACACATCATAATTACGAACAGTACGTTGCCGATGAGATTTTCAAACCACTAGGGATGACCAATTCTAGTCTCGTTTTTAATGAAACTGTTGCTCAAAGCCTTAGCAATGGATATGGCGATGTTGATGCCGTGACACACAGCGATATTTATCTAAGATCCTCTGGTAACCTAATAACCACCGCATTGGATATGGCGAAACTCACTCATTACCTGCTGACATTTTCTGAAGATAATAAAATTAAAGCTATCAATGCAGCAACGATTAAACAAATGGAAGCAGCCAGTACTACATTAGCCTCAGACGCAGGACTTCAATATGGCTATGGTTTGGGCATTTATCATGCACTTCGTGGAACTCTAGAATGGTTAGGACATAATGGTGGGATTGACGGCTTTTTAACATCCTATGGTTATTCCCATGCGTTGGGTAAGGGCTACGCTTTCATTATCAATACCGATTCAGCGACGATGACCCCTGCATTAACACTTATTTCAAATTTTCTTAGCCGAGAATATGAAGTACCTAAGCTTGTAGCTCAAAGTGGAATTGATGAGGCTATTAATGGTTACTATCGCATTGATAATGACCGAAATAAAATTTTTGAAGGAGTTTCTTTCGCACTCGGCGTGATGAGAATTACAGCTAAAGACTCGACCATAGAGCTCAATCCATTGCTTGGGACAGTCGATACATTAATCCATGTGGGTAATAACCAATTCAAGAAGGAAGATACTGAGTTTGCAAATTCTATATTTCTCCAATCTGAAAAATATGGCAAAGCATTCAGCATTAGGGGCGATCATTTTATACCGGTTAATCCGCTTTCAGCTTGGCTTCCTTTTCTATTGGTATGTGCCTTTTTTATATCGCTATTGCTCACAGTGTTCTACTCACCCATTTGGACCGTAAACCGTATGAGAGGTAAGATTCCCGAAAAAGATCGCATTTTATTAAGATTGTTCCCAATGCTTGCAGCTTTTTCATTGTTATTTACGATTTACTGCTTATTTAGCCTGTCCTTTACGATTGTGGCTGAAAAAAACTGGCAAACTTTGGGCATTGCTGGCTCAACCTATGCCTTTGCACTCTTTTCTGTAATGGGTTTAGTGCAGGTTATAAGAACATGGAACTCTGAACCTCATGAGGGTGTTAAACATTTTTTATTGATCACTACAGTATTGATGGTTTCAATGAGCTTTTATTTTTGGCACTTTAACTATCTTGGATTGAGTCTTTGGTCTTGGTAGTCTACAAACTATAACCCTGATATCCAATCTCCCATTATTTTCAATGCGACTGGTGAAAATGTCTCCTCATTGGAGGCATATTCATTAACTGACCCCGTCTTTGCCGTCTGGAATAAATGGTTTAGATTGGGGATAAGTTCAATGGTGAAGCGCTTGTTATTTGATTCATTTAAGATCGATTCTATCGCCGATAAATTCAGTTCAGCAGCAACCTGAGTATCTTTATCTCCATTCATTGCCAGAACTGGAATCTGAACCTTTGATAAATACTTTTTAGGTTCCGCAGCAAGAAAAAACTGAAACCATTGACTGGTTAATTGAGTATATTCAACAGCAATATTAGGACTATCTGCTTGACCTAAAATAAAATATTTCTCAGCTAACAGATCTTTTGCAACTATCTCATTCGGAGGGCTTTGTAAAACTGCCTGATATATCTGTCGATTAATTGCATCAATTTTAGCATTTTTATCTTCCGCCATTCCTGACTGTCGATTGACTAGCACATTTTGCGTAGCCATGATTTCTACACCATTCACACCCGGTCCAGCTAATAGAACGATAAAGGAAACATCAGTATTCGATGAGGCCACCATTGGAGCGATTAACCCACCTTCACTATGCCCTATTAAACCAATCTTCTTCTCATCAACCTCAGCTCTAGATTTCAAATACGACACTGCTGCAGAAACATCAGACGCAAAATCTACAGATGTAGAACCTCTAAATGTTCCACCAGATTCACCCACACCACGATCATCTAATCTAAGTACGGCAATACCGCGTCGAGATAGATAATCTGCAATAACCCAAAATGGTTGATGACCTAAGATTTCACTGTTTCTATTTTTGGACCAGAACCAGAGATGAGTATCACGGCTGTAGATGCTTTCTTACTCTGTGGAAATGTAA
This sequence comes from Gammaproteobacteria bacterium, assembly GCA_030589945.1. GTDB lineage: Bacteria > Pseudomonadota > Gammaproteobacteria > Enterobacterales. The sequence goes on along the minus strand of JAUUZN010000024.1, from coordinate 15,892 downwards.
AGGTGCCTTTTAGTTGAATACCCGCTTGCTTATTACCTGCTTGTTTATTACCTGCTTGCTTATTACTGACAGTGACCATTTCTTCTCGGTATGTAAAGGGCGGTTTAGGGATCTGTTTTTTAGTGATTTTTACAGGTGCGTTGTGACTCATATTCATATCAAAGGATTGCCCAGACTGTTTAAAAACACCTTTTATCTGTCCTTCTTCACTTAGAGTTCCTTCATAGCGAATGCCCAAGTTTGGAGCATTGATGATGAGTTGCTCATTAACAAAACTTGTTTCTGATATGGGAATGCCCTTTGCTCCCTGACTTGGACTGTCCATGGTTGATAAAAGAATTCCGTCTTTGGATGTTATATGGAAAACGATGGGTAATTTAATTTCTCCAACGGATAGTTCTCCGTACCAATCTCCAAGAATTTTTGGATTCGCATTGATGATTGGAAACATCATTACTATGAACAGTGTTATGACTGTTTTAATATTAGCGTCTATTATTTTATTCATTTTGTTCATTCCTTAAATTAATACTATTCTTAGACTATTAACGAATGAGTTAGGTTTTTATTCCGGATTCCACTCAAATAACTTCGTGAGTGGCAAGTCTAAAACTGCTGCCAGCTGGAATGCCACTTCTAGTGACGGTGAATATTTACTGGCTTCAATTGCAGCAATGGTTTGTCTGGTTAACCCGACCTTGTCAGCGAGCTGTTGTTGAGTCATTTCACTGTTCTCAAACCTTAATCTACGGATTTGATTGCTCAGCGCTGTCTTCCCCTTACTGAACTTAACCACACTAAAACCCTCTTCGTTGTAGAAATATTTCGAAGCTATTTTGCATCACTTGAGAAAGAATACTCAAAATTACAAGTCCATGAAATAATAAATCAATTAATGGTAAATTAGCAAACAATGCAAAGTCGTTATTTGATTCTATATTTAAGGCTGCATTTATGACAACTTGAACCATTAAGATCCCTATACCAATGTGCAAGCCCAAATTCGACCAGACCGATGATTTTCGTCGAATTAGGATATCTCGTTCGTCTTCTAATTCAGAACTGTTGCCTGTGAGCATCCCAAATAGGATACTTGAGATGATAGACAATACGATTGATAGAACAATTATCTTTCCCATTAAGCCAGCTATTGCATAAGGGTGCGACTCGATTCCACCCTGCAAACTATCTAATTGCATTACATAGTAAATGCCAACACCAACGCCTGTTGCCAATTCAACCCAATTGTTTTTTTCCGAATAAGAACCCGATCTAAGTAACATATTCTTTACCTCATGTTAAATATTGTTAACATATAGTGAGATAATTGTGCAATAATGTCAAACATTATTAACATTAAGTTAACAATGCTTAACCCTGCACTCATTTCTTTAAATTAACAATTATCGGATTGTTGTTCGATTAATACTTAGACACGTGAATTAATAGACGCGATTAGCGATGGTAGAGTCTCTATTTCTGACGCTGGCGCACCGCTTCATAAAGACATATTCCCGTTGCCACAGACACATTCAAACTTGAAACATCACCAGCCATTGGAATTTTGATTAAGTAGTCACAGGTTTCTCGAGTCAATCGCCGAAGTCCATCTCCCTCAGCACCCATCACAATTGCCATGGGGCCTTTGAAATCTATTTTGTACAGGGTTTCTTCGGCTTCACCTGCTGCTCCAGCAATCCATATACCAGCTTCTTTGAGCATTTCCATACAACGCACCAGATTAGTTACCTGACAAATGGGCATTGTCTCAGCGGCTCCTGAGGCGACCTTTCGTACACTCGGAGTTAAACCCACCGAACGATCCTTGGGAGTGATAACAAGATGAACACCAGCAGCATCGGCACTTCTTAAGCAAGCACCAAAATTGTGTGGATCGGTTACACCATCTAATAACAGGATCAGTGGTACGTCTTTGATAGACTTAATATACGAGGGTAATTCATTCTCTTGAAGTAATTGGCCTTGCGCCTCTTCTGCGCCCTGTTTTACATAAGCAATAATGCCTTGGTGACTCTCAGACTGAGCAATTTTATCCAGCTCTTTTCTCGTAGCCTGTCGAAACACAATACCTTTAGCCTGTTTCATTAGCCTGGATAATCTTTTGTCTTGCCTACCTTTTAGGACAACTAATTCTGTGATGTTTTGTTTGTTATTTTTAACCAACGACTCCACAGCATGTATGCCAAAAACCATATCTAACTTCATTTTTGCTTACCCCTGTACTTATTAGGAGAGGACTTATTAGAAGCGGACTTACTAGCAGCCGATTTCTTAACAGAAGACTTATTTTCCGGTACTCTGCTTCTTACTTCTTTTTTGTTGTGCTTCTTCTTTTTACTGCTCTTTTTATTATTAGAATTACGACCTTTAACTCCTCGAGGATCTGAATTTCCTGTACTAGAACTCTTTTCATTAGAATTTCTAGTCTTAGAGTTCCTAGTCTTCGACTTATTCCTCTTAGACTTCGGTTTACCTGTTTTCGAATCCTGTTGAGTGATTGTTCTTTGCTTGCCACCTGACATCTCATGGGAGATCAATTCAAAATCAATCTTCCTCTCATCCAAACTAACTTCGACAACTTTAATTCGAACAGTATCTCCCATGCGGAGTATTTGTCCTGAACGCTCTCCTGAAAGCGTTAGAGTCACAGCATCATAATGATAATAATCATTGTTTAGGGCGGTAACATGAACCAATCCTTCAACATAAATATCATCCAGTCTGACAAAGATACCAAATGCTGTCACAGCAGTAATTTTACCAGCAAACTCTTCGCCAATCTTTTCGAGCATGAATTCACATTTTAACCAGCTGGTAACCTGACGAGTTGCTTCATCAGCTCGTCGCTCGGTAATGCCAGTTTTCTCTCCAAAGGAGGTCATTTCCTTTAAGCTATAACTTCTGCCAGTTTCAATTCCCACAAGTTCAGGAGCATCTTTCTGCAATATAGATTTAATGGTTCTATGGACTAATAAGTCGGGATAGCGACGAATGGGAGATGTAAAGTGAGTGTAGGCTGGTAGCGCTAATCCAAAGTGACCCAAATTCTCAGGCGTGTAAACTGCCTGACTCAATGAGCGTAGTAGCATCATTTGGATTTGATCGGCATCGGGTGCGTCTGCAACCTCTTGCAATAACTTTTGATAATCAGTCGGCGTAGGTTCTTCGCCACCCTCAAGACCGAGTCCATGCATTGCTAAATATTTGCGTAAGGATTCTAGTCCCCTAGCCTGCGGACCATCGTGTACTCTAAATATTCCCACCACTTTTTTCTTGATAAAATAACGAGCAGCAGACACATTGGCCAAGATCATACATTCCTCAATAAGTCGATGAGCATCGTTTCTCACCACAGGAACAATCTTGTCAATTTTACGATCTTCGGTAAATTCTATACGAGTCTCAACGGTATCAAAATCGATAGCACCTCGACCTTTTCTAGCCTTATGTAAAACTTTATACAATCCATGAAGTTCTTCGATATGAGGAACAACTTCAGCCAATTGCTTTCGCGCCTCCACATCACCATCAATCACTGCACCCACTTGGCTATACGTTAAGCGAGCATGTGATTTCATCACCGCAGGATAAAATTTAAAACCACTGAGTTTACCCTGTTGGCTGATGGTCATCTCACTGACCATGCATAGACGATCAACATTTGGATTTAGAGAACATAATCCGTTCGATAATATTTCCGGTAACATGGGTACAACATGACCTGGGAAATACACTGAGTTACCTCGCTTGATTGCCTCCAGATCAAGTGCATCATCAGTCTGTACATAATGACTCACATCGGCAATTGCGACCCAAAGTCGCCACTGACCGTTTTCTTCTTTTACACAATGGACTGCGTCATCAAAATCTCTCGCATCAGCACCATCAATGGTAACAAGTGGCAGCTCACGGAGATCCACTCGTCCTTTTTTATCTTCCTCTTTGACATGAGGATCGAGCTGATTAACTTTTTCATAAAGCGTATCTGGCCATACGTGGGGAATATCAAAACTTCGGATTGCAACGTTTATCTCCATCCCTGGGTCCATGTGCTCACCAAGAATTTCAACGATTTCACCAATAGGTTGGCGATGAGGTGCAGAGCGTTTAATAAGTCTAGCAACAACCACCTGTCCGACCTTTGGTTGTAGTGCTTGAGGAGATGGTATTAAAATGTCTTGGGTAATCCGGGTATCATCAGCGACTACAAAAGCCGTATGGCTTTCTTTGTAGTAACATCCAACAACCGTTTCTATGCCCGGTTTAATCACTTTAACAATGGCGGCTTCAGATTTACCTTTCCAGTTGTCGCCCTTAAGTCGAACTAAAACTTCGTCTCGGTGCATGGTTTTTTGCATTTGTCTTGGAGATAGAAACCAGTCTTCAGTTTTATCTTCAAAGATTACAAATCCAAAGCCATCACGATGGGCTTCTACTCTTCCACGTTTTAAATCAAGATGATCGATTAAAGCAAAACGTCCTTTGCGATCACGCATTAATTGCCCATCTCGCTCCATGGCGAATAGGCGACGACTTAAAGCTTCATCGAACATTTCTTGGTTTTTAGTTTGATGGAGGTTCAACCCTTCTTTTATTGAATGAAACTCCGTAGGAGCTTTCTGTTTCTCAAGATAGGTCAGTATATATTCCCGACTTGGGATCGGATTTTCGTATTTATCAGCTTCACGCTGCCTATGGGGGTCCTTTTCAGGATGAAATTTACTCATTTATTTATTTTCTTTCTAATTTTTAATTGACCTTGAAACACTTTATTTATAGCAACTCCAAGGATATTTAATTGATTTTATAGGGATTAACATTATTGGTAAACCCCGTTGGACATTACTTCACTCAATCTATATGCTGTTTTTAAAATTATTTGTAATTCATACTTACAACAAAATACAGGACTCAGTAATGTTAAACATTAACGAAATGGCACCAACTTTCACTCTAGATAATCAAGATGGAGAGCAGGTATCACTCGAAGATTTTCGTGGTAAAAAATCTGTTGTGTTATATTTTTACCCCAAAGCAATGACACCAGGCTGTACCACTCAGGCCTGTGGATTGCGTGACTACCAAAAAGAATTAAATGATCTAGATGCTATAGCAATCGGTATCAGTCCAGATGCCAGTGAAAAATTAAAACGCTTTGAACAAAAGTATCAATTGAATTTTCCACTTGTTGCCGATCTCGAACATAAAGTTGCTGATGAGTATGGCGTGTGGCGTCTTAAGAAATTCATGGGGAAGGAATATATGGGCATTGTACGGACTACTTTCATCATTGGCAAGGACGGAAAATTAAAAGTGATCATGGATAAGTTTAAAACTAAATCTCACCATGAAGATGTTGTTGAGGTTTTGAAAGGTCTTAACTAGAACAAGTTATGTGTTTAGACTAATACAAATGAGAAGCGAGTACCTTCACCCAGCACACTATCAACACTGATATCGGAGTCGAGTACATGTAACAACTTCCGAGTTATCGCTAAGCCAAGACCGATGTGTAAGTTTTTATTGGTTTTGGCGTTTCTGGCTCTGTAGTTGGTCTCAAAGATGTGTTGGATGTCTTCATCAGCAATTCCTTCTCCATTATCTTCAACACTTACAATCCAACCTGGAGCGCTCTTGACCTTGCTGACCCCCAGTATGATCTGACCGTCCGCAGGAGTGTGTCGCAGAGCATTTTCAATCAAGTTACTGAGTATTCGCTCGAGCTTACCAATGTCTGTTTTTATCTGTAGTGAGTCCTTCGGACAATCGATTTTAATAGCGATATTCTTTTTATCCGCAGCAATGCCAAACTTTTCACTCAAATCATAGAGCATTTCCGTTAATGAAAATCTCTCAAGTTGAATGGCTACCTGACCACTTTCTAAATGTGCGAGTTCGAAAATTTGATCCACAAGGCTTTTTAGCTGACGTGCATTTTGCAATGCTCTTTTAAGGAACGATTTTTTCTGCTCTTCAGTGAGTGATTCAGATTTTAAATCAATGGTTTCAATGTATCCCTGTAGTGAAGCAAGAGGCGTTCTTAAATCGTGAGAAATATGGGATAACAATTCACGACGCTGTGCATCAACATCATGCAACTGGGTCATTTGTAAATTAATTTGATCGATCATTTCATTAAAGGCGCTGCCGAGCTCATGAACTTCACCATGATCAGATTGCCAACTTGCAAGTCCGACTAATTTTTTATCAAAACCTTTCGAACGGATCACTTTAACTTCATCTGTAAAATTACGCAGCGGTGTTACAAATATTCTAAAGGTCAGTAACAGACTTAACAATAAAAATAATAAGGCAGAGCCAGCAATGATTAGCGTTAGTTGAAGGTTTCTATTATCAATAATTCGATCGAATACCGAATCATAAATCTGTCCACCAATAATAACGTACAGATAGCCTTTTAAATCACCGTCCTTCATAAGGGGTGCTACTGAAAATATCTTCTTGCCTTCAGTGTTCCTAGGATCATCTCCATAAAGTGGGAAGTTAATTTCACTCTTATCAGTAAGGCTATTACTAAATTCAGTAAGTGATTTTGTATCAACCTTATCTCGAACAACCAGGCCTGGATCTGCAGAATAAGTTAAAACTTTTCCATCAGTATCGAGAACATAAAATTCAAAGGCTGGACCTAATATCATCATGCTGTGAAAAAGGTTTTTTAATCCTGATGCATCAAAATCACCTTCCTGCAACAAAGGATTATCTGCGACAAGATGTACTGCTAAATTACGATGAAGCTCTTGTTCTGCCTTATAACGAGAGTCAATTTCGAGAATCTGTACCCGCCAAAAAATAACTGAAACCATAACAATAAAAACAATTGATGTGGTAATTGCTAATCGTTGATAAAGAGACAATTTCATTTACTGGCACTCCTCTGGACTCAGTTTATAACCCACGCCCCAAACAGTTTGTACAATCTGAGGATTTGCGGCATCCGCCTCGAGTTTATTACGCAGTCGATTGATGTGTGAGTTTACCGTATGTTCATAACCACTGTGTTGATAACCCCACACCTTATCAAGTAGCTGAGATCGAGAAAAAACCTGACCCGGATGACGTGCAAAATGCCACAATAGATCAAACTCTGTGGACGTTAAGTCCAATTTTTTGTTGTGCCAAAGTACCTCGCGGCTTGCTTCATTAAGTTCAAGTTGACCGATCACAATAGAACTATTTTCTATGGCGTTAGAATTAGCTGAACCACTCACATGAAATCGTCGTAATTGACTTCTTACTCTAGCCTGAAGTTCACGAATACTAAAAGGTTTGGTCATGTAGTCATCAGCACCAAGCTCTAATCCTACAACCCGATCAGCTTCTGATGATTTTGATGTGAGCATTAAAATTGCCTGCTCTGGTTTTTTTTCTCGAACCGTACGACAAATATCTAGGCCACTCATTTCGGGTAACATTAGATCAAGGATAATCAATGAGTAATTCTTATCAAGTGCCTCTTTCAAAGCCTCTTTGCCATTGGCGCGATGCTCTGTCTCAAGAGACATGTCTTCAAGATTAACTCGGATTAGATTTGCAATATCCAAATCATCTTCAACAATTAGAATAGAATCACTCATTGTTTAACTACTTATCCTTTTCTTATCTAGTGCTGCAAAAATTTACTGTAGACGGCTGATGGTTATTTTCATCACTGGATTATCAAACTTATGAGTACCGTTTAAAGCTGAACTCATTAATCCACCATCACTGCCAACAACACCTGAGTGATGAGCCACAAAATCCACATCATCTCGGCCTGAATTAAAGCCTTCTCCACCAGCAGCAGGACCAGGTATGGTCGCAGCACCTTCGGAATTAGCTTCAGTCCCGGCATCATAGGCCACAGTCATCATGCTGATACTATCACCAATTTGCATACCGCTAACATCTATTCCCGTTTTGCCGGTAAAGGCATCATTGGTATTCACTAACATGGTCGCAACAGACAATGAAGCTATGGCTTCCTGCTTAGTTTCTAGAATCACCGTTTCTGAGGAACCCGGTAAAATTACACCAGCACCACCAACAGTACCAAGAAGTTCTGATATTGCCAAAATTCCACTGTTGTCACCCGACTCGGACATGGTTTCAAGCTCAGGACTTGAACTTGCACCCAGTGACCAAAGCGTTAGAGCGTCATGCGCAACAAATGCCACGGGTGATAATGGTTGGGCATGCGTTAAGTTTGTCACTACCAGTTCAAACCTAAAGTCAGTTCGAGTGTCTGGAGGAGGCGGAGGTGGCTGTGAATTTGTTGGATAGTCTTCTTGGCTACAGGCTGAAAGTAACAGCACTGAAGATACGATGCTCATGCCGATTATTTTTTTATTGATTAAGTTCATAATTCGCCCCCTTAGTTGACTACAACTGTGAGTTTGATAACAGGGTTTAACCAACGGTGTATACGATTATCTAAATCACTAATGCCACCATTTAAATCATCATCACCGACGGCTCCACGATGGATATGGATGGCAGCATTCCCTTCAGTAGAAGTAACTCCTGTTGCACCCGTTCCAGCATTTCCACCTGGAGCTCCTGGGATTCCTGGAGTATTGGGAGCACCTCCACCATTAATAATTTCATCATTGGCTTCGGTACCAGCGTCGTAGGCATTAAGCGTCATGGTGTAAGTACCCGCTTCGGCTGGAATGACCCAACCATCGAGTCCCACAAAACCATCGTTGGTAGGTAATAGCATTGCAACGAGCGATAAATAACCATTACTCATGGTATCAACGGTGACCGTTGCTGATGCAGCCGGCATTAGTAATCCTTCTGCCGGATCTTCAAAAGCAAGTCCACCCACTGTGCCCAAATCAGCCACAAGACCTGAAATATCACCACCTTCAGCCATCATCTGTAACGATGCTGATGCAGTAGTTCCTATCTCAAAAAGATGGTCATCTGTACCGTGTGCAGCAATTAGAAAAGGTGTAAAGATAATTCCCTGAGTCAGGTTATCGATTGTTACTGTAATATTTTGAGCTTGAACCGCCATTGATGAACTCACCAATGCAATTGCTGTAGCCAATGTTTTTAATTTCATTTTGTTCTCCTTGTGAATAACTCAAATAAGTTTTTTCTATTATTTAACAAGGGGAATTATCCAACTCAAACTTCAAGACGGAATCACGAAATGTTCACGTTTCTATCACAGTCGCACAAAGTTAGATTTTATGTGCAGTGTTAATTCCATCTTTAATTGCACGTTTTGCATCGAGTTCAGTCGCCAAATGTGCACCGCCAATGCAGTGAACCGATACTGAAGTCTGCTTCAATTCTTCCAACAAACCATTATTAGAAACTTGACCGGCACAAATAACAATGTGATCCACCGCAAGTTGTACCTCCTCATCATTGTGCCTGATAAGAAGTCCTTTGGAATTTGCCTCTAAATATTCAACGCCAGAGAGCAGATTAACCTGACCGTCTTTTAACATTTGTCGATGGATCCAACCGGTTGTTTTACCGAGTCCTCGCCCTAGTCGACCCGGTTTTCTCTGCATCAAATAGATTGTGCGTTCCGCTTTTGGAATTTTACGTTCGATATTTTCAGTGCCAGAGCGAGAAGATAAACTTTTATCGATACCCCAATAACCTAGATACTCATCAACATTGGTAGACATACTGTTGTTCGAGTGTAGAAGAAACTCTGAAACATCGAATCCAATTCCTCCAGCACCGATTACCGCGACTCTTTTACCGATGGTCACCTTGCCAGATATTACGTCGGGATAGCTCACCACTTTTGGATTGCTATCTGCACCTTTGAGCACGACACTTCTCGGAGTGACGCCCGTTGCAACGACGACATGATCAAAACCATCAAGCTCAGCAACCGTAACCTGATGAGATAATTTGATATCAACCTTATATTTTTCTAATTGATTTTTAAAGTAACGTAAGGTTTCTTTAAACTCTTCTTTACCCGGTATTTTAGCCGCGAGAAGAAATTGCCCACCAATGGTGTCAGACTTTTCAAATAGAGTGACATCGTGCCCTCTTTCTGCAGCTTCGACTGCACAAGACATCCCCGCAACACCTGCACCAACCACTGCGATTTTTTTGATACTTTGAGTCGTCATATTTTCATAATCGGCTTCATAACAGGCTTTAGGATTCACCAAACAGGATGCGACCTGACGTTTGAACACGTGGTCGAGACAGGCCTGATTACAACCAATACAGGTATTAATTTCTTCAGGTAAACCACTTTCAGCCTTACTGATGAAATTAGCATCGGCGAGAAAAGGTCTCGCCATGGAAATTAAATCGGCCTCACCCTTTTCTAAAATAGATTCGCAAACCTCTGGTGAATTAATTCGATTTGTGGTGACCAACGGTACACTCAAGTGTTCTTTCGCAGCTTTAGTGACCCAGCTAAAGGCGGCTCTAGGAACGCTGGTTGCTATAGTCGGTATTCTTGCTTCGTGCCAACCTATTCCAGTGTTGATGACATTCACACCGGCCCTCTCTAATGCTTGTCCTAAGATCATCACCTCTTCGAAAGTGCTGCCATTTTCAACCAGATCGAGCATCGACAGACGAAACATCAAGAGGAAATCATCACCTACAGACTGACGAATGGCATCAATAATGTCCGTTGCTATACGCATACGGTTTTCGTATGAACCACCATAGGAATCAGAGCGTTCATTGGTTCTACTTGCTAGAAATTGATTGATGAAATAGCCTTCAGAGCCCATGATTTCAACACCATCATAACCAGCCTGTTTGGCAAGAACACAACTTTTCGCGTAATCATTGATATTTTTCTGGATCCCTCTTTTAGACAAACTCCAAGGTGCAAAAGGACTGATGGGCGATTTTATTCTCGATGGAGCAACACCAAAAGGATGATAAGAATAACGACCTGAGTGCAATATCTGCATCAGTATTTTTGTCTCATACTGGTGAACCGCGTCGGTGATTTGACGATGTGATCGCATTTCTTTTTCACTGGTCATCTTAGCTGCAAAGGGTAATGCACTACCGCGTAAATTGGGTGAGATGCCACCGGTGACAATCATTCCCACACCACCTTTGGCTCTAAGTCCATAGAAGTTCGCCATGGTCGCCATACCATTTTTTTCTTCTTCAAGACCAAGGTGCATTGAACCCATAACTGAACGGTTTTGTACTGTGAAAACACCTAAATCTAATGGGCTTAATAATTGTGGGTAATTATTGTTTCCTTCTTTCATGATTTTTCTTTATTCCATCTTTGCTAATTTTTCTATTTCAACATCATTCAAAGCTTTAATCCGTTCAACAACCTTTATAAAGTCTTCATCGTTTTGATAACCTCTAAAAAAGAGATCATTTTTTAAGAAGGTCGCGTCATTGAAACTTGCATCGATAGCTTCATTGAGTAACTCAAGCACTTCATTTTTGATCGTTGATGTCATTTCACTAGGAGAAGATAACGTATTTAATTTTAAACAAGCTAAACCAAAATAAGCATTGTATGTTGGTCTGCCAAAGGTTGGATTATTTGTTTTTAATCGTTCAAGATAAACATTCTCTGCAAGCACTTGATACTTTTTAGCTTCAGCGCTATTTTTCTTTAAAAGAGCCATACCTAGAAATGACAAATGGCTTTCAGAAAGAGCCACATTTCTCAATTTAAATTGTGAGGTTACGAATGTAAATTTTGCTAGGGCATTTTCATCATCACCCAGTCCTAAATAAGCATAACCCGCCCAACTTGCAGCAATATTCTTATCAGCAGCCACCTTTAATTCTGCATTATCTAACAGAGCTTGCCAATCTGCCTTATAAAGTGCAATAGATGTTGTTGCATTCAGTAGCCACCTATTATTCTCACCCCTCAGTCTTGATTCTTTTATCCAGTGATTTGATTTTTCCACATCACCTAATAAATGAAACATACTTGCCAATTTCCCTGCTGAAAAAGCGTCACCGGGTCTCGCATGATGTACTTTTATGTAGCCTTTTATGCTTTCGGCAAGATCGCCTTGATCGAACAATAAATCTGCCTTTTCTTCCCAACCATATGCATCTTCTGGATCAAGTTCAAATAATCGATCAAGTGCAACCCATGCTTCAGGGAGCATATTATTATCACTCAATGCAGCAACCAACTTGCTATGATAAAAGGTGGATAAAGGATCTAATAAAACGGCTTTATTTCTTTGTTGGAGTACTTTTTTATGCATATCAAGTGCCCACAGAACATCAGCAAAGTGGCTATAGATTTCCACATGACTTGGATTAAGCATAATCGCCTGTTTAATGAAGAACTGGGCTGCAAGCTCATCGCCATAAATTCTATTATAAACAATCCCCATGGACATCAGAGCTTCAGCCTGCTCATCATCAAGCTGCAATGATTTCCTCGCATTTTTCTCTACCTGTGGATACGCTATTTCAGCACTATAACCTCCATAATCTTCAAGCCATATCCAGGCTGAAGCGATACCCGCATAAACTCTTGCATAATCTGGTTCAATTTCTAAGGCTTGTTGATAATAATCTAATGCTTTAAGTAAGCGTTCTTTGATTGGCTGTCGTGTATATTCTCGGCCTTTCAAATAAAGCTCATAAGCTTTTACATCAACCGATTGTGTTTGATGCGATAAGTCCAGTTCCAGTTTTAATGCGCCAACAATTGATTGAGATATTTCGTCCTGTACTTGAAAAATATTTTTCAGTTCACGATCATAGGTTTCTGACCAAATGTGATAACCATCGGCAACATTTATTAACTGAGCAGTCACTCGAATTTGATCACCCGCTTTACGAATCGAGCCTTCAAGAATTTTAGTGACATTTAATGCTTTACCAATTTCTATAATATCGACATCTGCATTTTTAAATTTAAACGATGATGTTCGTGCTGCAACGCGTAAACCTTTTGTTTTTGCAAGTACGTTGAGTAGTTCCTCAGCAATACCATCACCAAAGTATTCTTGATCACCCGTACTACTCATGTCTGAGAAAGGTAAAACTGCAATTGATAAAATGGTATCTTTTGTTGGAGCGGTCGTTAAGTCTGATGTTGTTAATAAATCCGTTTGTCGTACTTCATTAGTTTTAAATTGGCTATCATAAATAAAATAACCTAATGCAATGACTAGTAGCGTAATAATTATATAGTCGAGATTTTTACCGGTATGAGCACTAATAGATTCTTCTGGTTTGATATCAGCTTCAAGTCGCACTCCAGCAGGAGTCACTTCAAAGATCCATGCAAAAAATAGTGCGAAAGGAAACCCTATAGCACCTATAAAAAATACAAATGAATTGACCCACTCTGGCAAATGTAATGCAGGTACCGCAGTATCCGTGACTTGAATGACAATCCAAGCAAGAACCAAGTAAGCTGTACCTACCTTAAAGACGTTACGACGTTTTAACTCTGTAAAAAAAGATTGTGACAATGCTATGCTCCTGTAACTTTTTATAAAACAAAGACCTGCTAAAATTCCAGTGTGCACAATGTACTTCTATTCAGTTATCAATACAAATTTATAGCGATATGAGTCCTCAAATGAAGTTATAATACCGAATCAAATTTGTTTAATTTCAGAGTGGTTAATTTTATGTCTCAATGTCCCTGTGGTTCCGGCCAATCTTACGAAAACTGCTGTGAACCCGCGCACAACGGTTCTGTTCCCGCCAAAACAGCAGAAGCATTAATGCGCTCTCGCTATAGTGCCTTTGAAAAAAAGTGCATCACTTATCTTGGAGATAGCCTGCTCCCTGAAAGTAGAAAAGATTGGAGTGAAGAGGATACTAGAAAGTGGGCTGATAACTCTGAATGGTTGTCTCTTGAAATTGTCTCCACTGAAAAAGGACTTGAGAATGATGACGAGGGTATTGTTGAATTTATCGCCCGGTACAAGGAAGGTAAACAAGATAAATCTCATCATGAAATCAGCCAGTTCCAAAAAATTGATAATCAGTGGTACTACGCCGATGGTATGACGCCGAAGCCCACTACAATAAGAAACACCTCACCCAAAGTTGGAAGAAATGATCCTTGCCCCTGTGGTAGTGGCAAAAAATATAAAAAATGCTGTGGTTAAGAATTAGTCGGCGCGTGCCAGGCGTTTAAAATGGACGCTTCTCTTTCTTTTGAGATACCTGCTCTCAAGCTATTTTGACGTCCCTTAGGCTGATCAACAAACCAGGTCAGAGTATCTCGAATGGTATCTTCTCTTGCTCTCATATCAAGACCAATCTTTTCAGCCTTCTCACTATTAATTTGTGACAATCCTGAATTTTCTCCCTGTCGAGGCACCCAGACAGGCATATCGCTCCATGATTTAACATCATGAGTATTCAAAAACTCAGTATCAGCCCAAGTGAAATCTGCATCCTTGTTAATCACATCTCGACAATAATTGAGCATGTCGGCTGTTGTTTCATTATAGATGGGTGAAGTTGCATTAAACGTTCCCATTGCTTTTGTCTCTAGGCAATTAATAATGAATGCGCCCAGATCACGAACATCAATGTATTGAACAAAATCTTTGCCATCTCCCGGAGCTAAAATTTCTCCACCTTTTGCTATTCTTACGGGCCAGTATGTAAATCGATCGGTGCGATCTCTAGGACCTACAATCAAACCCGGACGAATGATTGTTGTACGATTTTTAAAGTTATTCTCAGCGGCCTTCTCACAATATGCTTTTAGAGGTCCATAAGTTTTACCATCTATCTTTTCTACATTAATATCTTCAAGAGTACCCACCTCTGCTGTTTCATCTTGACCCGCAGTTTTAAAATCAGCATAAACCGATATTGATGATATAAATAAATACTGATCACTGTAATCAGCTAATAACTTACTGGACGCTTCAACAATTCGAGGAATATAGCCTGATGTATCAATCACACAGTCCCAACGCTTACCTTTTAATCCTGATAATCCATCACCAATCTTGGGATCACGATTTCCTATGATGGACTCAAGTTCTGGAAATAAATTTTCTTTCGAACGGTCTCGATTAAATAAAGTAACTTGATGGCCTCTTGCGATAGCATGTTTTACCGTATGCGGTCCTAAAAATCCTGTTCCACCTAGGAACAAAATACGTAACGGTTTATCTGCCTTTTCGATAACATCATCGGCAAAACTTAATGTTGGCATTCCAAGCATTGTAGCGACACTTGCTGCGGTACTTGAAAGTATAAATTTTCTTCTTGTTGTCATCGATAAAATCCAGTTAAGCCTTTAGGTCCATGTTGTATGTGTTCGCGTTTTGAGTCGCAAAACTACGAATGAAGCTATTGTTCATTTTTAATCATTATTCTTTTTTAGACAGTGTTTCTTCAGCGAGTTCCCTCTGCCTTTTACCTAACCAAGCACCTGTTGCAGTCCACGCCACTGCAAAGGGCACTGCTACCCACGCCACTGAGGCAACACCAAAGCCAATCACGCCGAGAAAGCCATTTAAACCCGCAGATAATGCATCTCCAGTACGATAAACAAAGGTATCGATGAAATTTTTAGCCTTATATTTCTCTTCTCTGCCCAAAATAGTAAACAATGTTTCTCGAGCCGGCCTTGATACCGCGTAGTTACCAGCACGTCTTACCACTTGGAAAATCACCAGAGTCACCAATACAGGTGCCATGGCCAAAGAGATAAATCCAACGATGGTCAATATTGGTACAATGATCAGCACAATGGTAATGCCTAATTTTCGCATCAAATGACCCGTTAAAAAGATCTGCATTAAGAGTGTTAATACGTTCACTACCAAATCAATTTGAGCAAACAAAGCTGCACGTTCTGTTCGGGATTCCAATGCAGAATTAATGATGGTCGCCTGTTCAAAGTAGAGGAAGGTCGATAAAAATGAGTAGAGTAATAAAT
>JAUUZN010000054.1 GCA_030589945.1 Gammaproteobacteria bacterium | reverse complement strand
CTTCAGCTGTCAGCTTCAAATATTCTTCACGGTATTGTGTTGCTAGTTTATTTGACCTTTCACTCAGAACGAGCCAATCAGAATGATCTCTGAGTTTTTGATACATTGGGAACTGTCTAACTTCATATTCAATGAGACGACCAGAATTTAATAAACGGCTCAAATAGTGAATACTTTTTTCAACATCATCTTCAAGATATGCAATGTTGAAAGAGTCTGCATCAATAAAAACCGTTCTACCTTGTATCTTGTCAAACCAATAACCATACCCTTCATTTATAAACTTTTTATTTAAAACCTTTCGTTGCTTTAGTAGGTCAGCAGCTGTTTGTTCATCTCCAACCATCTTTAAACTATAGATTAAATAGTCACACCTTTTACAGACTGAAACTTTTAAGTATTTAATTGCCTCTGGATAGTTTTCTACAATTAATTCTGCAACTCCTCGGTGATAAGCACCCAAAGCATCAGAATCTGAACGTGGCAAATTATTACGAGATTCACTGATAAACAGTTCAACATTGTTTGAAAAATAATAGCTATAATTTTCTAATACCGTGTTTTTCAGAATGCTGCTTGCCTGTTTATAAAGTCCATAGTCAGCCTTATAATTTGCATTTTCAAAATAAGTTACAATAGTTTTATATTGAATGGCATATTTATCAGATAACACTAATGATTCCGGAAATTCACCTATTGCCAATTTGTATAGAGATTGTGTCACAACTGTTTGGACATGTGACGGGTCAATATTTAACATATGTTCAAGAACTTTCTCAGTCTCTTCATATCGACCAAACGAAACTAGACTTTCCGCATAATTAAAATTTGCTATCATTGATATTGGATTGAGCTGAACTGCTTGCTCACGTAAATTTATTTGTTTGAGAGGGTTTTCATATTGAGTTTCACCGTACCAGGTATAAGCATCAGCATAATTTGGATTGATTTCAATCGCCTTTTTAAAATTCTTAATGGCCGACTCTTTATCATCTGTCGTTAATTCTATCAGACCCAGTATTGCTAGAGACTCAGGTGATTCTGGATTTAAAAGCAATGCTTTATCTATAGCCTCTCGTGCTATTGGCTGTGATATTTCAATAGGAATATCACCATAATTATTTTCATTGAGGAAATGAACCGCCCAGGCTTTACCCATCCAGGCTGGTGCGTAATCAGATGATATTTCAATAGACTTTTCAAAATAAGACAGCGCTTTTCTAAGATCTTCAAGTGTCCGGTTATCGACATAAAACCGTCCTTTTAAATATTCATTGTAAGCTTCTAAATTAACACTACTTTTATCTTCTGTTATTACCTTAACATCAAGACCAAGTTTTGATTTTAGAGCTTCAACAATTGCAATTGAAATTTCATCTTGAATGGCAAAGAGATCAATCATTTCTCTATCATAGGTTTCTGACCATAGATGAGTATCTGATTCTGCTTCAATTAACTGGGCAGTAATTCTTATTCTATTTCCAAATTTTCTAACACTACCTTCCAGAACATTCTTAACTTTTAATTCTTTGGCAACTTTACTGATCTTAATATCTTTGCCTTTATAGAAGAAAGCAGATGAGCGGGAAGTAACTTTTAAGTTTGGTAATTTTGCTAGTACATTGAGTATTTCCTCGGAAATACCATCAGAAAAATACTCTTGCTCTTTATCTGAAGACATATTCACAAAGGGCAATACTGCGATGGAGGTACCTACTAGTTCAACAGTAGCTTTGTCAGCAACAGTACCGATCTGAGCAGAATTATTATCTGGGTTTAAAATATTATCTGGCGCTGACTGGAAACGACTTTCATAAATAAAATAGCCCATTCCAACGACAAGCAACGCAATAATTGCAAAGTCTAGTTTACGCCCCGTATGAGCAGTGATTGAGTCCTCAGCAGGAATATCAGATTCACGTTTTACACCGTCTGGCGTAACTTCAAAAGCCCAAGCAAAGAAAAGTGCGAAGGGAAAGCCTATAGCTCCTATAAAGAACACAAAGGAGTTCACCCATTCAGGCAAATGCAGTGCAGGTACTGCGGCTTGAGTGACTTGAATAACAACCCAAGCGAGAACCAAATAGGCAACGCCAACTTTAAATACGTTGCGTCTTTTGAGTTCTGCAAAGAATGAATCAGCCAAAGAGGGTCCTTAAATATTATTAGATCATTTCCGTTGCAGACAATGTACTGGTATTACAACGATATATCAATGCATATGCACTTGTCCGACTCGTTAGTACGGGTGGAACTCCTGCTTCAATTTTTTTCAAATTAATTGCATATTATTAATATTGAAATCATTTAATGATGTAGCAATTAATCACTTCGTTTCGATTTAGACCAATAATAAAAAGGTAAACCTGCTAGATAAAGAATGATCCCTTGCAATGCAATCATTAGCCCTGAACCAATAATTGCAAAGATCGCAAAGATTAAAGCGATAATGGCTATGCTAAATGATTGCCAGTTAATTTTAGCGCCTGCTTCTTTGTCTTTTCTTTGCAACAATAATTCAGCCATTGACGAAACAGCGTAGGGCAATAAAACGGTGAGTGTCGAAAGTAAGATGAGAGCTTTATAGGCGCCAATTAAGCCCTCAGAATAATTCATGACCACTAATAAAGATGCAAGAAAACCTGAGCCAACAATCGTTGCTACCGGTATTCCAGCGTCATTATGCTTGGAAAAAAATGGTGCGATTAGTTTATCTTTTGAAAGTGCGTCTGGCATAATGCCTACAATCAAAACATTCGCATTGATATTTCCAAAGATAGAAACAAGTGCACCAATGGCGATGAACGCCGCTCCCCAGGTTCCAAGAATGACTGTGGCTGCATCTGCAAGTGGAGAAGTCGATTGGGCTAATTCAGCCGCTGGAATTAACTTCATTACACCCAAAGATATTGCAATGTAGACAACGGTCGCCGTTAAGGTACCAGCGATAAGTGCTCGAGGAATATTTTTTTCAGGCGAGATTACGTCATCACATGGTAATGTTACAGCTTCAATACCAACATAAGCCCACATGGTGATCATCACCATTTCTGCAATCAAAAATAAAGTGGGTTCATTTTGTCCCTCTTCAGAAACAGTATTTGCAAAATCACCTAAATACAGACCACCTATGGCCACAATAAATAAAGGCAATAATTTTAATAGCGAAGTTACCAGTTGAAAAGTACTTGCCGCTTTCATACCAGTAATATTGATAGCGGTACACACCCAGATAAAGACGATAGCGACGGTGGCGCTGATCATTGGGTCTGAGGTTATCACAGGAATAAAAAATCCAAGGTAGCCCGTCAATGCAATGCTGCCAGCTGCAACAGCGGTTAATAGACTAATCCAATAACCCCACGCAATAAAATAGCCTGCGAGATCACCAAAAGTGTCTCTGGTATAGGCATAAAACCCACCTTGCTTAGCATTGCGTTTCGCCAATTGGCTGAGCATAAAGGCAATAAAAATGGTTCCCACCCCAGAAATAACCCATGCATAGAGGCTGAGTGTTCCATATGGCGCCAAAACCGCTGGCAGCATAAAGATACCATTGCCAATAACAATGCCAATGACTAAACCCCAACAACGCCAAAATCCCATTACTTTTTTCATAATTTTCCCTTTTTTATTATTATTACTACATGATGTAGTTCTTAGGGTTATTCGTTATTATTAATTGATACGATTATTCATCTTTAGTGATAGAATTTACTGAAATAAATATAGTAATGACATTAAGGTACACTATGAAGGTTCTAAAATCTCAGTTAATTACATGCTTGATTGCTTGTGTCCTCATTTCTTCAATCCAAGTGAACGCAAATTCAAACACTATTAATTTAAAGTTAAATGTTCATGCGGAGCAATTTGTAAAACTAGGATTAGAACTCGGACAATATGATAAAGACTATGTTGATGCCTATCTTGGTCCTAAAGAGTGGATGGACCATGCCAAGAAAAATCCGCGTAGTAAAGAACAGCTTGCAATAGATATATCCGCTCTTTTAAAAACTCTTAAGTCTTTAAAGATTAACGATGATAAGTTAGCGATAAGACATAAATCCTTATACAGAAATGTTAGAGCAATGGACGTTAGAATTCGTATGGTGAATGGTGAAAAGTTTTCATTCGCTGATGAAGCACGTCTTATTTATGATGCAGTACTACCCAAGTATGACTTTAATCAATTTGATGAAGCACTTGTTGCCATCGACACACTAATCCCAGGCGATGGACCATTGCATGAGAGAGTTGATGCGTTCAAAGAAACCTTTTCAATTCCATCGGCACTAGTCAGTCAGGTAGTCGATACGGCTATTGCAGAGTGTCGGAAACGTTCAGCAAAATATATTGCTATGCCTAAAAATGAACGCTTTACTTTAGAGTATGTAAAGGACAAAAGTTGGGGCGGGTATAACTGGTATCAGGGTGATAACAAAAGTTTGATGCAAATTAATCAAGACTTCCCAATGCCTATTGGTAAAGCAATTGTACTGGGTTGTCATGAAGGTTATCCAGGTCATCATGTATGGAATGTGATGATAGAAAATAATCTGTTCAAAGCCAATGATTGGGTTGAGTTTTCTATTAAACCTTTATTTAGTCCCTATGGATTAATTGCAGAAGGTAGCGCTAACTATGGCGTTAAATTAGCTTTTCCTGATCAACAAAAGATAGATTATGAGCGTGACATTTTATTTCCTCTTGCGAATCTTGATCCTGAGAAAGCGGATGCCTTGGATGCCTTGAATAAGCTCACTCGAAAGTTATCACATGCAAGGACGGCAACCGCTCAACTTTATTTAGACGGAAAGATCACCAAAGATGAGACAATAGCCCAACTACAGAAATATTCATTAATTTCCAAAGAAAGAGCAACTCATGGCATTCGATTTATTGAGCAGTATCGTGCCTATGTTTTGAACTATAATCTTGGTATGGATATCGTTGCGTCGTATGTTGAACGTCAAGGCGATACTGAAGAAGCAAGATGGCAAGCCTTTGAAAATATGCTGTCTGAATTATCAACCGCTTCCGACATGGTTGAATAGAATCGAATGGCTGAACCACTCAAAGAGTAATTTTTTCTTTCTCAGCAATCAGTTTCAAATAAATCTCTCGTTGCACTGCTGCGCGTTTATCAGACTCTTCCAATAGCGAAGGCCATTCTGGATGTTGTCTCAATTTTTCATACATAGGATCAATTTTATATCCAATATCAAGGATATAATTTTTATCCATGGCGAGTTTTAAGTTAGAAATAACCTTATCAATATCACCCTCTAAAAAAGCGATAATTGCGATCTTTCCTTCTATTGGCTCATCACCTAAGTATTTAGCTTGAACTTCTAACCACGGAGCTAAATTCGACCTTCTTTTATCGAGTAATTCCAGGGCAAGTTCAGATTCACCAACCTGTTGATAGCTGTATATTCTTAGATTGTTTAGTTTACCGATACTAGTTAACTTGAAATATTTAACAGCCTCAATATAATTTCCAGCATAACCTTCCATCAAAGCTCGTTTAAAATATCCTGCAGAATCTTCTTCATAGCGTGGAAATAGCTCTCTGGTTAGACTAAGTGCTAACTCATTATTTCCGAGGTATAATTTGCTCCAAATACCTGAATCAATATCATTCACTACCTCTGCAGCATACTGCTGTAACCCAAGAGCTCCAAGATGACTGGCGGCGTCAAATTTAAGTTCAGCTCTACCGGGAGACTTTTCGATTGCTGTCTGCATGGTAATTATCGATTTAGCATAGTTACCTTCATAGAGATGAATGCTAGAAGCTAAATCATATGAAAAAGTGTGATTCGGATTGATACTCACCATATGCTCAGCAATCTCTGTAGCGACTTTAACCTTTCCATAATTAAGCATTTCTTTGGCATAATTAACGTTCGCAAGCATGGACATAGGACTTAATTTAACTGCTTTTTCTCGGAACTCTAAACGTTTACTTGGTTGTTCGAATAAAATATTCGCATACCACGAATAAGCATCTGCATAGTTGGGATTTAATTTAATCGCCTTTTTATAGTATTCAATTGCTATACTCTTAGCGCTATCACTATAGCCACGTGTTTCAATTTGGCCCTTAATACCATAGGCTTCTGGAAGTTTAGGATCGAATAACAGTGCATTATCAATTGCTATTGTCGCTCTCTTTTGTGCCACCTCTATAGGTATGTCTCCATAGCTTCGCTCGTTAAGAAAGTATGTAGCCCAAGCCTTACCCATCCATGCTGGCGCATATTCAGGTGATAGTTCAATTGCTTTTTCAAAAAGCGCTAATGCTTTTTCAAGATCAGCCTGATTCCTATTTTCAACATAGAAACGACCTTTAAGATATTCATTGTGTGCATCTAGGTTTACTGCACTCATGTCTCTAGCAACAGCCTTTGAGTTTAAGCCTAGTTTTGACTTCAACGCTTCGACAATAGCCGCTGATATTTCATCCTGTATCTTAAAGATGTCCGTCAACTCTCTATCGTAGGTCTCTGACCAAAGATGAGTGTCTGTAGCAGCTTCAATAAGCTGGGCCGTTATTCGAATTCGATTTCCAGACTTTCTTACACTACCTTCAAGAACATTACTAACGCCCAATTTTTCCGCCACTTCTGAAATATTAATTTTCGTTCCTTTGTAGAAAAATGCTGAAGAACGAGAGGTCACTTTAAGTTTAGGAATTTGAGCGAGTACGTTAAGAATTTCTTCTGAGATACCATCAGAAAAATACTCTTGTTCAGGATCAGAGGACATATTGACGAAAGGTAATACCGCTATTGAGGAACCTTCTGGTTCTTGTTCGGTTTGCTTTTTAGTAGAATTGTTTTCTGTGTTATTTTCAGTGACAAATTCGCTTTCAGACGGTTCAACTTTAGTTGAATTATTTGAACCAGTTGCAAATCGACTTTCATAAATGAAATAACCCAAGGCGACCGCCATCAATCCAATGATCACAAAATCTAATTTACGACCCGTATGAGCAGTAATTGACTCTTCGGCAGTTATTTCTGATTCACGTTTAATGCCATCAGGGGTAATTTCAAAAGCCCAAGCAAAAAAGATTGCGAAGGGAAAACCTAAAATTCCAAAAAAGAAAACCACCGTATTCACCCATTCAGGCATATTGAACGCCGGTACCGCAGCCTGTGTCACTTGGATTACTACCCAAGAGAGTACAAGATAAGCAATGCTTACCTTAAAGACATTGCGTCTTTTGAGTTCAGTAATAAATGAATCAGTCAATGAAAGTCCCTGTTTTTATTATGTGCAGGATGTACGGTATGCCACGGTGTCATGGTTGGCAAACTTTCCACTGAGACTAATGTACTGGTATTGGTGTGATATATCAAATTGACTAGTGCTAATTACTCATCCACCATAAATTCAAGTGTCAGAGATATTGCCTCTGCATCCTTGTATAAATCTTTAGCAATGCGTAGCTGCATATCTTGATAACTTCTCATTCTTGGAATCCAGTCGATAACACCTTGTCTTGATTTTAATCGTTCAAATACAGCATTGGCTTCTTCACGGGTAATTATTGGCACATCAGAAGCCCCTAGTTCATATAAAAACTGCTGATCATATGTCAAAACACCAGAAATTAGCTCTACATACACAAACATTGCATTTTGTATGATGGGCACCCAATAATTTTGTGCTTTCGAATTCGTATAATACCTTGAGAGTGCATCTTTTAATTTAGTGTCTTGTAATAATCCAAGGTCGCCATTTGCTTTCATCTCTTCAAAGACTATACCCGATGCACCCATGGCGCGGGTAAATGCGATCTGATCAACAGCCTGAACAAATGCAAGTGGGTCAATTCCTTCTATACTATCAGACTCAATTGCGGCCTCTAATAGTGCTCCCATTTCATTTCGCTTATAAGCTAAAGAAATGATGCCACTAAACTTTTCAACATCGCGACGTAACTCAGAATCTAATCTTATAATATAATTTTGTTCTTTGATTTTGTCGAGTCGGTTATCATTCCACTCATCAATTTGTAAGCCAACATAGATGCCAATAACTACGATAAGAAAATCAGTCAACAATGCAAACCAACTTAGATCCTCAATATTATTCTTAATTCTTTGAAATACCATCTTAATCACTTATTATTTTTATACCATAAGTAAAAGATAATGTACTTTTTTGAATAATAGTTCAATATCGATTACAAGTTTGCCAATCTTTTATGATCACTGATTTTTAATTAACTATGTATTCACTAAATTATTAAATAATAACTACACTGGCTTACTAAGACTAAATATATAGGTTAGTGTTATTATTTGAACCGTTCAATGCGTTCTTTTGTCGACGGATGGGTTGATAGGTAGCCTAAAATTGATTTCTTCTTAGCCTTGGCGCCATCAATTTTATCCAGTGCATAGTCGAGACAGGCTTGAACATCGTTCTCCTCGTTTTCTTTCATGCATCGGCTGTATTCAAACGAGTGGCTCAGTTCTAATTTTTCCATGATAGTCACAAAATAATCGGGGTAAATGTTATGAGCTCGCATATAATTGAGTGAATAGGTGTCCGCCTCAATTTCCATATTTTGAGAGTAATTAGCCTTTATAAATAAAAGTGGTGCAGATGCAATGATTGTACTTCCAGATGAGACGTCACCACTAACCGCCATAACAAAAAATGTCATACCAAAACTTTGAATCATCGAACGTAATAAATGGCGGTGTTCCACATGGCCAAGTTCATGGAGCATAATAGCAATGATCTCATCATTATCAGATGCCAGTTCAATTAATTGATCGGTAAGAACTACAACTCCATTTGGTAATGCAAATGCATTGGCACCAATGACGGGGCTATATCGGTACGCGACGGTTATTTCTGGGCTACCAATACTCATAGCTAATTGCTGAAATATTTGGCTTAATTCTTCTCTCTGAGCGGTAGGCAATTTTGATGGTTCAAACCACTGTTCATCAAGACTTTCTAAGATGCCTTGGCCTAAATAGTGGGATGTTTCCTCCGGCAAAATCATCGCTACTTCACGACTGACATAAGGAATGCCGTATTGAATAAATGCCCAGCCACCCACGATAAGAATAACGAGCGATGCAATGACTGTCTTTCTCGCGGCTTCAAGTTTGTAGATAAAATTATGTATTTTGTTAGGTTTAAATTTTTCTAATATGCCATCAATAGCATCATTATCCTCGGTTTCAAATTGAGAGCCGTCAAGAAAATCAATGTACCGTATGGTATTTCCTACGCGAGGTGATATATCAACATCATCTACCTGATATTTTAAAGCTGGAAATTCATTAAAACTGAGCTCGCCTGATGCTGAACAGATCAGTTCAACATTCAACTTGGTTGATGTCTTTCCATCAAAATAATGTCCTTTAATAATCAACATCAAAACCCTAGATCAATATCGAACATCTCGCCAATTTCCTCACCATAGGCTGACTGCTCACTAGTCTGTGTTGCAACAAAGTCATTGAGGCTCTCATCAGAGAGTAAAGAGGTACAAGACATTTTATATCGGGTCGTTCTTACCATCGCCCATGGAGCTAATAGGCCAATACTAAATGCAATGGCGAGTGTGTTTGTTATATACAGATAGGTCATATCGAAGACCTGTAGTTTAGAGTGCAACTGATGACCTTGAATGCGTGTGTTGTTATAAATTAAATTTGTTTTTCGGGTTTGTATATAAGCAAATAGCCATAGATAGAGTATCATCATTGGAACCATTACGATTAACATCATGAACGGTCCGGGTGGCACTCCTGTGCTATTAATGGCTGAATTTAGGGCACCCATGATCATAGTCATAGTAAAAGTGATGATAAATATTCCAGGTATGAATACGGCTGCCGCAATAAGATAAATTGCATAGAAAGAGCCAGCACCTGAAGTAAATCCAAACTCTGACTTTCCAAAACGAGAGTGATTGATTCTAAATTTAACTAAGAAGTATTCAAAGAGCGGATACATCAAACCGATGAGCAGAGGCAGTATCATTATTGGCAGATAGGATGAGAAGTCATCTTTAAGAGCGTCAGGGTTTGCAACAATATTTTTTTGAAACTCAATGATAAAATAAAGATAAACTGCAAGCAATAAAGAGGGCGTAATAAAAATTGCATAGACCTGTTTAAAATCTTTTTCAAAATTAAACCTGACATTTCGATAAGAGGAATTCCTCATTCGAAATGCCAGAGACATCACAATAAGTGCTGGCATCATCACTGCGATAGCTGTAATCACAATCCCTGCGGCTGTTGTATTTACATAACCCGAAAAGTAGTACGCTAAAAAGAAGATAAATGCGATTATTCTGCCTTTGAGAATTTGCATTGGTTTGGCGTGATAACGGAAACTTGAGCCATCAAGCTGAGTATTACCATAAAAATAAGTCTCTTTTCTTACTTTGGCCCAGGCAGAATAAATACCTAAAGTAACAATCGATAGCAAGACATTCACAATCCAGATAGAGAAAAACTCTCCCGCCTTACCCGTGAACTCAAATTGATGCATGTTTGCTGACAGTTCTGAATTATCTTCAGACTCTTCTGGCACCGTTTCTTTAAAGTTAGAAATTCGGGATTTTAACTCTTCGTATCGTTCAGGATATTTATCTCGGTCAATATTGTTAAGAGAATCAACTAAATCGTTGTATGAATATGAATCGTAGTCAGGCTTAGTACCCATTTACACAGTCCCTATGATGAGTGAGAAGATTTGGATTAGTTCCATCTGGTACCAATCATACTTTTTTTACTATCAATCATCCAGATGTTTATTACTCTCTTTATTCTTCAGTCACTTAGCGTTTCAATATCATCGATATGCTAATTTATGGATAAACTCTTAACAGAATGAGAATATTTAAAGCGTATTCACTTTTCAGGCATTAGATGTGATAATTGAAGTCAATTATAAAAATAACTCATAATTATTTAGAGATAACCGTCTAAAACGGAATTTAAATGAGGCCTAAAATGGACTTTTTCAGAGTATCAAAAACTGTATTACCTTTAGCATTATTACTGCTGTCATCATGCGGTGGTGGAGGCGGAAGCACTGCTACTCCCCCACAACCTAACCAAACACCTGTAGCAAGCGCCGGTGCGGATCAGACCGTCAACGAACAAACCGTTGTCAATATCACAGGTGCTGGTACAGATTCTGATGGCAGAATTGTGAGTTACCTCTGGCAACAAACTCAAGGTACTGATGTAACTCTTTGGAACGAAACTTCTGCCACCGTTAGTTTTTTAGCACCAAGCATTGAAGATAATGAAGAACTTATATTTTCTCTTAGAGTTCGTGATAATGATAACTCTAGCCATACCGATACTATCTCAATCAACGTCACTGCTTTGTTATCAAATAATTTACCTCCATCAGTTAATGCTGGTATAAATACAAATACGGTCGAAGCAGTATCTGTAACACTATCAGGTACTGCAACAGACAGTGACGGGACAATTGTTAGTTATGAATGGCTGCAGGTGGGAGGTTCCTCTGTAACGCTATCGAATCAAAATAGTGCAACTGCTAGTTTTACATCGCCAACGGTAACCCTTGATGAAGAATTATCATTTGTATTGATCGCAACGGATGATGATGGTGCTAGTGCTACTGACACGGTCTATATTCTGGTCGAGCAACCTAAACCATTCATTACTGTCTGGCAGACAAATGCTCGAGGCCCTTCCAATAGTGACCAAATAAGAATCACCACAATGGGAGGTGGTTATGACTACACCATCGATTGGGGCGATGGTTCTGTTGATAATAATGTAAGAGGCGATATTACCCATACTTATTCTGGAATAGGTGCTTATGTAATTGAAATATCAGGAAAATTTCCAAGAATCTATTTTCATCCTAGAGAATCAAACATACCTGAAGAAAGTCTTTCTGATAATTTAAAATTGCTCTCTATTGTGCAGTGGGGAAATAATCGCTGGCAATCAATGGCCCACGCCTTTGATGGTTGTGCTGCGATGGAAATCGCCACCATTGATAGCCCCGACTTATCCGAAGTCACAGACATGAGTTGGATGTTTAGAAATGCAAGTACAAGATACGCTGATTTTAGCAATTGGGATGTTTCCAATGTCACCGACATGACCGGAATGTTTAAAGATGAGATATTTTTTAATCTAGATTTGAGCTCATGGAATGTATCTTCAGTTGAAAGTATGAGTGAGATGTTCAGAGATACTCCCTTCAATCAAGATCTAAGCAATTGGAATGTTTCAAGCGTCAGAGATATGAGTTTTATGTTCACTTCCAATAGCTCATTTGATCAGTCATTGAATTCATGGGACGTCTCATCTGTAACTAATATGAACGGAATATTTCAAGAAACTAGATTTAACCAAGACCTGAGCAACTGGGACGTATCATCAGTCACCAACATGAGCCAAATGTTTGAAAAGAGCAGTTATGATCAAGACATGAGTAACTGGGACGTTTCTTCAGTTATAGATATGAGCTATATGTTTGCTGATAGTAGTTTATACACCGGAAATATAAGTTCCTGGGATGTATCCTCAGTGACTAACATGGGTTGGATGTTTCTAAACTTAAGAAGGTTTAACCAAGATCTTAATGGTTGGAACACCTCATCTGTAACAGATATGCAACATATGTTCGATAACAATACAGAATTTAATAGCAATTTGAGTTCCTGGAATGTATCCAAAGTTACGAATATGCAGTTCATGTTCTATCGTGCGAGTGAGTTTAATGGAGATATAGGTGATTGGAATACTTCATCGGTCACCAATATGAGCAGCATGTTTTTTGTAAATAGACTATTCAACCAAAACCTTGGTGCCTGGGATGTTTCAAATGTAACCAATATGAATAATATGTTCGCAGCCGCAGACGTCTTTAATGGCTATATTGGCAACTGGGATGTTTCCTCTGTTACAGATATGGAAAGCATGTTCACAGGAACGTATGGATTTAGCCAAAGTTTAAATAGTTGGGATGTTTCGAATGTGACCAACATGAAAAACATGTTTTTCAATGCCTATTTGTTTAACGGCAATATAGGTAGCTGGAATGTCTCAAATGTAACCGATATGTACTCTATGTTCATGGATACTAATACGTTCAACCAAGACTTGAGTGCTTGGGACGTATCATCAGTAACAGATATGCGGCGAATGTTTGCCAATACTGAGTTTTTTAACGGTAATTTAACGCTCTGGAATGTTTCATTAATAACCGATATGAGCGAAATGTTTGCTACTGCTCGTAAATTTAATGGCGATCTAAGTGGATGGGACACATCATCAGTAACCAATATGTATAAAATGTTTGCATCAGCAAATGTTTTCAATCAAGACATCAGTAATTGGAATGTATCATCCGTAACAGATATGAGTTACATGTTTTCAGGTAATTACCAATTTAACCAATACATTGGTAATTGGGATGTATCCTCAGTAACTAATATGGAATACATGTTTTATGAAACATCATTATTCGATCAAAATATAAATAACTGGGATGTATCTTCAGTAACTAATATGAACTATATGTTTAGAGGTGCAACACTGTTTAATCAAAACATTGGTAACTGGGATGTATCATCAGTGACCCAGATGGACGTAATGTTCAAAGCTGCACTAAATTTCAATCAGAATCTGAATAACTGGAATGTATCATCCGTAACAAGTATGAATGAGATGTTTAGTTTCGCTAGGGTATTTAACCAGCCAATCAATGATTGGGATGTTTCTTCAGTAACCAATATGAGCCAAATGTTCCATAAGGCAGATTTATTTAACCAAGATATTAGTTCTTGGGATGTCTCAAATGTAACGACTATGTTCGCCATGTTTAGGGATGCAATATCATTTAATCAGGACATCAGTAACTGGGATGTAATTTCGGTAGCTGATATGAGTAGCACTTTTTCTGGGACACCGTTTAATCAGGACCTTAGTAGCTGGGATGTTTCTTCTGTAACTATAATGAGTCATATGTTTAAACAATCAGAGTTTAATCAAGACATTAGTATTTGGGATGTCTCTTCAGTTACTAGGATGGATAACATGTTCAACAACTCTACTACTTTTGATCAAGATTTGAGTAGTTGGGATATTTCATCTGTAACAAGTATGGGGAGAATGTTTTATCAGGGAAATTTATCAACAGCCAACTATGATTTTATTCTTCTTAGCTGGAGCGCTCAAAGTTTGAATAATAATGTTTATTTTGGTGTCGGTGATACCACATATTCACCCTCCTCACAGAGTGCGCGAGACACTCTTACTAATACTTATGGCTGGTTTGTCAGTGACGGAGGAGTAACGCCCTAATGATCACAACAGGCTGCTAATGGTGGCCTAAACTAGTTTCAGTATCATCGATTACAATAGCAAAACCAAGGCAGTTATCAGGCTAAAATGTACTCGAAATAGACAGTCTATATTCTGGTTCACGTTTTCTAAACGCCACTTCACTCCTTCTAAATTGTTCTGAACGAGTACCATCATGAATAAAGCGTGAGCGGGTATATTCTCCAGTATTGATATGAGTAATTTCAAGTTTAATTTTCGAATTCAAATAACGACTCGTTTCTAAAAAAATTCGTAATCGTTTATTTCCGTGAAACGTAACCCGCTCACTGACTGTGAAAAAGGTATCTTTAAAATTGCCCCAATATTCAAGACCCCAAGCAACTTTGCTTTTCACCACATCCTGTCGTAATTTAAAACTTAACCAGTTATGTGTGTAACCACTGGTAATTCTCGTCTTATTGGTGATTGGATCTTTAAATTCAGAATCTCTATATCCATGAGAAATTTCAATAAGACCGTCTTCTAATACCCAATTTAGAGGTAAATTTAAGTTCGTCTCGATTCCCCAAAATCGAGCATCTCCGGCATTACCTAAGCCTTGACCGCCAGATGGTAATATAACTTGCTCTAGAATATCTGATTGCCAATGATGGAATAGCTTCAATTTTAAGCTGCCACGCTCATTAAAACTTAAATCATAGGAAATCGACAGCTCATCACTCGTATCAGGAGCTAAGTCTGGGTTACCTGAAAAAATAGTATCGTCTGCTGCGTCATTACTTGCAGCAAAGTCCCGAAAATTTAATTGACCCACTTTACGCTCTGCTAAAACTGAGAACTGATTATTTTCATCCAACGTGTAGGTTGATGAAATTCGTGGTTTGATGAACTGAAATGTCTGTTTATTAGCATCTTCACCAGATACTTCAATCTGTGAAAATTCACTGGTTATACCACCTTCGATACTTAGCTTATCTGAGGCTTGATAGGTAAAGGTGGCAAAAATCTCACTGCGGATTTCCTTAACTTCTACATTAGCGCCATTGAGTAAAACCTCATTACCATCAGCAAAATAACTCGAGTCACTAATCAATTTGTTTCTTGCTATCTCAAGACCGTATTCAGGTTTAAAATTATCCTTACCGACAAAGCCATATGTTGCTCTAGCGATAATTTCTGTCTTTTCTGAATCTTGAGAAAAGTTACTGATTGAACTGGTCAGATTTGAAAAATTTCTAAACCTTACAGTGTTAGCATACGACTCATCATTTGAAACACCTAGACCCAGTAAATGTAATTTCCAATTATCTGTGGTGCCTAACCAATCAATACTTAATTCTTTAATTTGATTATCAGTATTTTCTTCAATGACTAATTGTTGATCAGGCAGACTTCCATCAGGCAGTTGAGCTAAAAATATATCTCTGGTTGTACTGAACTCACCCTCACTTGCACCGGTTCTTGCGTTTAGCGTTAACAAACCATTTAATAAGTTTCGCGATCCTTCACCATTTATAGATATCCATTGCTTACGATGTGTAAATTTTTCATCTGCACTATTTAAGAGCATTCCATCTTCATCTCGACGTTCAATTAAAGCCGTCCGATAACCAGGCATGCCACCGATGTCGGTATCAAAGGCTGTCTTCCAGTCACCCAGATTAGTATTAATGGCGGCTTCAATATTAGGAGACAACTTTCCATCAGGAGCACGCCTGACTATGGCTGACCAGCGACCACTCGTTCCATTCTTTTTTCTCACCACATTGGCAACAACCGACTGACCCGAAGTTTCACCTGCACTTACGCCACCTCTTAATATCTCAATATAGTCAACCTGTGCCGCGGGAATACGGTTTAAAATGCTAAATAACCCTCCAGTTTTTGTGCTGGGGCGAACACCATCAATGAGCACATTACCTGCATTCGCACCAAAGCCTCGATTATTATCACCAAGATTTAGATTAAAACCCGGTAATCGCTCAACCATTTGTAATGCATTTTGCGGCAGATACTGATCAAAAAAACTGGCAGGGTACCTATCTTTATTTAATTTTTCTTCCGCGAGAATCGATTCTGGAAACAAAGTAAATAATATAATTAGAAAAGGTGAACTCAATATTATTCTAGAACAGTTTTTAAAAATGTTATTTTTGTAACCCATGAATACGATTCCCGTGTATTTTACGAAGTAACCAGCGATGAGTGCATAGTTTGGGAACTATTATAGGGGTATAAATTAACCTGATATTGGTAGATTTGTAACAGAATTGTACATACAAACGGTTCATCTGATTAAACATTCAACTGAACTCATTGAAGAGTAATTTTCTTAAATATTTTCTTTGTTAAGGTATAACAATCACCCTAATAATCACAATAGGCTGCTTTAGAATTTGACCTTTCAAATAGGGATCATCGACCTCTTTTGTATCTCGCGTATTGTTTATACTCTTAACTATTTTCATGCCATCGACAACTGCACCGAAAGCAGCGAAACCTAAACCGTCTTTATTTCGTTGACCACCAAAGTCTAAAGATGGTTGAGCGCCCACTGTAATAAAAAAATCATCCAATGCACTGTCAGGTTTATCTCTAGCCATTGAGATGGTGCCATTGAGATGTTTAATACCAGTCATTTCCGTTGTTTCTAATGCAATGGGAGCAAGGCGCTTGGCATCTTCTCTTGCTCTCCCCTGAATTACTGCAATTTTGGGACTACCGTTGTCATTATCATGGCGAACGATGCGCTGAAATGAGCCCCCATCATAGTGACCTGCTTCAAGATACTTCAGAAAGTTAGCCACGGTTTTCGGGGCTTTCTTTCGATAGAGCTCTATATCAATACTACCAATGTTAGTTTCGAGACGAATCTTAACGATATCTTCACCAGAGATATCGGAAGCGAGGCTAGTGAATGTTAAAATGCTTAGTGCAGTGATTACTAATAATTTTGTAATATTTTTCATACAATGAACCTCTTTTTAACAATTACTAATGTTAGTTATGTTTAAATATCCCTATATCAGGGACTGTAGCCTTAATATTATTGTGGTAGAACAATCACTCATGAGTCTGTTACCCTAACGAAACATTAGACAATGATCCACCAATATGATGTGGTTCAAGAGAATTTAAGATGAGTGACAAACCTAAAATGGTGAATGAAAATGTCCAGTAGCTGTTCAGGAAGCGAAAGCTTCGCATTGCAAGTATTAGGCAAAGATATGGAAGATGAGTTTCCCGAAAAGTGCATCATCATCATCCAGAACCACGAGGAAAAAATACCCAACAGTTATGTGCTCGTTGAAGTCGAGGGCATCAAATGGTTTCGACAATATAAAATCGATTCTGATGGAAGAGAATATCTGCATGCCTGTAACGAAATCTACCCCGATATTGAACTTGATGGCATTGAGTGGAAAATTTTAGGCTTTATTCATCAACGAAATATTCGTGGAAAGATTAAGTTCTACGATTATTCAGCTAAAGTCCTAAACTAAAATATCACCTTGCAATCACAGGACACTAGACTGCTCCCGTTACTTATTTTATGTCCATAGCAAACCGCCCTTCTAAAATAACCTTACCTTCTGAAAATAAAGGCTGGCAAAATCTTCTTGAATTTTTAGTTGAACAATTTCCTCATATTGATGTAAATATTTGGCAATCTAGATTCAATGAAGGAAAAATACATTGGCTGTCAGGTGACCTTGTCAGTTCTGATACCGCATTCGTTGCAAACAAAACTCTTTGTTATTATCGAGAGGTTGAGAAGGAACCTCAGATCCCATTCCAACATAACATTCTATTTAAAAACGACCACATTCTTGTCGCTTGTAAGCCACATTTTTTACCGGTAACTCCCGGTGGGCAATATGTAAAAGAGTGTCTATTAGAAAGGTTACGCACCGAGCAAAACTTGCCCGAAATTGTTCCTCTGCACAGATTAGATAAAGACACCGCAGGAGTAGTTTTGTTTTCATTAAATCCAGAGAGTCGTGGACTGTATGCGCAATTATTTGCTAAAGGAAAGATGAGCAAATGTTACAACGCTGTAGCTGATTTATCAGACCATAACGAATCAGTGGTCGTTGGACAAAAATGGATCGTCGAAAACCGTCTTGTTAAAAGTAACCCCGCCTTTTTAATGCACGAGGTTGAGGGCGAAATAAATGCGCGATCAGAGATCACATTATTAGATTACAAACAAGACCTTGGGTTATTTCAACTCAACCCCGTCACAGGAAAAACTCATCAGCTAAGATTACACATGACAAAGATTGGTGCACCCATTGCTAATGATCCCTTTTATCCAATCTTACAACCTAAAGCTGAAACCAATTACAAAAACCCATTACAGTTACTGGCTAAAAGCTTATCTTTTACAGATCCTATTAGTGGCGAACATTTTGAGTTTAGCTCAGATCGAAAACTTGCTAAGTGGAAGACGAATGAAGCCAATCATTAATTGCTAAGTTGATTGTAGTTTCATTGTTCATTTGTTCTTATTCGCCAATACTCCAAATACTCCAAATACTGACAACATGTCTTCTCGTGGTGACTTAAGTAAAATAATAATGAGGAATTCTTCACCAATAAATAAGGCGGCATCGGCAAGTAGCAGAATAAACAATAACTCTGAAGGCGTATCTGTCATGTACAAATTTATGACGAATATGGTTAGGAAGAAGTACAGCATTTTGGATGTATAGAGATGTAACATCAAAGCTCGTTTGAATTTAATAACGCTAATCAACCGGCTCAATATGGTTAACGAAAATAGAGCTACCAACACTGCTAGATACTCTGATACAAAGTCAGGAATAAATAGATATAACGAAATCGAAACCACTACGTACATTGCAAGATCAATGTAAGTATCAAGATACATTCCAAGCTTAGTGCATAAGCCTAATCGTCTTGCCAATAAGCCATCGGTAGAATCAATCACAAAAGTTAGAAGATAACATGTCAAAAATAATGTGAGATTTTGCTGTACTGCAAAATATAACATCAGGGGTACTGTTATAAATTGCAAGCAGGTCCACAGGTTGGGTAAGAGCCATATATCTTTAATTTCTATAGCTTGCTCTGACATCTAAATGATTATCTCCTTTTGGTGAATCATATATTAAGCTATTTGGGCGGCTATTTCGTCAAAATAACTATATTGTGATAAATTCCATTGTTAAATTTTTCCACACTAAACCCAACCATATGATTTATAACATAATTTGTTACGGT
>JAUUZN010000012.1 GCA_030589945.1 Gammaproteobacteria bacterium | reverse complement strand
TGGGCTTTCAACCCATGCACTCATCTGAGCGATACCAGCAATAGATGGAGCCGCTAGTTCGATACTATAAATCCCATCTGCGGCTAATTCATCGGCATTCAAGCCATCATCAAGAACATCGAAGTTGGCTTCACTGCCATCTTCAGCAGTAATATCAACATGCATTTTTACTAAATTAAGAAAATTTGAGTCAGTTACATTTTCTTTTTCTTGCTCAAGACGCATGGTAAAAATAAATTTTTCATTGGCCAATAAATTATTGGGTAATGACGAACTTTTCATTTTTAAATTACTAACAACCAATACCCTATTGTCAGGGTCTAAATCTGCATACACACGCCATTCACCTGGCTGGGGTTCATTAATGGTAATTAGATCATAATCCATGGATTCAAACCAAGTAACTCTCGCGCTATCTTCACCGGCATTAAAAGTCTCACCGTTAGGCTGTTCTAAGACAGTTGGTTTTGAGTTTTTATTTTTAAAGACAAGAAGGGTAAACTCTTCGATCTGATCGTCAATTGAAAA
This sequence comes from Gammaproteobacteria bacterium, assembly GCA_030589945.1. Lineage (GTDB taxonomy): Bacteria > Pseudomonadota > Gammaproteobacteria > Enterobacterales. The sequence continues at coordinate 44,898 of JAUUZN010000012.1, read as the reverse complement.
TCGATTGTCTTTTAGTGGAACAGAATCTCGTTCGGTGGCCTGCTCAAATATTTTTAGAAATACTTTTTGAAGTTCACTCGCATTGTTAACAGTCTGGAACCATCCATCAGTTTCAGCCGCAATGCTTGATAGTAACTTTGCATCAGCATCACCCGATAATGCGATGGTGTGTATGGTAATACCAGCAGCCCTATACCGAGGAAGTAATTCTTTCAATACCATACGTCTTGCCGCTGCATTTTCTACTGGATCTTTAGAAATATCGACAACCCCATCGGTCAATAAAATTAAGCTACGTTTAATCTCAGGGTCGGGTTCATTCCATCCAAATGAAGCATGCTCCATTGCACCACCAATATTAGTGAATAAGCCCGAAGAATTGATTTTTTTTGCTTCCTCGATGGCAAGTTTTTTCCAAGCAGTATCCACCGGTCCTAATGGTACCAACATATTAACGTAGCGCCCAAAGGTCCAGATTCCAGCATGACTGTCAGGTGGTAGCAAATTGCTCATCAGTTGCACCGCAGGAATACGCAAATTGTCGGGATCGTTAAGTTTCATGCTTCCTGACATATCTACGAGAACTCGCACATCTGCAGAAGGCTTTTCTTTTTTAGATTGAGCAGCCTGCAATAATCCAAATGTACATAGATACGTGCAAAGCATTGCCGCCGAGCAAACGGACAGAAGTTTTTTTGATAATATAAACCGAATTTTTAGCATATTTTTATAATATTAAAGTATTATTTGCCGTATCTCAAAGAGTGATTGCATACAATTATGCTCTTTTGTACCGAACAGATTCAAAATGAGTACTTAAGCTTTATTACTAAAGTTTAGACCAAATACTGTCGAACCCCAAACTATTCCAACAGGCAATGACTTAAGCTCAGTCATTGGGATCAAACCAACCAATAATTCGAGCCTCAACATCATCAACATCTGCTTCAGAAACAACATGTCCCTGAACTGTTTTATCGGCTAATTTCATTGAATTTTGATCGCCTGATAATAGTGGATGCCAGGGCGGTAGGTCCTTACCCAATGCTAACAATCGATATGAACAGGATGCCGGCATCCATTTGAGATCGAGAATATTATCATGAGTAATACTAATACAGTCCGGTACTAGAACCTTACGTTCAGAGTATCTTGTACAGGAGCAATTATTCAAATCAAGTAATTTACAAACCACATCAGTCTGTAGAATATGGTCGGTTTCATCTTCTTCGAATTTAAAAATACAACATTTTGCACAGCCATCACAAAGTGATTCCCACTGCTGCTCTGTCATCTCACTCAGTGGTACTGTTTTCCAAAATGTATTTTGTGACATTTATGAATTCTCAATGGGCTCGAGCGTATTTTGATCAACCAATACTGTTGGAGGCATTTGTAAGTAATAGCCATTTTTTAGAAGCTCGTTTTTTACGGTCTCGATATTAACCCTGGCAAGAGAGTCTCGTTTCTCTAAGTTAACCACCATGGAAAATTCAGGAACACCGAAAACCTGTAGCAATTCCTCTGGAAGAACTGAAAAATCATCCCTTTTAACTGTATAGAGATACATCTCTGCCCTTTTAGGACTACGATAGATAAAACTAATCATTAAGCTAGCTACTCTGATTAAATCGATTCGTTGATATAATTTGATGAAGAGGCTCTTCCAAAAGTTCTTTTCTCCATCCAGACCAACCTTCTGGCATTGGATACCAGGAAGCAGCCTGATGTAATAAAAATTGTTGTAACCATCGTTTGCTAGGAAGTACTTCACGAGGCATGTCCTTTTCAAGATGGATGGTCACCATCATATCTCGACAAGCATTTAATGTATTTCCGGCTCCGGGAAGACTTCTAAAACTGAGTACTGGATCTACAGTCACAGCTGTCTGAGCAGATGTAATTTCATTCAGTATTTCTGCACCATATCGGCGAATTGCTGAAGGAAGTAATTCAGCAGTCGTATTGAGCTGATCGAGGGTTACAGGTTGGTTTATACTCAGTTCAAGTAGTTCTTTATCTTTTACTACATGTTGCCTGGGACGATCATCTAGTCTCGCACGCCGTTCACGCCATGCTGCTAGGTTTTTTAATGTCTTAAGGTTTTCACCCGTTATGGTTTTAGCCTTATTAACCTTCAGATAGGCCAGTTGATCATCAGGCATTTTTTTGATGCATCGCAAGTCTGAATCTTCTACAACATTCGTGTAAAAATTTACGGTTTTTAATTCATCCTGTTGTTGTTGTAAAATATCATGTAGATAAAGTACATCTATGGCTGCATAATTGAGTTGTGCGTCACTCAGGGGTCTGGCTAACCAATCTGTTCTTGTCAATTCCTTTTCAATGACCACCTGCTTATAATGTTCTACCAGTCGCACTAGACTAAGTGATTGACCCATGCCGAGCCAATTCGCTGCGACTTGAGTGTCAAACAAATTTCTAACAACGCCACATCCCATAGCATTCAACAGTTCAATGTCTTCACTACAGGAATGCATGATTACTTGAATATTGGGATCTTCTAAGAGATCAAAAAAACGCTGCAGCTGTTCAATTGCTTTAGGATCGATAAGATAGATACTACTTCCGTCTGATACCTGAAATAAACCCGGTTGAGGATAAAAGGTTCGTTCCCGTACAAATTCGGTATCAACAGCCAGTATTGAAGAGTTTTTTAATGAGGCACAACATTGCTCAAGAGCTTCTGCGGTATTAATAAACTGGTAGTTGGCCATATTAGGGTCCATTAGTATATCTGCTTCATAATTTCTGATTCATTATTTGTGGTAAATAAGGAGTTATCGCAAGTCTTTACGTAAAATTTTCCCAACGTTCGATTTCGGTAAATCTTTCATAAACTCAATATGTTTAGGCCGTTTGTAGCCGGTTAAATTTTCTTTGCAAAAGGCTTTCACCTCTTCTTTACTGAGTGCATCAGATTTCGCCACGATAAATAATTTTACAGCTTCACCACATTTTTCATCAGGTACACCAATGGCGGCCACTTCAAGAACCTCAGGATGTTCTGCAACCACTGCTTCAAGTTCGTTTGGATAGACGTTAAATCCTGACACTAGAATCATATCCTTTTTGCGATCAACCAATTTCACAAAGCCATTTGAATCCATAATACCGATATCACCGGTAGCGAACCACCCATCTTCGGTGAGTACTTCGGCCGTTTCTTCAGGCTTATTCCAATAGCCTCTCATCACCTGTGGACCTTTGATACAAACTTCACCTGCCTCATCAAATGCCACTTCAATTCCTTGATCATCCCGAATAGAAACATCCGTTGATGGAATGGGTAGACCGATACATCCACTGAATTCAGTTGCATTCATTGGGTTAACAATGGCTGCTGGCGAGGTCTCAGTGAGCCCATACCCTTCAATAAGAACCGTACTGGTCAACTGCTTCCATTCTTCTGCAACCGATGGCTGAACAGCCATACCGCCACCAAAAGACATCTTCAAGTGGCTAAAATCAACCTCTTCAATTCCATCCGTATTGAGCAGTCCGTTAAATAAGGTATTCACTCCGGTGAAACCCGTAAATCGCTCATTTTTAAGTAACTTTACAAAGGCAGGCATGTCGCGTGGATTAGTGACCAAAATATTCTTACCACCAATCTTAGTAAATAAAAGGCAGTTCGCCGTTAAAGAAAATATATGATACAGAGGTAATGCGGTGATAATGGTTTCATCATCGGTATCCAGTAACGTCTTAAACCATGCGTCAGATTGTAAGACATTGGACAGCATGTTTTGTTGTGTTAAAACTGCGCCCTTTGCTACGCCAGTTGTGCCTCCAGTGTATTGTAGAAAGGCAATATCATCCAGACCAATATCAACGGGTGTAAAGGTCTTCTTACTCCCTTTAATGAGTGCATCAATAAAACAATCACAATTAGGTAATTTAAACTCGGGTACCATTTTTTTAACGTATTTCACCAGAGCGTTGACGATGGGTCGTTTAGGCCATGGACAGAGATCCGCAATTTTGGTGACAACCACCCTTCTAATTGGCGTTTCATCAATTATCTTGGCTAATACATGTGCAAAATTAGCAACAATGATAATTGCCTCGGCGCCTGAATCACTGAGTTGATGTCGTAATTCCCGACTGGTATACATTGGGTTGACATTAACAGCCACCATACCCGCTCTGAGAATTCCATAAAGTGCGACTGGATATTGCAAAAGATTAGGCATCATTATTGCGACCCTAGAGCCCTTCTTTAGATGCAAGGTATGTTGAAGGTAGGATGCAAACTGTTTGGATTTTTCATCCAATTGCCTGAAGGTTAAGGTAACGCCCATATTTGATACAGCATCTTTATCTGCATACTTTTCTAAACTGCTTTCGATCATAGAAACCAGTGACTCGAAACCACTCGCATCAATCTCTTTGGGCACACCTTCAGGATAATTTTTAAGCCAGACCTGTTCCATATAAACTACCTTGTTAATTTTATTTTTATCGATAATCTTTTAGCCAGACGACAAACCTTACCCAAAGAAATAACGCGGGTCAATGAACTTATTACTTAAGATTGGTTGATGTTGGTACTGATTATTTGCAAATTGCCAATGATGCCATAAACTTAAGCCATCTCTTATAAATAAATGTGGGAATTCTAGTGAGTGACTTTAATATTAACAACCTCTACATCGTACTGGTGGAACCATCTCCAACTCAACAAAAATTTATCATTCAACAGCTTGAAGGAGCTGGTACAGGAGTTGTCAAAGGATTTTACACCGGTGAAGATGCCTTAAAATCAATGCATGAAGATCGCCCTGACTTAGTTATTAGTAGCATGTATTTTGATGACATGACTGGAATCGATCTGGTCACCAAAATGAGGGAAGACAGTAACACTGAAGCGGTTCCTTTCATGTTAATTTCTAGTGAAACCAGTTTTAAAATGATTGAGCCCATTCGCCAAGCAGGTGTTATTGCAATTTTGCCAAAGCCATTTACTGATGAAAATCTTATTCGAGCATTAAAATCAACAGTCGACTTTATTGAACCGGGTGAATTGGAGTTAGAGCTCTACGAAGTCGAAAATATACGAGTCTTGGTTGTGGATGATTCAAACCTTGCTCGCAAATATATCACCAGTGTTATTAAAGAAATGGGGATATCCGAAGAAAATATCGTTATGGCCGTAGATGGTAGAGACGCTCAAGAAAAATTTGTGATGAATGAGTTCGATCTGGTGATCACCGACCTCAATATGCCCATCATGGATGGCAATGAACTTATTGAATACATTAGAAATGAATCGAGCCATCCCTATGTACCCATCATGATGGTTACCAGTGAACAAAAAGAAGCTCGTTTGGGGCAGGTCCAACAGGCGGGCGTTTCAGCCATTTGTGACAAACCTTTTGAACCCGCAAATGTTAAGCAGTTACTGGCACAGATGATAAACAGCTAGATATTTTGCGAATGCTTTAGTACTAATGACGCTAATGGTTCGCCGAGTTCAATTCGAAATACCTGAGCGTAAAAATTAAGCTCGAGTTCTAAGGCTCTTGCTATATTTTTACTTTGCCTAAACCCATGCTGTTCACCCTCCAACATAATCAATGCGTGTGGAACTTCATTGGCATCTAATGCGTCTGCCATTGCTAAGGATTGTGCGGGTGGTACCACAGCGTCCTCATCACCTTGCAAGAGTAATACTGGACAGGATATGTTCTGGGCATGATTAATGGGTGAGCGTTGTTCATACAACGTTTCTTCTTGTGGCCAAGGACCGATCATGCTGTCGAGATAACGCACCTCAAATTTATGAGACTCTACCACTAAACATTTTAAATCTGCGACACCGTAGCGACTGACGCCTGCAGCAAAAAATGAATGGTTCATTAATGCACTATAAGTTGTATAACCGCCTGCACTTCCACCTCGGATAGCAATTCTAGATTCATCAACACTGCCTCTTTTGATGAGAAATTTTGCAGCATTGACACAGTCGTCTACATCGAGAACGCCCCATTGATATTTTAATGCGTCTCGATATTCTTTGCCGTAACCGGTGCTACCACGATAGTTTACATCCACCACTGCAAAACCCCGATGGGTCCAAAATTGGATTGCAATATTAAATTCTGCTGATGCCGATGCAGTAGGTCCTCCGTGACTCATGACAATCAGAGGTGGAAGCTCATTAGCCAACCCCTCAAAACTTGAGTTTTTAGGGGTATAATAAAATGCATGAGCCTTCTCATTATTAGACGTTTTAAATTCTATAGCTTCAGCAATTGATACATCCGATTCCTGAAGGATTGCAGGTTTGTTTTCACTGAGAATCTTCGCCTGCTGATTGAGTATGTCCCATTGGATGACCGCAGGTGGTGAAGACTCGTCAGCGGCTATAAAATAAAGATACTCTTTAACATCCTCATTAACATACTTTTGTAGATAATAAAGTCCCCCCTGATAGCTACAATAAGGCAGTTCTACGGGTGTCATGTGTCCTTGGTCTGGCTCAACTAAACACAAATGTTCTCTTCCATCTTGGACATAGGCTGCGATGATGCGTTTGCTATCTATAAAAGCATAACTAACCGTACCAAATTGCCACTGAGGGAATCCAAATTCGGCATTGATAGGCGTCAGACAGTTGAGAATATCATCGAGAAACGAATAGATGTTCCACCATCCATTTCTGTCTGAAACAAAATGTAAAACACCATCAGGGCTCCAGGTCGGTTGATAAATAGATTCGTTTTTATTCTGTAATAAACATTTTGAACTCGAGATATGTCCATGACTATTGAGTTCTGCCACCCACAGTTCAGTCTGATCCCAAGGCATATTTGGATGCTGCCAACTGGTCCAACTCAACTGTTTGCCATTGGGCGAAACTCTAGGATATGAATAAAAATCTGCTCCGGATGCCAACACTTTAGGCTCACCAATTTCATCGGCTTTATCTAGGGCAATATTAACAATATCATTAACAACAGAAAGCGGATCACCATCTTCAGTATGGGTTTCCCTGACACAAACAAGCCAATTCGCATCAACTGAAAAATCCATATCGGCATAACGGTATTGATGTTTGAAATCAGTACTGGGCGTAATCGCTCTTGGGCTAGAATCTGCTGTATTTAGATTTAGGGTATAGAGCCTCTGATCTGCATCATCACAATAAACAAGGGTGTCACCGCTTACGGCAAAATCTGCACCACCATATTCGTGTGCACGAGTTCGAACACTCACATCGGCTGGACTGATGATTTGAGGTTGTGAATCTGCTCCATTTAAAGTCACTGACCTAATGACAACTCGACCACCTTCAGTCGGTAGGCTTTCTAGCCAAAATAGTTTTTGGTTCTCGCATACAAGATGACCAAAGCGACTCCCTGCTGAGGCTAACTTAGTGGGACTTAGTTCTGATGACCAACTCCCATAACGTTGTTGTTTCTTATTCACTGAAATCCTTTCATTTAGCTTCTGAATAACGGATGTCTTTAGGATCAATATTTAGGCTCATGTTCAGATCGCTGCCACCAGGACATGATGAAACGATTGAATGCTGACTCGACATTAAGACCAAAACGCTCACCAAGACTCTTTGGTATTTCAAAGTTGACTTCATACACCTCAGAATCTTTTACCGCCTCAACGATCAGATCATCAGAGGTTGAAATATCATCAATTAATCCCTTGTCCAGAGCGCGCGTTCCGTACCAATGCTCACCCGTTGCCACCGCTTCAATATCTAGTTCAGGTCGGTTTTCTGTAATGAACGATTTGAATAATAGATGTGTGTCTTCAAGTTCTTCTTTAAATTTTTCTCGAGCGGAATCAGTGTTCTCACCAAATACGGTCAAGGTTCGTTTAAACTTTCCAGCAGTGTGCTGTTCATAATCCACATCCATTTTATGGAGTAACTTATTAAAGTTAGGAATTTGAGCAATGACACCTATGGAACCAATAATCGCAAATGGAGCGGCAATAATTTTATTGGCAACACAGGCCATCATATAACCGCCGCTAGCAGCAACCTTATCAACCGCAATGGTTAGGTCTATATCGTGATTCCGTAAACGTTGTAATTGTGAAGCAGCAAGACCATAGCTGTGTACCATCCCACCGGGGCTTTCGAGTCTCAATAATACGGCATCCTGTTTACCAGCAATTGCAATAATGGCGGTAATTTCTTCTCTCAATGACGATACTGCACTGGCTTTCATATCACCTTTAAAATCTAAGACAAACAGTCGCTTATGAGCATCCTCAACCTTCGAAGCTAAATCTTCAGTTGAATCATCATTAGTATCTGAAGTTGACTTTAATTCTTTTGCTTTCGCCTTATCTTCTTTTGTTTTTATTTTATCCGCTTTCTTCTCTGCCTTGTCCAAAGCTTTCGTTTCAAACTTTGTAAGCAATGCGTGCTGCATTTCCTGAACCATATATTTATATCGTTCCGATATATTAGTGAGTTTAATCTCACCCTGAGGCTGTCCTTTCACTTTACTCGTTTTAGCACGTTGACTTGAGCTTATGATACCCCCAAAGATAATTAAAATTGCAGCAACTATGGTCACACTTTTCAATAAAAAAAGACCAAATTCATATAAAAATTCCAAAATTTTCTCCTGTTGGATGATTGTTACATCCAGATAGCTATGATGTGTCGAAGTTTAACAGTTAAGCATCAAAGTTACTCAGTATTTGTACTAATAATCCAGTCTTTATGTGATGAAACAATTCGGCTCATAAACCTTTTTGAGGTCACAGATATTAGTAATCGATCAACTAATTTAAATTATTTTCCATCTAGATTGGTCAACATGACAAATAGCAGCTAAAATCTAAACATTAGTGCATTTTTTTAATGCCCAAACAATTTAAGCAGTATATAAAAGGACTATTGATTATGACCGATTCAGTAAAAATCGCATTTTGGGATAACTTTCTAGGAAATTCTCCCGAATGGTACAAGTTAACAATACTAGCATTTCTAGTTTTAAACCCAATAATCTTTTATACCATCGATCCCTTCATTGCAGGTTGGGTACTTATCTTAGAATTTATCTTCACCCTTGCCATGGCATTGAAATGCTATCCATTACAGTCTGGTGGGCTAATCGCAATTGAGGCTATCTTTATGGGGATGGCAACGGCTGCAGATGTCTGGCACGAAATTGAAGCAAACTTGCAAGTTGTTATGTTACTGGTGTTTATGGTCGCGGGCATTTACTTCATGAAAGACTTATTGTTGTATCTGTTCACTAAAATTGTACTGGGGACACGATCTAAAATTTTGATTTCATTGATGTTCTGTATGGTTTCCGCCTTTCTATCCGCTTTTTTAGATGCTTTGACAGTTGCAGCGGTTGTGATGACAGTGGGTATCGGATTCTACGGCATTTATCATAAAGCGGCTTCCGGAAAAAAATACCACCATGAGCATGACCACGCAACAGACGCAGAAGTTATGGAGCATCACCGTGAAAATTTAACTGAATTTAGAGGTTTTTTACGTAACCTAATGATGCATGCTGCTATTGGTACGGCTCTGGGCGGAGTTTGTACCATTGTTGGAGAGCCTCAAAATCTAGTGATTGGTCTCAGTGCTGGCTGGGACTTCATTGAATTTTTCTGGCGCATGTCTCCAGTTACAATTCCGGTTCTGGTTGCTGGCTTAAGCACCTGTGCTTTACTTGAAAAACTCAAAATTTTTGATTATGGCTACACCATCCCTGATGATGTGCGTGCAATTCTCGAAGACGCTAAAGCAGAAGATGACAAGTCACGAACCTACAAAGAAAAAGCATCTCTTGTTGTACAGGCTCTAGTCGGTTTATGGCTGATCTTTGCACTTGCTAATCATTTGGCTGCCGTCGGTATTATAGGTTTAACAGTGATTGTATTTACTACGGCGTTTACCGGTATTGTGGAAGAGCATCGTTTAGGCAAAGCATTTGAAGAGGCCCTACCCTTTACCGCACTGTTAGTTGTCTTCTTTGCTGTTGTCGCAGTCATCTCTGAACAAGGATTATTCACCCCTGTTATCGATTATGTTTTGAGCCATGAAGGTAATACTCAAATTTCTCTTTTTTATGCTGCCAATGGTTTTCTTTCGATGATATCGGATAACGTATTTGTTGGAACAGTTTATATTACCGAACTTAAAACTGCGCTGGTTGATGGAACCATTGGAAGGGATCAATTTGACTTATTGGCAGTAGCAATCAACACTGGTACAAACATACCTTCTGTTGCAACTCCAAATGGTCAAGCCGCATTCTTATTCATTCTGACATCAGCCGTGGCTCCTCTGATACGACTGTCCTACGGAAGAATGGTTTGGATGGCACTTCCTTACACAATCGTGATGTCCACGGTCGGGCTCATTGCAATTCTCTACGTCTTAGAACCTGCGACTAAAATACTCTATGACGAAGGCTTAATTACTCATCACTCAGCAACAATGGAAGATGGTGGTAATTCAAGTAGTCACTAATGGTTGTTACTTCCAGATAAGCTCGGATTGCTCGGCAATGCATTCGAGTCTTTTACTGTGAGAGCTTAGCTCTTCATCAGTGGCAAGGATCACATTCAGTGGCTCTCGTTTTTCAGCCAACCGACGGATGCGTGTATCTGAACTAGCCTTCGACCTTTGGTTGCTCTCACCTGCTAATGCTAAGTCTGTCTGTCCACCCGTCATCAACAAATAAACATCAGATAAGATTTCAGCGTCGAGTAAGGCTCCATGTAGCTCTCTGTGAGAGTTATCCATGCCATATCGACGACAGAGTGCATCCAAATTGTTCTTCTGTCCTGGATGCATCTGACGAGCTAGATGCAAGGTATCGAGGACGGTACACATGTCAGCAACACGAAAGTATTGTTTCGCTGTTTCTGTCTCAGCCAGTAATAACTCATGATTAATAAACCCTACATCAAAGGGAGCATTATGAATCACCAGTTCTGCACCTTTGATGTAAGCTAGAAAATCATCGATAATATCCGTAAATAATGGTTTATCCTCAAGGAACTCATTAGATATACCATGAACATCAATAGCGCCTTCATCAACGATTCGCTGTGGATTAATATATTGATGGTAATGATTGCCTGTGAGCTTTCTATCAATTAATTCCACACAACCAATCTCAATGATTCGATGACCCTGTTTGGGTTCAAGACCAGTGGTTTCTGTATCCAATACAATTTGCCGCATTAGTTCACACCCAATTCATCAATGCCACGATTCGCTAATTCGTCAGCGAGTTCATTTCCTTCATGCCCTGCATGTCCTTTGACCCAGTGCCAATTAATATCATGGCGCTGTGCTGCCTCGTCAAGCAGTTGCCATAAATCTTTATTCTTCACCGGCTTTTTTGCTGCAGTTTTCCAATTTCTTTTTTTCCAATCTTTCATCCACTCAAGAATACCTTTTCTGACATATTGAGAGTCAGTCGTTAAATCAACCTTACAGGGTCGAGTTAATGATTCAAGAGCCTTTATAGCCGCCATTAGTTCCATGCGGTTATTGGTTGTGTCCTGCTCTCCACCTGAAAGCCGTTTTTCATGACCATTGAACCGAAGCACAGCACCCCAGCCACCAATGCCCGGATTACCTCGACAGGCGCCATCTGTAAAAATTTCTACTGATTGTCTCAATGTTATGTCTCTATGCAATTAAATGTTGTCAATGTTCTTTCGAGTTGGCTCTATAACGCCTGAATTAATGAGTCGCGCTTCTTTCCAGCTAGCACGAATTGAAGTTAATGTTTTAATCTTTTTTTCCGCGACCAAAAAATTAATGGCACCAAATCGTGAATAGGCCACTGACTCAATGTGATCGGAAGATGGATGATATTCAGAACCGGGTAATTTCGCAAACAATCCATGCTCTAGAGTTATATCTAGTCCTAATAAAGTTAACCAATCCACCAATCGACCCTTTCTATAAAATGGATAACACCAGGGTTGACGTTTACTTCGGTGAAATATCAGCTTATGAAATCCCCACACGCTAATGGGATTAAATGTAACTAGGATTATTTTTCCACCCGGTCGTAAACTTCTGGCAACCTCTCTGAGCATTTCATGAGGTCGATTAGACTCTTCCAATAATAAAGGTACAAAGATAGCATCTATATCATCACTTGCTAGAGGCAATTGGTGTGGATGTGCACAGACATCTGCCCTTTGACGGTCAGTGATATGGATTACATTGACAACATTTGCCAATTGAAAGTTAAAAACCGTTGCCAGTTCACCCAAAGCAACAAGGCTGTAGCCATGAATTGAGGGTAAAATTAGATCAAGCTGTTGCTGGATCAATAATTTTATTGAATCTGATGATGGGACATTACGCCATTTCATGGTGTTTGGCCTTCATAATATTTTCTAATCTCATAATGGTTTCGAATAACGTTCAATAATGCTGTTTGATAAGCTATCACCGATGGTCATAGGTTAAACATCCTAACACCTTGATTTTGCTTCTTCAGATTTAAATACTCAAAACCCGTTAGTTTCCTAAAAGAATGTTCTGGGCTCGTATCACAACAAATATAAACTTCTAACGATTATTTTATAAAATTCGTGTAAACTGTTGATAATTAGAACAATAAAATGTTGGCTGTAGATAGAGTTCATGCACTTTGTACTCTATCTCAATAATTATTTTATTAGTTACATTTATTACTCAAAATACTGATACCCGATCCTATGCTTTCAAATAGTCGTTCATTTACACCATCAATATCCAGCTACTCTGTCTTTACACTGTGGGTTACTCTTTTAGCTCTTTTTTGTCTATCCAGCTGCCAAATTAGCCCTATCAATCATTCTGCTTTTATTACCACCATCATTGAAAAAGAACAGTTTGTCGCTCCAAAAGACTTGGTCATTGATCCCGTAGTCGTTCTAGCATCACAGTCATTAAAAATAAGTCCAAGTACAGTCTCGGTTGAGCACTCAGATGGCACAGATCCTGTGGATTCTACGCAGACTGTTGCTAGCCTTTGGAATCGTGTTCGTACGGGTATGAAGTTAGATGTACCTGACATTAGAAGGGTTCGATTACAGCGTGATTGGTATGCAAAAAACCAGAAATACCTCGATAGAGTCATCAAGAGAGCGGAACCATTTTTATATCTTATTGTCGATGAAATTGAAAAACGACAGATGCCCATGGAACTTGTATTGCTGCCCATCGTTGAGAGCGCCTACGATCCATTTGCATATTCTTTTGGAAGGGCTTCTGGTATGTGGCAGTTTATTCCAGGTACCGGTAAGCGGTTTGGTCTTGAACAAAACTGGTGGTATGACGGTCGACGTGATGTAGTTGAATCTACGCGAGCGGCTCTGGATTATCTTCAATATTTGCATAAATACTTCAAGGGTGACTGGCTACACGCACTGGCTGCATACAATTCAGGTGAAGGAAATGTAGGTCGAGCAATACGAAAAAATCGTAAGAAAAACAAACCCATTGATTTTTGGAATTTAAAACTTCCAAAAGAAACTAAAGCTTATGTTCCCAAATTACTTGCACTTGCAGAATTGCTCAAAAATGAAGACAAATTTAAGCTCATCTGGAAAGATGTTAACAATGAGCCATTGTTAACAATTGTAGAAGCTAAAGGTCAAATTGACATCGCCTTTGCCGCAGAACTTGCCGACATCAGTGTCGATGAATTTTACAAACTCAACCCTGCATTTAACCGATGGTCTACTCCACCAAAGGGCCCCCACCATCTACTACTACCTATTGAGAAAGCACCGTTATTTTTAAAAAATTTAGCCGATACCAATCCATCCGATCGAGTTAAATGGGTAAGGTACAACATCAAAAATGGTGACAGTCTAATTCGAGTTGCAAGACAGCATAATACAACCGCAGATATCCTTCGTTCGGTCAATAATATTAATGGTAATAAAATTAAGGTTGGTGATAAATTACTCATCCCAACGGCAAGCCAATCTTTATCGAAGTATTCCCTAAGTTCAGACAGTCGCTTAAAATCGCGTCAGAAAGTAAAACGTGGTGACAACAAAATTAACTATAAGGTCCGCTCTGGTGATAGTTTTTGGAAAATTGCCAATCAGTATAAGGTCAACATAAGAAAGCTTGCATCATCGAATGGAATGGCACCGACCGATCCACTTAAGATAGGTCAAAAGCTAGTCATCTGGACGAAACAAAGCATTTCACCCGTCCAGAATCAGTCAGTATCTCTCAAAAAATCAAATCGAGTAAGAAAGATTAATTATCGCGTGAGGAAGGGTGATTCATTGGCGCGAATTTCAAATAAATTCTCAGTTAGAGTAAGAGATCTAAAACGATGGAATAATTTCTTGCTCGGTAAGAAATACATCCAACCTGGTGAGCGACTGACACTCTATGTTGATATAACCAGTCAGTCGGGTTCTTAGGTGTAAGAAGTTTTTCTATTGACCAAAGGATTCTAGGATTTCATTAGCACGGTTAACAACGGCTTTGAATGCGCTTAGCTCAGCCAGTGTTAATTTTTGATTGGTTACCTGCCTGTCAGCATAGTAAAGTCCCAATGCATGCCCCTGTATCATTAGAGGTCCTATAAGAAAATCATTACTGCCTAGCATTACTTTAAACTTAGCGAGTAACTCTCCTGACATTGGTCCATGTACAGCGCGTTTCGACCAGAGTATTTTTTTCTCTTTGACTACCTTTAAAAATAAGGGTGTCGAGTCTAGGGTAAATTCAAAATCGGCGACTAGGCTGGAATTACGATCCTGAACAGCATATTTACCTTTGAGTTTTCCTGTACTTTGATCAACTAAAGAAACTAAAGCTCTATCCATCCCTACGCCTCGATGGATACCTTCGAGGACTAGCTGTAGAACAAAATTTATATCTAACTGCTCAGACTCATCCTTGATTAATTGTAATTCAGAAAGAATACTGTCAATTGCTGATTGATCAGGTGCCTTTGGTTCTTTTTTAGCTCGTTTCTTTATAAGCTTAATTTTTTTAGGTTGATATTCATCAAGATTAATATTAATTCCAGGCGGAAGATTTAAGCTAGAAATAAGATCTCGAAAACCATGGCCTTTAAGTACTTCAATTGTTTGTTCTGCACTATCGGTTATCACATTTCGTGCATCTTCAATACTAATGTTTGAATAGTCAGCAAGATCTGATATGACCTTTTTTGTCGAAGGCTTCTTCCAGCCTCGAGCCGACAAATCTAAAAGCCGGTGGCTTAAGATCACGTTTCTACTTTCACTCTCAGGAGTATCTTTACGTCGAAGTGCATTAAGTAGAATATTGCCCATACCCCAACGTTCCACTAGTGAATAGGTTAACTCACTGAGTCTGAAACCCAAAACTTCTTCCTGTGCTTCAATTTGAGTAAAACCTTCATCTACCATCAATACATTAATCTCTCGTGCTGCAGAGCCGCCAAAAGTCCAGAAAGCCATTTCTCCAACATGAAATAACATTGCTGCAATAAAAAGTTCTTCTGGATTTTTATCTTTTCTAGCTTCTGAAAATTGTTGTGACTGTACTGCAGCCTGAAATGAACTAGAAATTCCTCTTAACAAACGCTGTGATGGGTCTTTCTTTAATAACTGCTGAAAAACTCCTGAAGATAGACATATGGAACGAATGACATCAAAGCCAAGGAACATCACTGCCCGACTAACTGTATTGATTTTCTTCAAGCCAACATTGTAATGGGCGCTATTTGCCATTTTTAAAACTCTAGCAGTCATGTTTGGATCCTGAAGAATAATCGATGCCATTTCAGAAGCAAAATCATTCACAAAATCATCTAGACTTCCCAACCGACTCATTGTTTCAGACAACACAGGGAATTTTTCATCCGCTAGATAATCGGTCCATTCTTTTACGTTTTGAGGTCTTTGAATCAAAGGTAAGTTTTCTCTTATTGTGAAATTAAATTTCTATTACAAAAAAACCCCGAGTACATAATGTATCCGGGGCTAATTTAGCGTTCAAATTAATTATGAAATCTCAGGTAGCTTATAGCTTAGCTGCATCCTTAACATAATTAATCCATTGACTAGCATTACGCTTTGTCGCTGGAAATTTTTGAGATTTTCTTAATGAGTCAAGAGCATCTTTTGGGTTTCCAGAGTTAAAAAGTGCGATACCCATGTTCATGTGAACACGACCTACACTCTTTTTCAGACCACCCTTCGATAATGCTTTTCGGAAAAATTTAACGGCGTTAGACCAGCTTTCTTGCTCAGAATATAAAACACCGATTCTCATTTCATTGAGACCATTTTCTGAATGATTTCCGGCTTTTGTATAGGCACTGATAGCCTTTTTATTTTCACGCGCAACCTGCCAACTACCACCTGCCTGTTTCCAGCTTTTTTCGTTATCTTTAACGATGCCTTTTTTAAGGCCCGCTTCAATAACAGCAGCAGCTTTATAAGGCATATCCTTTAGTGCGTACATACTGGCGAGGTTACGGTACTCTGTACCTTTCTTCAGCATATTCTGTTTATAAGCTAATTCAAGAATAACAAGCGCATCCATATAACGTTCGTTTTTGTTATATAAGCCAGAAAGCTGACGCCAATATTTAGCGTTTTCAGGAAATGACAAGAGACGTTCTTTGGCGAGTGTAGCAGCACCAACAAAATCTTGTTTTTCATAATGAGCAGCAACGATAATGTCAAACCAACTGTTTTTAGGACGAGCAGCTAAAGTAATAGCCATTCGCATTGGACAAATAGCTTCATCGTACAGTTTGCCTAATACAGCGGCCTGTCCTAACAGGACGTAATCATTAGCTTTGGGCTTGACTGCTGTCTTAAACCATCTACGAATAATTTCCATTGCCTTCTCAGGCTGGGCAGGCTCAATCGCTAAATAAAGCCCCGCGACATTTCTAATGAGACTTTGCTCATTACGAACAGGAAGTATTTTCTCATCAATAACCATTCGAAAATACTTAATCGCTGTCTCGTATTCACCCTTTGAAAGATAGACATAACCCATATATTCGTGGGCTTTTGCTAAATCATAAGGTCTATCCTGAACTTTACTTTCAAGTTCCCGGAGAACAGTTAGTGACTCTTCAAAATTTTCTGCAGACATCGCTTCAGCAGCTCGTTCCATTCGTCTGAAACTTGCTGGTTTTAAAGCGTAGGTTCGACGTTTAGCACCTTTGGGCGCAACCGCTAAACCTAATGGTTTACAATTTTTTGTATATTGGGTATGTACCACTGGAGCTTTAATAAAAGGTGGTGGTGGCGGAGGCTTATTTTCAGCACCTGCTTCACCTTCTTTTTTATCTGCATCCGCAGCGATAGTCGCTGTTGTGAACCCGACTAAAGAGCTTGAAATAATAAACATCAAGCTGATTAATACATTCGTTTTCTTCTTTGTATAATTCATATTGATTAACTACTCTTCAAGCTTAAATTCCATGGTGTAACACATATTCTTCTGTTCCACCGCTTTGCCATCAACAACCTGAGGCTTAAATTTCCATTTGTAAACAGCACGCTGTGCAGTCCTGTCAAATAGTCGTCTTGGGTTCGAATCCTTCACTATAACTGAAGCAGCTTTACCATCAGGTAAAATGGTAAAACACAATCGAACAAATCCTTCAATTCCTTCCATTAACGCTTTTCTAGGCCAACGAGGCTCAGTAATCATTAGTGGAATAGCATCACCATCACTCATGACTCCGCCTTTACCTAGGAACGGACCATCACCCTTTAAATCAACATTCAAATTAGTCATCTGAAAGTCCATATTGTTGATAACTTTATTTTCATCCTGGACGCGTTGCTTTTCTGGTGGTGGTGGTTTCTTAGGTGGTGGTGGCTTCTTTCGCAATGCTCGTTTTTTAGCTTGCAAATCAGACTCTTGCTTGACATTACCAATATCAATAGGGATGTATTCACCTGCAGCTTCAAACTCAGCTTTAATCGCAATAAGATAGGCCATGAATATAAAGAGTAAAAATGTAATCGTACTTCCTATAAAAAATCCAGTAAGTATACGTTTCATTATTTAACCCTCGCAGCGACAGATACATCTTTTACGCCTGCAGACTTTATTGCATCAATCGTCTTTAACAATATTCCTGCATGGGATTTTTTATCCGCCTGTATAACAACCTGTCCATCCGGGTTTTCAAGCTTTATATCTTCGATAAGACTTCTAAGGTTCTTAATATCAATCTCTTTCTTTGATACCCAGATTGTGTCCGAATCTTTAATTGCAACAAAAATACTGGCATTCTTTTTCTTGCTTGCCGTAGGTGCATAGGGTTTATCAACTGTAACACCCGACTCTTTAACGAAAGACGTTGTTACGATGAAAAAGATAAGCATAATGAACACCACATCAAGCATGGGTGTCATATCAATCTCAGCATCTTCTACTTTTACTTTTTTACGTGCCATTAGATATCTCGTTAGTTCTTTTTTAAATAATGTATTTAAATACAAATATTTAATAAATTTATCTTAATTAATAGAAAGTCGAAACTATTTAAACTCAACTATTACTATTAATGACGTGGCATTCTATCCGCAAGTTGTTCAGCTTTAGTTCGAGCTGTTGCTTCTAATCGTGTGGAAACGAATAATCCAGATAACGCAGCTACCATACCAGCCATTGTTGGTATTGTAGCCATCGAAATACCTGCGGCCATCAGCCTTGGGTTACCTGTTCCATGTGTCGCCATGGTTTCAAAAACCGTAATCATGCCGGTTACCGTACCCAGTAGTCCAACCATTGGACAGATCGAAACTAAAGTTTTAATCAAGATAAGATACCTGTTTAAATTTTCTTTAGATTGCGAAATCCAAGCTTCACGAATGCGATGAGCACCCCAAGAACTTAAATCATTTCTTGAAGTCCATTGAGCCACCATTTTGCGTGACTCTCGCGGAAATGTGAAACCATGATACCAGATGCGTTCAATGATGAACGTCCACATAATAATTAGAACAAAGGCGATGATATACAGTACATCACCACCTGTTTCTAAGAAGCTACTTACGAAGTCTGTTAGTTCCTCTAGCTTATAGAGCATTGAACTATGCTCCTTTCTCAGCGTGCTCAGCTAACAGACCAGTACTCTGCTCTTCTAAAATATGCACCATTGATTTCGACTTACCTGCAACAATTGAATGTAAGAAAATCAAAGGAATTGCAGAGATAAGACCAAGTACCGTTGTCATCAATGCGGTTGAAATACCACCAGCCATCAATTTAGGATCACCTGTTCCAAACAATGTGATTGATTGGAATGTTGCAATCATACCAGTCACCGTACCCAGTAGACCGAGCAAAGGTGATACAGCAGCAAGTACCTTAATGATATTAACACCACGTTCAATTTTTGGTGTCTCCTTCAAGACAGCCTCATCAAGTTTGAGCTCGAGGTCATCGGTATCAAGGTCTGTGTTCGCTTGAAAAACGGTCATAATACGACCCAAAGGATTATTGCCAGGTGTTGAACTGGTTGCTTGCTTCTTAATCTTAGAACCAACAATCGTTAGGTTGATTATTCGTTCAGTAACAATGATTAAACCAATAAGAAGAAGAACTGTAATTACATACCCAACGACTCCACCCTGATGATAGCGTTCCATGGTGGTTTTCTTCTGGGTTAATAATCGCAGTAATGAGCCTCTTGATGGGTCAACCGCTAATTCAGCAGCCGCTGCACTAGAACCTAAATAGCCACTGACAGTATCTGCAGCTTCAGGTTGACGTACGAGTTCCTGCATTTCACCAATGCTAGTGTTATAAACAATATAACCAGCATCAGACAGTAGGTTGAAAACTCCCACTCGTGTCACTTCGGTACTCTGTTTAGTTCCATCACCTAGAATCACATCACCTTGAAAGGTAACAATTTTTCCAGATTGAGTCATTTCAGTCTGTAGCGATACCCAAAGCTCTTGTAATTCAACAATGGTTGGCAACTCTTTACGAGCACCTAATTCATCAAGAAACACTTCTCGACCAGGATATTGAGCAGAGATAACTGAACCGACAATGCGCTGTGATGTATCAAGTGATACCTGACGTACAACACCAAACATTTCGCCCAAGTTAGCTGATTTTGTTTTCAGTAAATCATCCATCTTAGCGATAGTCTGCTCATTTTCGTCATATTGTGCTTTTAATTGTACTGTACGACGTTTCTGACGTTTATCTTCAGCAATTGCATCATTTAACAATTTTTGCTGTTGATTTCGCGCAGAACGAAATTGCTGTATACGTCTTTTATTAAGTGCGCTTTCAGCAGTACGAGATATTTTTACCGTTGCTAACAGCTCATCAAGTGAACTTGCTTTTGGTATTTGAGTTTCAGTTGTTGCTTCTTCTGCAAAAACATTCATCGATGTCACAGCGAGGATAACGCTTGCGACAATAAATTTAGTTATATTTTTCATTGTCATTTACCTCGTTGCCTTAATAGTTGCTATGGGCAAGTTAATCAGATCTAGATTAGCCTGACCTCGTGCCATTTTGATGCCTTCACGAATTGATTTACGATATTCGTCACCAATGGAAACCCATGACCGCGATGTATTATCCCAATACGCTCTGGTTTCTTCGTCACGGCTCTGATATACAAGTGCAATTCGACCCACTCGCAAGAAGTCGACTGTCTTTTTAAGACCACCAACGGAAATTTCCTGTTCGTATGAATCAACGCTGCTTCCGTAATCATTCTCAACCTGATAGGCCTCAAGTATTTTTCGATACTTTTCTGAGTTAGAAACATCAACTCGGAGCATCATCTCTCTCAAGAAGTTAACTCTTTTTTCACGCTCAACCATTAAAAATGGAACGTCAAGATGAATAAACTGATCGATGCTCTCAATCATGTCTTCCATCATTGGAATAATCGCTCGTTCTGTATCGTCAATGCCATCCATTTGCTTTTGTATGGATGCCATCTCTGTATCTTGCCGTCTGATGTAACCTTCAATTGAAGAGTTGTAAGCTTTAGAACTATCTATACTCTGAAGAGTAACTTGATAAGTCTGAGCCATATCAGCCGTTTGATCCGCTAGCTTATCAACAGAGTTCTGAGTTGATACAGCAGCTTTGTCCATTTCTTTTTCGATTTTCATGGATGATTCGAGAGGGTTTGAAGCCATCAAAGTTCCACAGCATAAAATCAAAAAAGTGCTTGCAGTCGTTGCGATTACTTTATTTATTTTCATTAGCTTTAGCATTTTAGTTCCTGACATCTTGTTGAATCTGAGTTCGATCCTTGATTAGGAGGTATTAATTACCGTTAGTTTTTTATTATTGTCTATCTGTGTGTCTAATAAATAACCAATAAAAAAGCGACTATCGGCCAATTAGAACAACGAACTATAACTATTATCTAGACGTGAGTCAACGCTTGGGGGATTATCGATTTATAAAGGTTAAGTTGTTAACTAAAGTCTTTAAATATAGGTATTGCGGGAGTATTTGATGTTTTTAAAAAATGAAATTGGCTTGATGCCCACTGATAATATTATAAATTTTCTTTTTAATACGACATATTAATTAAAAAACAAGTTAAGAAGAAAGTTCTTCAAAATCTTTTCTTAACTCAAACTGCTTTGATGTGACATAACTTTCCATGCTTCGTAAGCGAGATTCAAGACCTTGAAACTGTTTATTGAGGTGCTTAAGCGTTTGTCCAGGAATTCGACCTTTTCTCCAAATCTGCTTAACGGTCGCACCATGTGCTTCTTCTGAATCTCGGCTGCTTTGATGCCCTCTTCTACGGGAACCCTTTCTGAATTTTGTAAATTTATCGTATTTACCAGTACCGGGTTTGGGTTCTAACACAAAATATCCAACCATATAAGCAATGAAGATTGGAAATTGAAAAAACAACAGTGCTGTAACAGTGATTATTCTCACCACCCAGACTTCTAAACCAAAATAATCAGCGACACCAGCACAGACCCCAAAAATTTTCCCCCTAGAAGGATCACGAAAAAGTTCACCTCTCTTTGGAGATTGAGGTTCATAGTCGGACTGATTATGACTCATACTTTTCTCTCCATTCTGGAGTTTCTGCGTCCAAGATAGATTCCAGAGTTGAAATTCTTTGTTCCATAACTTCTGCTACGTCAGATAGTTCGTCTAAAGAGTTTTGCTCGTCCTTAGACAATCCAACTGCTTTTTTACCGGCGGTGCGATAGTGCATAATAATCCAAATTGGTGCCACAACCACCATGAAGATAATAATTGGAGCGATTAAAAAGTCATCCATCTCAAATTCACCTTTATCTATAATATCGTTATTTATTGACTAGACTTAGAATCTTCAGTTTTCTTAGCCCCTTTCATTTTCTTTTTTAATTCGGCCAGTTCTGCATCTAGTTTTTCATCATCTTCAAGACTATCAATTTCTTCCGCTAAAGTCTGTTTACGCCCTAAACTTTGAGAATCAACAGAGGCTTCTAAATTATCGAGTTTACGCTCATACCTT
Source organism: Gammaproteobacteria bacterium (assembly GCA_030589945.1). Taxonomy (GTDB): domain Bacteria; phylum Pseudomonadota; class Gammaproteobacteria; order Enterobacterales. The sequence goes on along the minus strand of JAUUZN010000012.1, from coordinate 22,414 downwards.
TCAAATTTCTCCATCGCATCATTTGAGTCCGCATTGAATAATTGCTCGCGAACCTTTAGCCGTGAAGATGCTGTTTTATGACGCATCAAGAGCGCAGATTGTCGAGCTTTAGCATCTTGCAACTTTTCTTGTAATTGTCCAATTTCTGTATTTAATTGCTCTAATGTTTCATTAGCCGCTGAAAATTGAAGTTCCATTTCCTCAATAATTTCAACCAGGCGATTTTTCTCAGCTAAAGCAGCCTTGGCTAAATCTTCCCTTCCTTTACTTATTGCAAGTTCTGCCTTTTGCTGCCAATTTTCAATATCTGCTTTTATCTTGTCAGTTTTACGCTGCAATTCTTTCTTATCTGCGATCGTCCTAGCCGAAGAAGTCCTAACTTCAACCAATGTATCCTCCATCTCTTGGATAATAAGCCGAATCATCTTTGAAGGATCTTCTGCCTTATCTAATATTGAATTTAAATTTGCATTAATGATGTCAGCAAAGCGTGAAAATATACCCATAATTTTGTCCTCTGAATTTTTCGTTGGTGGTACTTATTCTTTTATAAAAATTAAAATGTGCAACTAAACTAACTATATAAGTGATTTGATTGTAGAAACTAAACTGCCGAAAGACGTCTGTGATAACTCTTGTGTTATCTGATGTATGACTACAGACTGATCTTGAGCAGCGGCAATAGCAATGATTGCCAAAATAACTCCCGCGACACCCATAACATTAATTGCCAAATATTTAATCTTTTTAGGGTTTGACTGATTCCGTAGTACTCTAGATTGATCTTTAGACTGTAAAAACATGTTTTGCTCCATTAAATTTGTTCTGTTGTTCAATTATTTTCGCTCTATAGTCGTTATAACCTTTATACATTCATTTACCATGCCATAAATACTTTATTAATTAAGATATTGATATTGAAAGATAAATTGTCTGATTACTGGATTAATGCATCGGTTATGTGTAACAATTAAACCAACTATTAGTTAATTTAACCACTAAGATGGCCAATGACTTCAGATCAACATAATAGAAATTCCCAACGCGATAACCTAATTGGTGAGTCAGCTTGTTTTTTAGAAACTCTTGAGCATATTTCACAGGTCGCTCCTTTGGATAAACCTGTGCTTGTCGTCGGAGAACGAGGCACAGGAAAAGAGCTCATTGCTGCTCGCTTGCACTACCTATCAAAAAGGTGGGACCAAGCTTTTATAACCATGAATTGTGCTTCCATCAATGAGAACCTTCTTGAAACAGAATTGTTTGGACATGAATCGGGTGCATTCACGGGCGCCAGTAAAAAGCATGTTGGGCGATTTGAACGGGCCGATCACGGTACATTGTTTCTTGATGAGCTTGCAACCTCCTCTGCATTGGTTCAAGAAAAACTTTTGCGGGTCATAGAATACGGTGAATATGAGCGCGTTGGTGGTAATAAAACACTGAAGACCAATGTCCGATTAATTTGTGCAACCAATGAAGATTTACCCACATTGGCAGCGCAGGGACAATTTCGAGCAGATTTACTCGATAGATTAGCCTTTGACGTAATTACTATCCCTCCCCTGCGTGTAAGGCTTGAAGATATACAGATGTTAGCCGAATATTTTGCAGTTAATATGACCCGAGAAATGAGTCGAGAATACTTTGCAGGTTTCTCTCCTGTAGCATTAAAACAACTCAGTGAATACCATTGGCCGGGAAATGTGCGAGAGCTTAAAAATGTTATCGAACGTAACGTGTATCGATCGAACGCGACACAACTCATTGATGATATTAACTTTGACCCATTCGCATCGCCATGGCGTCTCAATCAATCTGCAATGATAACAAGTCCTTCCAATACTGATGAGATTCCAAACAGTTCCGACTCTGAAACAACAGCCGTTCAAGCCCATTATGAGTTCCCAATTGATCTCAAACAGTCGAGCCAAGATTACGAAACCAACCTTATTAAGGCTGCTCTCAAGGAGAGTCAATTTAACCAGAAAAAAACAGCTGATTTGCTCAAGGTTACCTATCATCAATTACGAGGTTATTTAAAGAAGTATCAACTGTTAGAATAATCTCATTAATTTAAGGGTTAATACCGAAAAGAGCTTGATAAATTATTCAATTTAACTTGTAATCATACTCTTGAAACGAATCATTTAGATAACCTGTGGGTCTATTGTCTTAATCGTTGAAAATGAACACATTTTTTCATCATCGAACACTCTTTCTGTTGATGCCAATATTGGTAATTATTAGTTGTTCTGATAATAATCAACATTCGGTTATCGATACCGGAATCGTATACTGTTCAGAAGGCTCTCCAGAATCATTTAATCCTCATGTAGGAACATCTCTGGTTAATTTTGATGCCAGTGCACGAATGTTATTTAATCGTCTGGTATCCATCGATCCGAACAACGGAAAAATTAAACCTTCTCTTGCTCACCGTTGGAAAAAATCGAACGACGGCCTAAGTTACACTTTTTATCTGCGTAAACACGTTCGCTTTCACACCACCAGTTGGTTTACACCAAGCCGATTTTTCAGCAGTGTTGATGTGTTATTTAGTTTTGATCGCCAACGTTATACCAACCACGAATTTCATAAGGTTAAAGGAAAAACCTATAACTATTATAACAGTACCGGTCTTGATCAAAATTTAGATGATATTGAAATTATTGATGAGCACCAGATTGTCTTCAAACTTAAAGAGCCTGATAGCTCATTCTTGTTTAACATGACCATGGAATTTGCATCGATATTGTCCGAAGAATATGCTCAAAATATTATAGAGAATCAATACCCTAAAGAAATTTTTAATAACAAACCCATTGGTACTGGCCCATTTATCTTCAAACGATATCAAACTGATGCCTTCATACGCTATACATCTCACCCTGAGTATATGGACGGAAAGGAAGAGACCGATAATATTGTTTTCGCAATAACGCCCGATCCGTCCTTACGATATGCCAGATTAATTTCAGGTGAATGTGATGTCATGGCTCAACCTCTTTCCAGTCATTATCAACTACTCAAAAACCATCCTGAGCTCAATGTACAACAGCAGGCAGGTTTAAACCTTGGATATTGGGCATTTAACACTCAAAAAGAACCGTTCAATAATCCAAAAGTACGAAAAGCCCTGAGCCATGCTATTAACAGACAAACAATTCTAGAAACGGTTTTCAGTGGCTTGGGAGAACTATCGAATGCCCCTTTACCCGTTACCATGACACCCCATCATCACAAATATTTAAAAGATATTAGCTACGACCCCGAATTAGCGAAACAACTCCTGACAGATGCTGGTTTCCCCAATGGATTAGAAATAGATATCTGGGCCATTCCCATCCAACGACCTTACAATCCTGATGGCCAACTGATGGCAGAATTGATGCAAGAAGACCTACGTCAAATTGGCGTGAAGGCTACAATTGTCAGTTACAGTTGGGGGACATTTCTCAGTAAGGTCAGTCGAGGAGAGCATCAAACGGCTCTACTAGGTTGGGTGGCCGATAACCAAGATGCCGGTCATTTCTTGGCAAGTCTATTAAGTTGTAATGCCAGAACCAGTTTAACAAATCGATCTTTTTGGTGTAACCCTGATTTTGATGATTTAATTTTTCAAGCCCAAAGAAGTAGTAATATAAATGTTCAAAGAGAATTATTTTATAAGGCCCAAGAAATCTTTAGAGAAGAACTACCCTTTTTACCGATTGGCTCTGGACAAACGATTCAAGTATCACACCAGTCAGTGAAAAACCTCAAGGTGCGTACCACTGGTGGCATTTCATTCTCTGGTGTCAAAAAAGAAGTCGCACAATGATAAAACTTGTCCTACGCCAAGTATTTTTTATGGTTACCTCATTTTTTGGAATAACGCTGATTACGTTTTATTTACAAACATTGCAATCAACCGCAGACGCAACCGTAGCATCCCTAACAGAGACAACTGCTGAGATAGAATCTCAACAGGTTGTGATAAATCCTCCAAGTTATTTTACCTATTTAAGCAATGTCTTACAGGGTGATCTGGGTACATCTCGTACCTCTGGGATGCAAGTGTCTAATGAGTTTCTCACCCATCTTCCAGCTTCAGTCGAGCTGGTTGTATTGGCAACAATTCTCGCCATATTGATCGGACTCCCTTTGGGAGTAATCTCTGCCATTTATCATCGGCGAGCAACCGACCTAGTGATTAATAATCTGTCTTTGATCGCTTATTCAATGCCCATTTTTTGGTGGGGGATTATTCTTCTGATGTACTTTTCCATCACTCAGGGAGTTACTCCCGTTGCCGGTCGACTTAACTTTTTATTCGACATCGAACCAGTGACTGGTTTTATCCTTATCGATACTTTTTTCTCAGAGGAATCCTATCGAATTGATGCATTCAAAGATGCAATAAACCACCTTTTATTACCCGTCATCGTTTTGGCAACCTTACCAGCGGCAATCATTGCCCGTCTCGCAAGACAAAATATGATTCAAACTCTTTCAAAGGATTTTATCCTAACTGCCCAAGCTAAAGGTTTGTCCTCATTCCGAATCTATTGGATCCATGGATTGCGCAATGCAATGATACCGTTTTTGGACATGCTCAGTCTTCAAATCTCAACTCTGATGACGGGTGCAATGCTCACAGAATATTTATTCTCATGGCCAGGCATCGGAAAATGGATCATCGATGCATTACAAAATAATGATTATCAATCTCTACAGGGTGGAATATTACTAACGACTATCATGGTTGTATTTATTAATGCATCCATCGAATTACTTCAAATTTGGCTGAACCCAAGACTTAGAAAACAAGATAGAATTAGTAATATAAGAGTTGGCAATGGTTGATCAAAACTCAATTTTTAGTAATCCGGATCTACCCGATTCAAATTTAACGAACTGGGGAATCTTTAGGCGTGACACCGGTGCAAGTATCGGATTATTGATACTAATATCCATTTTTGCATTAGCGCTAATTAACCCGCTAATCTCCACTGACCCCAACTTACAGGATGCAGCCGCTCAATTAATACCTCCATCATGGCATGTCGATGGTACTCCTGATCATTTATTAGGTACCGATTTACTCGGTAGAGATTTATTCAGTCGACTGTTAAGTGGAACATCACTCACCATTGGTACTGCCTCAATAGTCGTTTTGTTAGCATTAACCATTGGGATCACCTTAGGTATTGTCGCGGCAACATTTCGGGGTTTCGTGCAACTGATGATCATGAGAGTAATGGACGTCATCTTAGCCATACCTTCGTTGGTCTTATCCATTATTATTGTTGCCATTTTAGGAGCTGGACTGGTGAACGCAGGTCTTGCTGTTACCTTGGTGTTGGTCCCCAATTTCGTTAGAACCACTCGAAGTTACATCATTGACGAATTATCAAAACCCTATGTTGCAGCTGCACGGTTAGATGGAGCATTGCAGGGAAGAGTTTTATTTAAAATTATCTTACCCAACATAACCGCGCCACTTATTATTCAAACAACTATCGCCTTATCAACAGCAATTATAGATATCGCGGCCTTAGGATTTTTAGGCTTTGGGGCACAAGCACCTCTACCTGAATGGGGTAACATGTTAGCCGAGGCTCGTACCTCAATGTATGTAGCTCCCTGGGCGGTGACAACACCTGGCCTTGCAATACTAATTTCGGTGCTTTCCATAAATTTAGTAGGAGAGGGTTTAAACAATGCTATTAGTTCGAAGTCGAGGTCCTAGTGTCTTTATTACAGGTTGAAAATTTATGCATCGACTTTGAATCCTCAGGGGGTTTAGTAAGGGCTGTCGAGAATTTTAATATTAGAATTGATCATGGTTCATTCCATGGGATTATTGGTGAATCTGGCGCAGGGAAAAGTCTCGCTGTTCTGGCGATAATGGGTTTGATTAAAGAAAATTCAATTATCTCCGCTGATCATCTAAGTCTTGAAGGACAAGATTTACTCACCATGAATGAAAATACTCGCCGTAAGTTAGTTTATCAGGCGATGTCTATTATTTTTCAGGAGCCGCAGACATCTTTGAACCCCTGTTTTACGATTGCATTTCAAATGATTGAAACACTCAAAGCACATGGGATTCACACCTCAAGTCAGCGTAAGACAAAAGTCCGACAATTACTTAAAGATGTTGGTCTGAACAATATTCAATCTATTTTAAAGAGCTATCCACATCAACTAACTACGGGCATGCAACAGCGAGTTATGATCGCAATCGCACTCGCCTGTGACCCTTTGCTACTGATTGCAGATGAACCCACAACATCACTTGATATGTCTGAAAAATTTCAAATTATGGATTTATTGACCACATTGGTCGAACAAAGAAATATGTCTTTAATTTTAATCAGTCATGACTTTACCCTTCTTGCAGAAAAAACCGACCAATTGACCGTCATGTACTGCGGTCAAATTATTGAATCTGGTCCTACAAAAGAGTTAATCAATTCACCAGGACACCCATATACAAATGCTTTACTACAGTCATTACCAACCTCATGGAATGATTTGCCCAAGTCTCAAGTACCGACACTAAAAGGTTCAACACCTTCTCTGTATCACTTACCGGTGGGTTGCTATTTGGGACCTAGATGTCCACAGGCTTCAGCCAAATGTGTAGTACCTCCCAAACTTCAACGCAATTCAACTCATCACGTTCGGTGTCATTTCCCGATGAATAGAGATGACCTATTAACTGAAAAATTGGTCAGTACATCATGAGTAACAATTTTTCAATATCGGCATCAGGACTCTCAAAATGTTACACAATCGATAGAGGCTTGTTCCATAAAAATACTCAGTTTCTAGCTCTTAATAATATTTCCTTTACACTACTCGAAGGTGAAACTCTTGGGGTGCTTGGTGAATCAGGAGCAGGAAAATCGACGTTAGCAAAACTACTTGTTGGCGAAGAGATTGCATCATCAGGTCTTCTGTTGATCGATAATAAAGATGTGACTCACTTAAACATTCATAAGCGATTAATTGAACATCGAAAAATACGAATGGTGTACCAAGATCCGTACGCCTCACTCAACCCCAGTTTAACCATCATCGAATTACTCGACGAACCATTAAAAAATATTACTAAACTCAATAAGTCTGAACGAAAATCACGGATCATTGAGGTCTTGAATCTAGTGGGTCTTAAGTCAGAGCACGGCCGTAGACTACCCCATATGTTTTCACCCGGTGAACGTCAGCGAATAGCCATAGCACGTGCACTAATCCTTGACCCAATCTGCATTGTTCTCGATGAACCCTTATCAGCACTGGATATATCCGTTCAGTCTCAAATTATTAATCTGATGTTGGAGCTGCAAGAAAACTTAAAATTATCGTTTATTTTAATCTCTTACAATTTGCCCGTTCTATGGCATATGTGTGATAAATTGATGGTTTTATGTCGCGGTCAAATTGTGGAATATGGTCCAACCATTTCAATTATTGATAACCCACAACACCCTTACACAAAAGATATTTTAACCAACTCATCACACTCTCAAAATAATATACAGGTCACAGACGCATCATTCTGTGGATGCGTTTATAGTGACCGCTGTGAAAATGCGTTGGATATTTGTTCAACAAAGCAACCTGAACAGTCAATAATTGATGAACAAATTGTTTATTGCCACAAATTTGCTTCGATAAACACTGAAGAAGATGGCTTATGTTAAGCTTAAACTGATTAGTTTTCGTACTTCTTTTGTTTTTACTGTACTAAATTAGCTGTAGAAATTGAGCGGCTGATGTTAGCACTCGCATCAAGAGCCTTTAGATAATGATAAACATCTGACTGTGTTTGATAACTACTCAATTGCTGCTTACGATCAACATTAGTATTGTCTACCGTTGTAGTAGCATCAACTCCTGCTACGAATTCTGTACTTTCTTCACCCATATTAACCGCTAATAATTTAATGACTGCGTAATCGCCCGATGTCAAAACTAAGCCTTTATAGGATGGCTCACCGTCTTGGCTCATGGTGACTCTGAAGACTTCATCTCTTAATTGAGTACTAATTTCTGTTCCGCTTCGAGTGAGTCCAAGCTGTTGTTGCCAGACCGCTATAATATCTGATGGTAGAGCTGCCTTAGCGTCCATTGTAGTCTTCCCTGCAAATAACTCAGCGACTACCATTGCCCCAGCACTTTCAGTCGCTTCTCGAGCACGCTGGGCAATTAACGTTGTGGTGATTCGATCGGTGACTTCTTCTAGCGTCGACGTACCTGACTGTTGATGTTCCTTCAGACGTATAAAAGCAATATTCCCATTGCTTAATTCAATCTGTTCAGAGTTTAATCCTTCGAAGAGAACATCGTCAGAAAATGCCATTTCCAATATTCCAGGTTGATTTCTTAATTCTGGGGGCAAACCAATTCCAAATTGACGATCGAATAAAACCGTACTTCTAACATTGGTCGAAGCACTGAGTGCAGCATCTGCCAGAGTATCGGGCACCTCAAAAGCTTGTTCACTAACAATATCTTTTAAATCAAAAAACTTATCATCCACAAATTTTTCTTGAAGATTTTTGACAATCTCAGCTTTATATTTTTCGATTGGTTGAGCGCCACCCTCATCAATTTCTAACAGTTTAATAATGTGAAAACCAAAATTCGATTTTACAACGCTCGATACGCTATTGATCTGTTGCATCGCAAATGCAACATTTTCAAATTCCTCACTCATCATGCCTTTTTCTATCCAATCAAGATCACCACCCATTTCGGCAGAAAGGGAATCATCTGATAACTCCATTGCTAAATCTTCAAAAGACTCTCCTGCATTAATTCGCACGGCAATGGTATTGATTTTATTTTCAGCCGAATCAATAAGCGCCTGCTCTGCATCAACTGGGATAGTAATTAGGATGTGTGCGAGTCGCCTACGTTCCTCAGCTTCATAACTGCTGATGTTATCATTATAATATTCGGCTACTTGACCATCAGAAATTGTTATGGAACTTGGATCTGCCTTTGAAACGATAACGTACTCTACGCTAACTTTTTCTGGAATTGCATACAGGCTCTTATTTAGTTCATAGTATGATGCTCGGGCCGAATCGCCCTCTTCACCCGTTAAATCAACCTGCTTTGCATAGTATTCTTGCGGGATAATCAGATAATCTATGTCACGCTTTTGAAGACTAAGTTGTGTATTAGATTTGATTTCATTTTTTAGTACAAATGCACTCTCTTGTATTGCATTAAAAAATTGACTTGATGCCATTTCACTTTTCTGAGCATATTGAAATTGCTGTGTAGACTGTCCAGAAGATTGAATTCTAAATTCATACTGAGTGTTATCAAAGTTGCCATCAACATCATGGAACTCTGTCATTGCCATAATACTCGTACGCAATTTATCATCACTTATTCTCAAGGCCATATCATTGATAGCCTGAGCAGATAAACGCTGATTGATGAGTTGTTGCAACACTGACATTCTAAACTGCTGTAGACGCTCATCATTGCTAAAATATTTATCGAAGTTTTCACCCCATCGCTGTTGTTGCGCTCGATAAGCACGGTCAAACTCAACGATTGAAATGTCTTCACCATTAATGGTAGCGACAGAACTCCCGTTATTGACATTGAAATATGAATACACGCCAGCAAAAGCAAATGGAATAATGATTAGACCAATGATGAATTTTGCAATAGGTCCGTTTGAGCGATTTCTGATAGCTTCTAACATTTAATTTCTCGTATAAATTAGTACTAATTAATGTTGTTGATACCAATCAAATTTTGATTGATTATTTTTAACTAAAAAAGCACGCTCAATGGCGCGCTTTTCTAAAATTTGGCGGAGCGGACGGGACTCGAACCCGCGACCACCGGCGTGACAGGCCGGTATTCTAACCAACTGAACTACCGCTCCTTTTTTATAGATAAACAAACTATAAATAATCTATTTGCCAGAATCAAAATTGCTACGACCCGTTAGAGCCATAGCAAATAATTCGTTCTGGAAAATATCGCTTGGTATTACTAAAAATAGAATACTAAGCTGAGCAGCAGTTACTACTTATTTACTGCTTCTTTAAGAGCTTTACCAGCTTTGAATCCAGGTACTGTTGCAGCTTTAATTTGGATAGCAGCTCCAGTTTGAGGATTACGTCCTACGCGTGCAGCACGATGCTTTACACTGAAAGTACCAAAACCAACTAAAGATACAGAATCACCATTACTGAGAGTTCCAGTGATAGTACTTAGCATTGAATCAAGAGCACGACCCGCTGATGCTTTAGAAATGTCAGCTTCTGATGCAATAGCATCAATCAATTCAGATTTATTCACAAATGTTCCCCTTAAAGAGAGTTATTAGATTTCTTAAACAGTAATATCAGATGTTAATCTGCTTTTTATTATACTGCGTCCCTGTGTGGTGTAGTGTTTATACCAACTGTCAGAACAGCCTGTCAAGCAACATCGGACAAAAATGCTAAATCTCTTAAAAGCCACTAGAAATAACACTTTTTTTCATCGAAATTGGCGATTTTTTCAACGAAACCTCAATATTTTTGATCCGAATATTTTTCAATAATACAAGTCATTTTTCATTTAATGTGTTTTAGTGTTTGTCACATCATCCAAATTTTCTTGAAGTTCATTTTCCTGAGATTTATTTTTACCGCTCAATATTGGTACCGGTCTCTTTGTCAAAGCAATTTCAAGTACCTCATCAATCCACTTAACCGGATGAATTTCAATATCCTTAATCACGTTATCAGGAATCTCTTCTAAATCACGTTCATTGTCTTTAGGAATAATAACCTGTTTAATTCCACCCCGATGAGCTGCAAGAAGTTTTTCCTTTAAGCCTCCTATTGGCAGGACTTCTCCTCTTAGAGTAATCTCTCCCGTCATCGCTACCGCCGCAGATACAGGGATCTCAGTCAACGATGAAACCAAGGCCGTACACATGCCAATGCCAGCACTCGGACCGTCCTTTGGTGTAGCACCCTCAGGTACGTGAACATGAATATCGAACTTTTCATAGAAACCCGAATCAATTCCCAATGCATTTGCTCTTGAGCGAACCACAGTCAACGCGGCCTTAATAGATTCCGTCATAACATCACCCAGTGAACCGGTGAAAGTAGTCTTACCCTTGCCTTCAGTGGCGACCGTTTCAATGGTGAGTAATTCACCACCCACTTCAGTCCACGCCAAACCCGTTACCTGGCCAACTTCAGCCTTTTCATTAGCCTTGCCATAGTCGGCGCGACGCACACCTAAAAACTTATTTAAGTTATGAGCGGTAACCTTGGTAGTTTTTGTACTCTTTTTAGTCTTTGATTTATTTGTCTTTGATTTATTGGCCAAGAGAATTTGCTTAATGGTTTTGCGGCAAATCTTAGCGAGCTCTCTTTCCAAGTTTCGAACGCCGGCTTCTCGAGTGTAATATCGAATGATATCCACTATAGAGCTATCGGAGATAGCTAACTCTTCTTTCTTGAGACCATTGTTCTTTAGTTGTTTAGGCAATAAATATTTCTTAGCGATGTTTAGCTTTTCATCTTCCGTATAACCTGACAATCGAATCACTTCCATCCGGTCTAATAATGGTGCCGGAATATTCATGGTATTTGCAGTTGCCACAAACATCACATCCGATAAATCATAATCAACTTCTAAATAGTGATCGTTAAAACTAGAGTTTTGCTCTGGGTCGAGCACTTCAAGTAAGGCCGACGAAGGGTCACCACGCATGTCACTGGTCATTTTATCAATTTCATCCAGTAGAAACATTGGGTTCTTAACTTCGGTCTTCGCCATTTTCTGAATAATTTTTCCAGGTAAAGAGCCTACGTATGTCCTTCGATGACCACGAATTTCTGCCTCATCCCTTACTCCACCCAATGACATTCTTACAAACTTACGCCCCGTAGACTTTGCTATTGATTCTCCAAGTGAGGTTTTACCAACTCCCGGTGGGCCCACTAAACATAAGATGGGGCCTTTTAATTTATTCACTCTCTGTTGCACGGCTAGATATTCAAGAATTCGCTCTTTCACCTTTTCTAGTCCGTAATGATCGGCATTCAATATTTCTTCTGCAGCGCTCAAATCCTTACATACACGGGACTTTTTCTTCCATGGAATACTCACCATCCAATCGATATAACTTCTCACAACTGACGCTTCAGATGACATTGGAGACATCATCTTTAATTTTTTTAATTCTGAATTAGCTTTCTTCAGGGCCTCTTTACTCATTCCCGATTCTGTAATGTTCTTTTCTATTTCATCAAATTCACTGACGCCTTCATCAGTCTCACCCAATTCTTTCTGGATGGCTTTCATTTTTTCATTGAGATAATACTCTCTCTGGCTTTTTTCCATTTGTTTTTTGACACGGGTGCGTATCTTTTTTTCTACCTGCATCATGTCCATCTCACCATCCATCAAAGACATTAGGTGCTCAAGTCTTAAATTGACATCTTGCATTTCAAGTAGCTCTTGCTTTTGTGTCACTTTCAAGGGCAAGTGGGCTGCTATGGTATCGGTTAGACGACTCGGCTCTTCTATACCCGACAAAGAGCTTAGAATTTCTTTGGGAATTTTGCGATTCAGTTTTACATAATTTTCAAAGGTCGAAAGAAGAGTCCGAACTAGTAAACTTTCTTCCTCAGTGGATATGGGTTCATCAACCCCATCATCTATTGTTGCAACCAAAACATCATCTTGCTGACGATATTTGTTTATTGATACACGTCTGACACCCTCTACAAGAACCTTCACATTGCCATCAGGCAACTTAAGAAGTTGCAACACATTCGCTAAACAACCCACATTGAATATGTCTTTAGCATTAGGCTCGTCTTCAGTAGCTGACTTTTGTGCAACTAATAAAATCTGCTTATCTTTGTTAGCGGCTAATTCAAGAGCATTAATAGAGCGTGTACGCCCAACAAATAAAGGAATAACCATGTGAGGAAATACAACCACATCACGAAGCGGTAAAACGGGAAAATCAAGTGTATTCATTTTATCAGTCATTGAAAGAAGCTCTCTTAACCATTAGTAGTTGTATAAGGATATGGGACTTTTTTAACAGGGTTCAAGACTATTGTATTTAGAATACAATATTTATTCTACTGCTCGCCCAACAGAAATTGGTTGTACAGAGATAGGCGTCTTGACGTTAAAGTTTTCTTACTGAGACTTATTCTGAAGCTGCTACCTTGTCTTTTGTAATCTCAGTATTTTCATAAATGAGCAAAGGTTCTGATTCTCCATCGATAACAGCACCATCAATTGCAACTTTGGTAACATTATCTTCTGATGGCAGTGAATACATGGTTTCGAGCAAAACATTTTCTAATATTGAGCGTAATCCACGAGCACCCGTTTTCCGTTTCATCGCTTTTCGAGCGATTGCAGCAAGAGCATCATCTCTCAACTCGAGAGTGGCACCTTCCATTTCAAAAAGTCGACTGTACTGCTTAGTCAATGCATTACGAGGTTCGGTGAGGATCTGAATTAACGCATCTTCATCGAGTTCTTCAAGGGTTGCGATAACCGGTAAACGACCAACAAATTCTGGTATAAGACCGTATTTGACTAAATCTTCTGGCTCAACATCTTTTAAGGCTTCACCAAAACTCTTAGTTTGTTCTTTTGAATGAATTTTTGCGCCGAATCCAATACCACCCTTTTCAGAACGATCACGAATGATCTTGTCCAGGCCAGAAAATGCACCACCACAGATAAACAGGATGTTCGATGTATCGACCTGTAGAAATTCTTGCTGAGGGTGTTTGCGTCCACCCTGTGGAGGAATAGAGGCTACAGTGCCTTCAATGAGTTTTAACAGCGCCTGTTGAACACCTTCCCCTGAAACATCACGGGTAATCGAAGGGTTTTCAGCCTTACGCGACACTTTATCGATTTCATCAATATAAACAATGCCGCTTTCAGCTTTTTCGACATCATAATCACATTTTTGCAGTAGCTTCTGAATGATATTTTCAACATCTTCACCAACATAACCCGCTTCAGTAAGTGTGGTTGCATCGGCTATTGTAAAGGGAACATTTAACAGTCTTGCGAGCGTCTCTGCCAACAAGGTCTTACCACTACCTGTGGGTCCGAGTAATAGTATATTACTCTTACCAAGTTCAACGTCTTCACTATTTTTTGAGGTTCTGTTTTCGTGATTTAGACGTTTGTAATGATTATAGACTGCAACACTAAGAACTTTCTTAGCAACATCCTGCCCAATGACATATTCGTTTAAAGAATCGTTTATCTCCATTGGTTTAGGAAGTCTTGCTTCTTCTGATTCAGTATTTGTTTCTTGGACTTCTTCGCGGATAATATCGTTGCAAAGCTCAACACATTCATCACAAACAAATACTGAAGGTCCAGCAATTAATTTTTTTACTTCATGCTGGCTTTTTCCACAAAAAGAACAGTAGAGAAGTTTGCCATTGTCGTCAGAATTGTTATTACTATCGTCGCTCATTGATTATCCTTTTAGCCAAGCTATTTATCGAGGCTATTTTTCTAAAGTATGCCGAAAATGTTTTACTCAGCTTATATGTAGATTATAGGTCTATTTTTCAATGATTTGTGAGAATGTGCAAGGAAAGTGTTGGCAAAAAGAGTACTTTTTGCCCATTTTGCCAATTTTGATAAGAAAGAGCCGTAAAATAATGTCTATCTAAAGAGTTTTTACTCTCTAGAATTTAATACTTTGTCGATAAGTCCATATTCAACTGCAGCATCAGAACTCAAAAAATTATCACGGTCAGTGTCATTTGATATGGTTTCAACATCCTGACCAGTATGTTCAGCCATGATTTCATTCAATTTTTGTTTCAGAGCTAATATTTCTTTTGCATGAATCTCAATATCTGAAGCCTGTCCTTGGAAACCACCTAAAGGTTGATGAATCATCATTCGTGAATTAGGTAGTGCATATCGTTTACCCTTTGTTCCACCGGTCAATAAAAGTGCACCCATACTTGCAGCCTGTCCGATGCACAAAGTACTAATGTCTGGTTTAACAAATTGCATGGTGTCATAAATAGACATACCAGCGGTAACAGAACCACCCGGTGAATTGATGTAAAGAGAGATGTCCTTATCTGGATTTTCAGATTCTAGAAATAACAATTGAGCAACAACGATATTAGCCACTCCATCATCGATGGGTCCTACTAGAAAAATAACTCTCTCTTTTAATAGGCGTGAATAAATATCATAGGAGCGTTCACCTCTTGCTGTAGATTCGACAACAACGGGTATTAATCCTAAACCTCTTGGTTCGTTTGTTAAGATGTTATTCATTCAGTATCTGTCCCGTTTAATTAATGTTAGGCCTGTTTGTTCATTATATCATTAAAAGAATACGATTTTTCAGTAACCTTAGATGACTTCTCCATGATGAGATCGACAACCTGTTCTTCTATGACACTCGATTCAACCTGCTTGAGGTTTTCCTTGTTGGAATAGTACCAATTAATCATTTGCTCAGGTTCATCATAGGCAGAGGCCATCCCTTCAATTGAAGCTTTTACACGCTCGGGGTCTACTACAACTTCATGCTCTTCAATAATTTTTCCAACGAGGAAGGCAAGCTTAACTCTAACTTTTGCACGATCTTCAAATAATGAGGCCGGCATATCAGGAAGATCAGCAGTACTGCCTTGACGCCCCTGATTAAATTGGTTCATTGCCTGTTGACGAAGCATTTCAATTTCTTGGTCAATTAATGCCTTGGGTAATTCAACATCGTTTGCATCTTTAAGTGCTTCTAATACGTTGGTTTTCATTCGGCCTTTTAAATTAGCCGCCAACTCACGTTGCATGTTATTTTTGATTTCTTCTTTCAGTTTTTCAACACCACCCTCTTCGATGCCAAATAACTTAACAAATTCATCATCTAATTCAGGTAGGCTTAATGCCTGAACTTCTTTGACCTTAACCACAAAGATAGCCACCTTACCAGCCACTTCTTCTGATTGATAATCATCTGGGAATGTAACTTCTAGATCTCTTTCTTCACCGGTTTTTACTTTGAGTAATTTTTTCTCAAAACCCGGTATCATCGAATTTGAACCTAACACAAGAGAGAAATCTTTAGCGCTTCCACCTTCGAAAGCTTCTCCATCAATGGTGCCGTCGAAATCGAGTAATAATTGGTCATCATTTCGGGCCATGCGCTTAACAGGCTCCCATGTTCCTCGTTGCTTGAGCAACGTGGTCATCATGCTTTCGAGATCTTCATCAGTAATCTCAACGGTCGGCTTTTCAATTTTAAGACTTTTAAAGTCCTTTACCTTAATTTCAGGTAATACATCGAACGTTGCAGTAAATTCAAAATCATCACCGTCTTTATATTCTCCAGGCTCAATCATTGGTTGACCTGCAGGCTCTAATTTTTCTTGGGTCACTGCATCATAAAAAGCACGCTGAATCGCGTCTTGCATAACTTCCTGACGTACAGAAGCACCAAAGCGTTTCTTGATAATGGACACAGGAATTTTACCTGGTCTGAAACCCGCCATTCGTTGAGTCCGAGCTAAATTTTGTAGTTTTTTATTAACATCGGAGTCAATGGTATCGGCTGGGATAGCAACGGTCATTTTACGTTCAAGACCAGTGGTTGTTTCTACGGAGACTTGCATGAAATCACACCTCAAATTGCGACCATGAGTCGCATTATATATTTACTATTTATCAATATTACTTCGTAAAAAGAATGGTGCGGAAGGAGAGACTCGAACTCTCACGCCTTACGGCACTGGTACCTAAAACCAGCGTGTATACCAATTTCACCACTTCCGCTCTTTAGAAGCGCGCAATTTAAGCAGATAGTAGCAGTGATTGCAAGGATGATGAGCGATTTTTTGTATAATTATTCGAAACAAATATCGATTAAATCAATCAGTTTATCTTTCGTAAATGGTTTATCAATAATTTGAGCCGCTCCAAGCGCTTTAGCCGACTCTAGAAATGAGGGGGAATACTCAGATTCACCCCCTGACATTGCTATAATGGGTAGCTTTGGATGTGAGATCCTGAGTTCGGTAATAAGTCGAACACCATCCTTTTTTGGCATCAATAAGTCTGTGATTACGAGGTCAATTTGATTGTTTTCAATGATCTTAGTTGCATCCAAACCATGAGGCGCCGAAACAACCTGATGTCCCTCGAGAGTCAGCAGGTCACATAGGAAACGGTTATACTCAGGGTTATCTTCTACAATGATAATATTCAATGGATCCATGACTCTCAATTCCAGATATTCTAATCACAAAAGACTATACCATTATTCTGCGGATATGTTGTTCAAGAACATCTTCATCAATCGGTTTAGTAATACAAGCTTCTGCACCTAAACTTTGGATTCGTTCGATATTTTCAGTGCTACCATAACCCGTCATGCAAATTATTCTAATACTCGATGTATCAGGATCTGTTTTGATACTCTTACAGGTATCAAAACCGTCCATTGATGGCATCATTAGATCCATTAAGATCATATCAGGATTAAAGATGTGGACTAATTTTCCTGCCTCAAAACCATCATTAGCCACCTGTACGACGATCCTAGAATCAAAAGTAGGAATAAGCTCCGCAAGATAACCTGAAAACTGAGAATCATCATCGACAATTAATATTGAAAATGTTTCATCAGAATCAATATTAAGTATGATATTTTTTTCTTGGGCAAACATCTTAATATCACTCATCCGAAATCTTCGATGGCCACCCGGAGTCGTTAGAGCGTTTAATTTGCCTTTTGCGGCCCACTGACGGACCGTAGCAGGAGACACCATAAGCATCTGAGCTGCTTGATTCGGAGATAATATTTCATTAGTAGATTTAGAAGACATTGAGAATCGTTATTACCCTTCATAGATTGACGAACCTGTTATATGAAAAGTATTGGTCAAAATATCCATTTCGACAAGAATCTATGCTGAAAAAACATAAATAAAGCGCATTTTTGTGAACTAACGAGCGTTTATAACGAATATGGTTAATCATTTCGACTAAAAAGACTTTTTAGATAATTCCATTAGTCTCTTACATTCTATGATCAATTCATCTGGTTCAAAGGGTTTACTCAGATGATAATCTGCACCAAATTGACTCGTAGCAGGAAGGTTAAGTCGATCATGGGCAGCAAAAGCACCGCTTATTGCAATAATTGGAGCGGTATGATTTGCTTTAAGATACTTTATGAGCTCATTACCATCACCGTCGGGTAACTTTAAGTCAACAATAAAACAATCTGGATCGCTAGTGTGTAGATGTTCTTTCGCATCGGCTACGCTGCTAGAGATAACGACATTCCATCCTTCAATTTCAAACACATCTCTGAGTAGAGCTAAAATCTGACTATCATCATCAATAATAAATATTTTTTTTGTCACGTCTGCTCTCTATTAATACATTGTGGACTCACCAAGATTACAAATTGTAATTAATTCTATGCAGAAAAACAAAATTATTGTAGTAGAGCCTTCGTCTCGGGTAACAATTAACATTTTGTACTCTCCAATGGATAACCTTGTAAAAATCATTGTGGTATCATTGCCATGTGATGCTCATGTAAGAACAATGTAAAGAACCTGCCTTACAAAACTAGGATAATTTCTTTGAAAAAACTTATTATTCCACCCACATTAATCGTTCTGATTGTCACTTTTGTGGTCTTTCTGCTAATCGTGATATCCCAATCAACGCCACTTAACATTTGGCTTATCTTCGGTACAATTCTAATACTGAGTCTCATTTCAGGTTTATCCTTAGCATTGCTAAAGATTAAAAAACTTAACAAACAGATCTATCAAGAATCCTACATTACTCAAAAGGCCGCTAAAATTGGTTCTTGGGATTGGGATATTACCAATAAGTGTATCCATTTTTCCGATACTGCACTCAAAATATTAGATCTCGAACCTCATCATAGAACACTGTCAAATGCTGATTTTTTTGCTTTAATCTTCAAAGCCGATAGAGAAAAACACCTGGCAGCATTAAAGGCTGCCACCAACTTAAAAAAGCCTTATCGCGTCGAAATGCGTTGTAATACTCAACGTCCCTATAAAAGATGGCTCGACTCTCGTGGCGAGATCTTATTTGATAAAAATAATAAGCCCTACAGAATGATCGGCATGCATCAAGACATTACTCAGGTGGTCATCCAAAGACACCTACAAGAAAAAATGAAGACTATTTTACAGAATATTATCGAGCACCAAGAACTTCATCAAATATTGTCTAAAATATGTGATGCTATTCATGAAATCGAACCCTCAATTTATTGTGTCATTTATCTGACAACTGACCACTCAGATAAAGCTCAACTCATCCACAGCAAAAGTATACCGGATGCCTTATTTCACGTTTTAAATAGCATTAGTATTGAAGAGGCTAATTCCGAATTACAACAAACACTGAAGCAATCAGGAACCATCTATATTGAACAACTTGATAAGCTCGAATCTTGGAAGTCAGCAAATCAATTACTCAATTCAAAAAATATTACGGCCTTTTGTGGTCATTCACTGATCAGTAACAAACACACCACAGAGGGTGCGGTTTGTCTATACATTGAAGATAATAGTATACCTAGAGAGATACTCAACCAGATTTTAGATATCACCTCTGGTATCGCCTCAGTAGCCCTTGAAGGCCAACATCAGGCGGACAACCAACACGAAATTCAGCAACAGCTATATCAGAGTCAAAAAATGGATAGTATTGGTCACCTGACGGGGGGTATTGCTCATGACTTCAATAATATTTTAGGCTCAATTGTAGGCTACAACAGTCTTGCAAAAAAAATAACAACCCATGACAATAATGAAAAACTAAGCAAATACCTTAATGAAGTCAGTATTGCTTCCCTTCGAGCACGAGACCTCATTAGCCAAATGATGATATTTAGTCGAAGTGAGCCCACTAAAAATGTTCTTGTAGATTCAATGCCCATTATCAAAGAGGTTTTGCAACTCATCAAATCAATGATGCCCTCATCGATTACCATCAGTCATAAGCTTAAGGCTGACACCAGTAATATCAGTATTAATCCAGTCGCGTTACATCAGGTCATCATGAATATGTTAATCAATGCTAAAGATGCTGCAAAGGATGAAAAAGGTAGCATTTTTATCAGTCTGACTGAAGAGACCATTAAAAAGAATAAATGTAGTTCATGCCACCAAACATTTCAGGGCAATTATGTTTGTATCACCATACAGGATACGGGTACCGGAATTTCTTCAAATGTTGTAAAAAATATCTTTGACCCCTTCTTTACCACCAAAGATATTGGACAGGGAACAGGTATGGGACTTTCTGTAGTCCATGGAATCGTGCACGATAGTGAAGGTCACGTCACTGTGCGCTCTTCATCGAGAACCGATACCGTATTTAAACTTTACTTCCCAGCACATGCTTTGGCAAATCAGACTAAAGAGGGTGATCATTTTATTTCAGAAGAACACTCAGAACAGGGAAATGGTGAGCACATCATGGTCGTGGATGATGATATTCCTTTGAGTTTATTGTTTGAGGAAATTTTAGAATCCTATGGGTATCGTGTCAGTCGATTTGATAATAGCCAACTCGCACTAGAAGCATTTATGCATAAACCCAGTGATTTTAATTTAATCCTCACGGATCAAACCATGCCATTTTTAACCGGTGAAGAACTTGCAAAGAAAGTCCAATCATTGAAACCAGAACTTCCTATTATTATTTGTACTGGCTATAGTGAAAAATTAAAACATTCCAGTGCTAATGACCTTGGAATTAGTTACCTAATTAGTAAACCCATTGACATGTATAGATTACTCGATATCATCAATGACGCGCTCATCAACGTTTAGGATTATTATGTTTGAAAATAAAGAAGGTCAAGAAATTCCATTTGTAAAGTTCAAAGTACAGGAAGACAACGAATGGGAATCCTGGTCGACTGGTTCACTATTTAAAGGTAAAAGAGTGATTCTATTTTCATTGCCCGGCGCATTCACACCAACCTGCTCTTCATCGCATCTACCAAGATATAATGAGCTGGCGCCACTCTTTCAAGAAGCTAATATTGATGCCATCTACTGCGTATCCGTCAATGATACCTATGTGATGAATGCTTGGAAGGAAGGTCAAGATGCGAATAACATCATATTTTTACCCGATGGTAATGGTGAATTTACTGAAGCCATGGGACTACTTATTGATAAGTCACTCAATGGTTATGGCAAAAGAAGCTGGCGTTACAGTATGGTGGTGAATGATGGCATTATCGAAAAGATGTTTATTGAAGATGACGTTCCAGGCGACCCGTTTAAAGTCTCTGACGCAAATACCATGCTTGCCTATATCGCGCCTGATGCCAAGGAGCCTGCTAAAGTAACAATGTTCACCAAATCTGGATGCTCACACTGTAATCGCGCAAAAGATGAATTAGAAGGTTATGGCTATAGTTTTGAAGAGATTGAACTGGGTAAAAATGGCCTTAGTTACAACACTCTCACCGCAGTAACAGGCCAGTTCACTACACCGCAAGTCTTTATCGATGGCCAATTGATTGGTTCAGCAGATGACTTGGAAGAGTGGCTAGAACAACAGTAAACCCTTAGAAAATAATTAAGGATACTGTTCCATCCACTCGGCAGCATATTGAATGGCTAGCTTTATTTCTTGCTCTGACATTTCTTGCTTAATGAGGGCTAAATTTTTAATACTAATCTGCTCGCCCTTAACTGCAGCCATGAAAAAGAACATATGTGCGCGACTCTTATTTCTAATAATACCTACACCGGTATCATACATCACACCAATATTATTTTGAGCACCTGCATGTCCTTGCTCAGCGGCCTTAATGTACCATTTCGCTGCAGTCGCAGGACTTTGATCAATACCCTCACCATAGTCATAACGCTGGGCGAGACTAAATTGTGCAATGTCGAAGTCCTGTTCTGCAGCCTTGCGCAACCAGCGAATTGATTGTTGTTCATCCTTAGGGAATTCATCATGATTGGACATGATAACTGACAAATTATACTGAGAATAAACAAAACCTTGCTCTGCTGACTTGGTAAACCACTGCATACTTTTAATAATATCTCTGTCAGTCATATCACCATTGTAATAAATCAGCCCCAATAAAAATTGCGCATATTCACTTCCTTCATTGGCTTCTTTGAGACAGGCAGCGACATTTTCATCGTCATCATAAATAGGGCTAATGCATGCAAAGGTGTCCGTAGTTGACAAAAATAATGCCAAAAATAATGTCAACATGAGTGTTTGAATCAATTTCATTATAAAAGTCTTTTATCTGTACATAAATTCTTTATCTAGTTTACCCCAATGTCTTATTATAAATCGAATAAATCAGAGGATTTATTTGTAAAAT